>DTSY01000036.1:0-1257 GCA_012965075.1 Gammaproteobacteria bacterium | reverse complement strand
ACCGTTTTGAGGTTTCCGGTTAAGATTACCTTCATTATTGTAATAACCAGGGGTACATTTCTCCTGAAAATCTGCAACCAATCTTGCTTTTTCTATTATAGTTTTTACCCAATCATCTTCTGCTTTTTGTGTAGCTTCTATTCTTGAGGCTCCTTTTTCTTTTGCAGTTTTAAGAATATAGGCTAAGTGGATGCTTTGTTCATCTAGTGAGTAAGTGAAGGTGGCTGTAAATCCAGATTGAGCAGGACCAAAAAAGAAGCAATTGGGAAATCCTTTTGAATGCATTCCATGGAAAGTGGATAGACCCTCTTGCCATTTTTCAGAAACGGAGACTCCATCAACACCATAAATTTGATACCCAGCTCTTCGACTATAATCAGTTCCGACTTCAAAACCAGTTGCAAAGATAATGCAATCAACCTCGTACTCTTTGCCGTCAAAAATAATACCTTTTTCTGATATTTCGCTTAACCCCTTTCCATCGGTGTCAATTAATTCAACATTAGGAAGATTAAAAGTTTGTAGGTATTCATCATGAAAGCAAGGTCTTTTACAGAATTGGTTATAGTAAGGCTTTAATGACTCTGCAGTTTCTTTATTTTGAACTACTTCATCAGCTCTAGCTCTTACCATTTCCATTTTTTGATAATCAGCCATTTGCATAGCGTTCCCCAAGTCCATGTAAGCTATAGCTTTATTTGTCATGAATTGTTTAAAGCCTAACTTATACATATCAGGAGAAGCAACAGAAGTTACTGCCCAAGAGAACATCTTCAATTTAGAAGGGGCTTTGTCGCGAATACTTCCGAAAAGAAGTCTAAAGGCTTCAGTCCATCCATCGGATACTAAATCTTCTTTTATAGGAGCTCCAGTTAGAAGTGACTCAAAATTATTTCTTCTTTTGTTATGCCATCCTGGCTTTTGATTTGAAAGCCAATCAGAATCAGTTTGTTGATTGTTTCTTATATCAATAGAGGAAGGTGTTCTTTGAAAAACATATAACTTCTCGGCACTTTCTCCTAAATGAGGAACGCATTGCACAGCAGTAGCACCAGTTCCTATAACAGCTATTTTTTTATCTTTGAGACGAGACAAGTTTCCAAACGAATTGCCGCCTGTATACTCGTAGTCCCATCTACTGGTATGAAAGGTATGACCTTTAAAATCATTTATGCCAGTTATTGCAGGAAGTTTCGGTTTATTTAAAGGTCCGTTTGAATGCACCACATACTTTGCTTTCATGCGGTCTTGTTTATT
>DTSY01000035.1 GCA_012965075.1 Gammaproteobacteria bacterium | reverse complement strand
ACAATTACACCATGTCTTATTACTACTACAGCTTGGGTATTCCTGTTTTCTACAAAAGCATAATCTAGTGCTTGCTGTAGCTTGAAGTTATCCATATTAGCCCTTGCTGGATCAACTACCTGCCAGGTATTTCCAGGCCAAGTATTCACAGTAAAGTTAGGTAATTGAACTACAGGAGGTTCTTCAGAACTTGAGCTGCCTCCTCCACCTCCGCAGTTTATTAAGATTAATGAGCTAGCAATTAAGAACAGGAAACCTTTAACAATTTTTTTCATGTAAACATCTTGGGATATTCAAAAGATCTCATTACTCCACAATTTCTATGAATTTCTGCCCATTCATCTAAATTAAAAGAAATATGTATTACCCCACAAGTAGAAAAATTTATAGTGGGTTCAGAACATAGCCAATAACTAAAATCTTGTATCCCAGGATTATGGCCAACTATAGCAATACTTTCTTTTTCTTGTACAGATAAAGCACTTATAAATATTTGACTAGAGGCATGGTAAAGGTCTGACTGATATTCAATGCTCTTTAGATCAAAGTTAATTTCCTGGGCAATCAACTTTGCTGTAGTTTTTGCTCTATTTGCGGGACTGGAAATAATTGTATCTAAATCCAGATTATAATTTTTTATCCTTTTGCCCATTAATGGTGCATTGTGATTACCTCTATCATTTAAGGGTCTATCAAAATCACCAAGGCTTGGATTAGCCCAACTTGACTTGGCATGTCTTATTAATAATAGGTTTAAATGCATATAAATATTTCTTCCTTTTAGATATTCATTTTAGAATGTGAGTGTAAGGATATGGCAAAAATAAATAAAGAGGACTCTGCGCTAGGAGCCACTATAGAGGAAATTGATCTAAGAGAGCCATTAGATGAAGATCTAACTGCTTTTATCTCTCATGCTTTGGCAGAAAATGAAGTTATTTTCTTTAGAGATCAAGAAATATCACCTCAGCAACACAAAGACTTTGCTTTACGCTTTGGAAAGCTTCAAAGCCATCCTGTTTATCCTACGGTAGAAGATTTTCCTGAAATAACTATTTTAGAAAATGATGAAAAGAATCCTTCAAAAATAGAAAAATGGCATACCGATATGACGTTCAAACAAATACCTCCTCTTGGAAGCATTCTTTTGGGTAAGGTTATCCCAAAAAAAGGAGGTGACACCCTATTTTCTAGCCTGTCAGCTGCATTCAACGATTTATCTAAAGAGATGAAAGAATCTTTAATGCCTATGACTGCTATCCACAGTTTTGAACATGGTTTTAAAGAAAGCTTGGCTGAGCCGTATGGAAGAGAAAAACTTAGTCAAGCTTTAATAGATAACCCTCCTATTGAACATCCTGTTATCAGAACACACCCTATTACAGGAAAAAAACTCATTTTCGTAAATAGTCTTTTCACTTTAAAGATAAAATCTATGAGTGATTCAGAATCTAAAGGATTACTTGATTTTCTTTGTGAACACATTAAGCAAGAAAAATACCAATGTAGATTTTCTTGGGAAGTTAACTCTATAGCTTTCTGGGACAATCGATCAGTTATTCATAAACCGGATAATAATTACTGGCCTCAGGTTAGAAGAATGGAGAGAATAACTATAGATGATACTCAATCGCCTTATTAAGTTTTAGATCGAAAGAAATTTACCCACCATTTTGCAACAGTTTCATTATCTGGTGTTTCTTTCTCAAGATTATCCACTGCTCTCCTATATACCCCCTCTCCTAACACTTTTCTCCTTATAGTTGCTACATCACGCACATAATCAGGTGTGAATTCTGGATGCCCTTGATGTGAAAATATGTGATTTTCTATACAGAACATGGCTATGGGTACTTTTTCAGTTGAGGCAATTAACTTAGCATTAGGAGGTAGTTGGGTAACTTGATCTTTGTGGCTATGAAGAAGCTTTACTGAAGAATCATCTCTTTTTATCCAAGGTAAGTCTTCTGCAAAATTATAGGTTTGGTTTCCAATCGTCCAACCTGATTCTGCTTCTTTAGCTTCTCCGCCTAAAACCTGAGCTATCAGTTGATGTCCAAAGCAAACTCCTATCAGAGGCTTCTTAAGTTGATGCAGTTCTAGTACAAATCTTTTTAGCCTTTTAATCCAATCAACTTCATCGTATACGCTAAATCTACTTCCCGTTATAAGGTAGCCCTGACATTCGTCAATATTCTTGGGATAAACTCCATCAACTACTTCAAAAATTTTTAATGAAATGGAAGAATCTACTTTACCAAATATGTATTCATAAAAATCAGCCATATCTCCATGCGTAACTCTTAATTTATCCATTACATGGTCTGTTAACAATATTCCTAGCTTCATAGCCTTTCTTTCTTTAGAAGACATGACTATAAACCAATAGACTGATATTCTTAATTCTTTTAAAGAGGAGAAAATAATGAGATCAGATTATGAATTTTTGACCACTGAAATAAATGGTCATGTGCTAGAGGTTACTATAAACAGACCTGATGTGATGAATGCACTTCATCCCCCTTCGCATATAGAATTTGATGAAGTCTGGAATGAATTTGATAAAGATGAAAATCTTTGGGTTGGTATTATTACGGGAGCTGGTGACAGAGCCTTTTCAGCAGGTAACGATCTTAAATATCAAGCCTCTGGAGGAGATAGATCAGGTATGCCTAGTACTGGATTTGCTGGCTTAACTAGTAGATTTAATTTGAATAAACCCCTTATTGCTGCAGTTAATGGTGTTTCCATGGGAGGAGGATTCGAAATAGCCTTAGCCTGTGACTTAATAATTGCATCAGACAACGCTCGCTTTGCTCTTCCTGAACCTAAAGTAGGATTAGCAGCGCTAGCTGGGGGCATGCAAAGATTACCCAGACAAATTGGAATGAAAAATGCTATGGGTATGATGCTAACTGGAAGACACGTAGGGGCAGAGGAAGCTAAAGAGTTAGGCATAGTTAATGAAGTAGTTTCCCAGCCAGAATTGATGGACACTGCTAGAAGGTGGGCAATAGATATTGAAGCTTGTTCTCCTATGTCTATCAGGGCAACTAAACAAGTTGCTTATCAGAGTTTAAATGAATCTGATTTAGAGAAGTCAATGCAAGCTCAGTATTCTGCTGTAGGAGACTTGTTAAGCAGCGAAGATTTCGTAGAAGGCCCTGTAGCTTTCGCAGAAAAAAGAGCACCTGAATGGAAAGGCCGATAATCAAGATAATTCTAATTACTCTTTT
>DTSY01000034.1 GCA_012965075.1 Gammaproteobacteria bacterium | reverse complement strand
TAGAGCTAAAAGTGCCAAGACTAGCAGTATGGTTAAATCAAGATTCATAAATATCGAGGCCCTAAGTTTACATGCTTTTTTTGCATTGATGTCACCAATGCATGGATTTTTAGCTTGAATTTCTAGTTTTTACACCAATCTTAAGGTTATGGATTTAAATAAATTTACTGAAAATTCAAGCAAGATGGTCTTGAATGCATGTTCTATTGCTTCAGCCAATAATCATCAATTAGTTGAACCCTTGCACATATTCAGATCATCGCTGGAAGATGAATTAGTTAAGGAAATTTTTATCTCCCAAGGAACCCAACCAGAAAAGCTTATAGAGTTAACTGATAAAAAAATTGAAGAGTTACCTACAGTTAAAAATCTAGATCCAAACCAACAATCCTTTTCCAATTCTTCGTTGTCTGTTTTGCAGAACGCTGAAAAATCGCTTCAGAACTCAGAGGATTCTTTTGTAGCTACAGATAAACTTTTCGTGGCACTAGTAGCATCAAATGATCCTAAGATTAAAGAAGTATTAGGAGAAATTGGCCTTAATTTATCAACTATCCAAGACCAAGCAGAAACAGTAAGAAAAGGAAAGGCGATCAATACGCAAGATGGAGAAAATACCCTAGATAGTTTGAGGAAGTTCACTATTGACATTACTGATTTGGCATTAAATGGCAAGCTTGATCCAGTAATCGGGAGAGAAGAAGAAATACGAAGAATTTTACAAATCCTTTCCAGGAGAACCAAAAATAATCCTGTTTTAATTGGAGATCCGGGGGTCGGTAAAACTGCCATAGTGGAAGGAATAGCTCAAAGAGTAATAAAAGGCGATGTTCCTGAGAGCTTAAAGCATAAGAAGCTACTTGCTTTGGATTTAGCCGCCCTTCTTGCTGGTTCCAAATACCGAGGAGAATTTGAAGAAAGGCTAAAATCCGTTTTAGATGAAATTAAAGCCAACGAAGGAGATATCATACTTTTCCTTGATGAATTACATACTCTAGTGGGTGCTGGAAAAGTGGACGGAGCCATGGATGCATCTAATATGCTTAAGCCGGCGTTGGCTAGAGGTGAACTGCATATGATAGGAGCTACTACCCTTGATGAATACAGGATGCATATAGAAAAAGACGCTGCTCTAGCCAGAAGATACCAATCCGTTTTAATCAATGAGCCATCCACAGAAGATGCTGTCTCCATCCTAAGGGGTCTTAAGGAGAAATATGAGCTACATCACGGCATTAGAATTAGTGACAAAGCAGTAATCGCTGCGGTTCGGCTTTCTTCACGTTACATCGGCGAAAGGTTTTTGCCAGATAAGGCGATAGATTTAATGGACGAGGCTTGTTCAAGCATCAGAATGCAGGCAGACAGCAAACCAGAAAGCTTAGATCTCGTTGATAGAAAAATCATCCAATTGAAAATTGAAAAAGAAGCGTTGATGAAAGAATCCGATAAAGACTCAAAAGAAAGAATAAAAGAGATTGTCGAAAACCTTAATAAACTAGAAGCCGAATCCTTGGATTTAAGCACCAAATGGCAGGCACAAAAAGAAAGAATATCTTCCCTTCAAAGACTGAAGGAAAACTTGGACCAAGCAAGGTTAGAGTTAGAATCAGCTGAACGTAATTCGGAATGGGAAAAGGCAAGTGAAATTAAATACGGGACCATTCCAGAAATAGAGCAAGGACTTGAAAATGCAAATTGGGCTTCATCTGATCTGCAGATTGAGGAAGAAGTTGATGAAAAAGACATTGCTAAAGTTGTTCAAAGATGGACTGGCATACCCGTTACTGATCTCCTGAAAGAAGAAAAGGACAAATTGCTGTCAATGGAGCAATGCCTTTCTAAGAGAGTCATAGGACAATACAACCCTATCAAGGCCGTTTCTAATGCAGTAAGGAGAGCCAGAGCAGGTTTGCAGGATAAAAGAAGACCCATTGGAAGCTTTTTGTTTTTGGGGCCTACAGGGGTAGGAAAGACGGAACTGACTAAAGCTCTAGCAGAGTATTTATTTAATGATGCGTCAGCTATGACCAGACTAGATATGTCTGAATATATGGAAAAACATTCTGTTTCTAGAATGCTTGGTGCTCCTCCTGGTTATATCGGTTACGAACAGGGAGGATCTCTCACTGAATCTGTGAGAAGAAAACCCTTCCAAATTATTTTACTCGACGAAATTGAGAAAGCTCATCCGGATGTTTTTAATGTCCTTCTGCAAATCTTAGATGACGGCAGATTAACTGATGGTCAAGGAAAAACCATAGATTTTACTAACGTGGTTTTCATAATGACTTCCAATCTAGGGTCCCAATATTTAATTGATTCAAAAACACCGGTTTTAACCAAAGAACAAAAGTTATTGGTTAATGAAGAGATTAACAGGACTTTTCGTCCAGAATTTATCAACCGAATTGATGAGATTCTCATTTTTGAAAAACTTTCTAAAAAAGATTTAGAGGGAATACTTGACATTCAAATTAGTTCTCTCAACAACTTGATGAACGAAAAACATATCAGTCTTGAGCTGGATTCGAAAGCAAAATCCTGGCTAGTTGAAAAAGGTTTTGACCCTGTTTATGGCGCCAGACCTCTGAGGAGAGTTTTACAAAATCATCTCCAAAACCCTTTGGCTGAAAAAATAATAAACGAAGAAATTAAGGAAGGTTCGGAAGTAAAGGTTTCAGCTAACGATTTTGGGTTATCAATTAAAGCGGCTTAATTTCTTTATTTAATCTTCATCATGTTGGTGGTCTCAATAGGACTTGCACCATAAGTTGTACCAAGGAAAACAAGAATGTAAATATCAATAAAAAATCTAATGCCAACCATTATTTAATTCCAATCGTAGATGCGAACGTGCCCAGCATTTTCGCCATTGCCATCATTCCTTCTAGCACCGATAGCTAGGGTATTGCCGTCATCAGAGATATCTACTTGAATACCACTGTGGTCTCCCGCGGCCTCGCCATCGATGTCGGAACCTCGTTGGGTCCAAGCACTACTGTCCCAGTCATATATGCGAGCGTGTCCAGAATCAGAGCCACTGCCTCCACCGCCTCCACAAGAAGTAATAAAAATAGCAGAGAAAATTAAAAAAAGGTGATTAATTTTCACTTTCTTAAATTACTCCTAAAGCTATAAGTTGTCACTTAAAATTGCTATAAAAAGTTGTACTCAACAGACGCTACTTTATGTAGTTTGTGAAGGTGATTGGCACAGAGTAAGATAAAAGTTAGGAGGTACTATTATGGATTTAATTGAAAG
>DTSY01000033.1 GCA_012965075.1 Gammaproteobacteria bacterium | reverse complement strand
TTTACAGATCTGAAAGAACAACGGGGGCAGAAGATTTTAGCTTCTTCTCTCAAGAAGTTCCGGGTTTCTATTTCTTTCTAGGGGTTAATAAACCTGACGCGGATCCTTTAACCACACCAGGCAATCACTCTCCTTTTTTCTATGTTGACGATGGCGCCTTACCTGTGGGCGTAAAAGCACTATCTCACTTAACCATAGAATACTTAAACGGAGAAATTTAGAAGCCCCAATTGTTAACGAGCAACCAAGATCCAGAAATCCATATAGCCAAAGCAGCTAAAATTAGCAGAACTAACATCGAAGTACCTGCTCCGATGGTTCTAAAGATACTCACAGATTCTGGCTGAAGTATTCCGTAAGCGTGAGAGATCCTGGCAAGAATAAAGAGGTCCCCTAAAATTCCTATAGTTAGATTGGAAACTGCTCCACTTACTTCTAGAAGTCCTGTGAGTAGTAAAAAGAAGACAGCATTCTCGACGAGATTACCATGTGCTCTAGTTGCTTGAAGCAGTTCGAAGCTGTCTCCCGTTCCCAGCATCGTCTCGGAAGCAAGTCTCTTTTGTCCTGTCTTAAAAGCCAAGAAAAGCGCTATTAGAGTCAAAGCTCCCGCGTAAAATAGTGTAAGCATATTAATACCTTATAATTAATTAAGTTTTCAATTTACAATAATAAACCTGTTATCACAATTAGGGGAAAATATGAATACAGTAGAAAAATGGTATGAAGTAATGAAATCCAATGACATGGATGAGTTAGATGAATTGCTTGCTGAAGATGTTGTTTTTTATTCTCCTGTTGTCTTCACACCTCAAAAAGGCAAAGAAATAACCAAGATGTATTTGATGGCTGCTGGGGGTGTGTTTGGAGAAGGAGCTAAAGAAGAGGTTTCTGATAGTAATAAGAATCAATCGAACTTCAAATACATAAAAGAGATTATTGGAGAAAAGTCTGCTTTATTAGAATTTGAATCAGAAATGGACGGCATATATATCAATGGAGTTGATTTAATTAGCTGGAATGAGGAAGGGAAAATAACAGAATTCAAGGTAATTGTAAGACCACTTCAAGCAGTAAATATGCTTCATCAAAAGATGCAGACCATGCTTGAAAGCATGAAGTAGCTTCATCTATTTATGGTTAATAAAGTTCAATCCTGGTTAGTTCATATTTTTACTGCTTTGGGAGCTCTGGCAGGTTTTTTATCCTTAGTAGCTATTTTAAGTGACAATATTTTTCTAGCTTTCATATGGCTTTCGCTGGCTTTTTTTATAGATGGAGTTGATGGTACTTTCGCTAGGCGCTACCAAGTCAAAGAAATGGTACCTGCCATAGATGGCTCTATACTCGATAATATAGTTGATTATCTAAATTATGTTTTTATTCCAGCAGTTATTGTGTACTGGTTTAGTTTAGTGCCTTCACAACTTACTCTACTGGCTGTAGCTTTAATTTTAATTGTTTCTTGTTACACTTTTGCAAATACAAAACTGAAAACCGAAGACAATTATTTTAGAGGGTTTCCTGCTGCTTGGAACATAGTCATTTTTTATTTATTTGTAATTGGAACTTCACAACTAACTAACTTTTTAGCTATTGTTTTCTTTTCAGTAATGACTTTTATTCCCCTTAAATATCTGCATCCTTTTAGAGTTAAAGAAAAGAAATCTTTGAATTTGTTTATGACTGCTATTTGGGGTTTATGCTGTGTATTTCTTTTATTAGACTTAAGAGATACACCTACTCAGCTTTCTATATATAGGCATTTTTACTACTGGCTATGGGTAGTTTTAAATCTTTATTTTGTCTACGTGTCATTAAGTAGATCTGTTTTCAACCAAGCCAGAGATTAATGCAAAATGATCAATAAAAGGGGATGACAAACTATGAGTGTTTATAAAATGAAGAAATCGCATAATTTATTAGAAAAGGCTAAAGAGGTCATTCCAGGAGGAGTTTTTGGTCATTATAAATATGCAATAAGAGATACAGGGCCTGTATTTTTCTCCAAAGCTAAAGGAGCTCATTTTTGGGATATTGATGATAATAAGTACATAGATCTTATGTGTGCCTATGGTCCGGCAATATTAGGTTACAACCATCCTGAGGTAGATGAGGCAGCTAAGTCTCAATATGGTCTGGGTAACACTGTTAGTCTTGCTTCGCCTGTAATGGTTGATTTAGCGACAACTTTAGTAGAAATGGTTGATGCGGCTGAATGGGCCCTTTTTGGTAAGAACGGTGGTGATAGTACTAATCTGGCAGTGATGGTTGCAAGGGCAGCAACGGGAAAAGAAAAGATAGTAAAAGTACGTGATGGCTATCATGGAGCTACACCTTGGATGCAAGAAAAGGGTCGTCCAGGGACTGTCTCTTCAGATGCTAACCATGTATTAACTGTTGAGTGGAATGATCTAGAATCTTTTGAAGAAATTCTAGTCAATCACTCTGATGAAATTGCTTGTTTTATATCTTCTCCTTACAACCATCCAGTATCTAGAGATAATGAACTTCCAGCAGAAGGGTATTGGCAAAAAGTATCAGCTCTCTGTAAACAGCATGGCATAGTTCTTATAGTGGATGATGTCCGTGCAGGCTTCAGAATAAACCTTGCGGGATCCAATGTAGCTTATGGTTTTACACCAGATCTTATCTGTTTTGGTAAAGCAATAGCTAACGGTTACCCTCTTTCCGCTTTAGTGGGTAGTAATGCACTTAAAGAAGCAGCGGAAGAAGTTTATTTCACAGGAACTCAGTTCTTCAGTGCTGCTCCTATGGCAGCTGCTATTGCAACTCTCCTAGAGCTGAAGAAGTCTGATGCTGCTAACAAGATGAATGATTATGGAAAGAAATTAAAAAGTTCTTTAATCGAGACTGCTGATGAATTTGGATATAAATTTATTGCTTCTGGAGTTCCAGCTATGCCTTATTTTCGATTAGCTGAAGTTGAAACAAAAGTACATTTCTCTTGGATAGACGAGTGTGTAAAGCGTGGAGTCTATATGTTGGGTTACCACAATCATTTTATATCTACCGCCCATTCTGAAGAAGACTTAGCAACCATAATTCAGGTTGCTAAAGAGGCCTTCACAATTCTGAAAAAAAATTACTAAGAGTTTATAAAAAACCTACTAAATAAAATTCCTGGCCCCATGATCGGAATATTACTTTTTCTAATGGTTGTATTAACTATGTGGAAGATGTGGGATGTACGTAATTTATAAAAAAACTACTTTCACTCCTTTCTAAAGAAAATAAAAAAGAAGCATTAACAAAAAAGGGACTGGCTCAGTCCCTTTTCCTGTTGTTCGCA
>DTSY01000032.1 GCA_012965075.1 Gammaproteobacteria bacterium | reverse complement strand
AAAAAGTAAGTACCTATTGGCCCGAATTTGCTAACAATGGAAAAGAAGATATTACGGTAGGTATGCTTATGTCCCACCAGGCAGGAATTTGTTCTCCTGAAACCAGAAACGTTGATGACTATTACAATCAAAGTCTGATGGCAGAAAAATTAGCCGGTATGACTCCAATTTGGGAACCAGGTACAGCTTCTGGTTACCATTCAATGACATTTGGCTGGTTAACTTCAGAGTTAATTTTGAGAGTAACTGGTAAATCTTTGGGAACTTATTTTAGAGAGGAAGTAGGAGATCAGCATGAAATAGATTTCTTTATCGGATTACCTGAATCTGAAGATCATCGTGTGGCAGAGTTAGTACCTTTTGATATCGTTAGGAATGAAAATTCTGATCAACAAAAAATAGAGCTAACAGAGGCACAAAAATCACAACGTAACTCTGCAGGAACTCTAGATATTCAAAATACCAAAGCATGGAGACAGGCAGAAATACCGTCGGCTAATGGGCAAGGAAATGCAGGGGGTCTTGCAAAATTCTATAGCTTGATAGTCCCTGAAGACAACAGCTTAAAACTCCTTAAAGACGATACAGTTAACCAAATGACTACAATGCAAATAGAAGGCAGAGATCTGGTCTTAGCAGTTCAAGTTAGATGGGGTGTTGGTTTTATTCTCAACAAACACAAGGTAATTTATGGCCCCATTGAAGGAGCCTTTGGTCATTCAGGCTATGGCGGTTCATGTGCCTTTGGTGATCCGGAAAATAAAATTGGTGTTTCATATGTGATGAATAGAATGCTAGATAATTTCAACGCTGACGGCAGGTCCATAGAACTTATAAACGCAACTTACGAATGCTTATAGTCATTTAACCAACTTTTTATTTAATGAAAAAAGCCTACCCTTTACTATTTTTCTTGACTCTATTAAACACGCTTAACTTTGTGGATAGGCAGTTAATATCGAGTTTCGCAAATTTTATAGTTCCTGATTTGGGTCTAACAGATATTCAGTATGGTTTTCTAACCAGCCTAGCTTTCATAGCCTTTTACTCAGTCATGGGGTTATTTATGGGGGTATTGGCTGATACAGTCAATAGACCTAAGCTAATAGCAATTGGGGTAGTTCTATGGAGTATTTTTACTGGCCTAACCGGTGCCGCTAAAGGGTTTGTGACCATAGCACTTCCTAGGATATTTATAGGAGTCGGTGAATCAATTTTAACGCCAACATCAATGTCTTTGCTCTCAGATTCTTTCCCAGAGAAAAGAATGGGTTTTGCAGCGGGTTTTTATTATATGGGGGTTCCAATAGGTGCTGGAGCAAGTCTACTTATTGCAGGATATTTAGGTGAGTTAATAGGATGGAGAAACTGTTTTTATCTTCTTGGAGGGATTGGTTTACTACTAGGTCTGAGTACCCTGCTTTTTAAAGAGAGGCCCAGAAAAAGTGCACAAATCAAGGAGGAAAAACCTTCACTTTCTCGTGAATCTACAATAGAAATAATAATTACTCTAGTCAAAGCGCTTTGGACTTCCTCAGCCCTTAGATTCACTATCCTTGCAGGTGTTCTCTATCACATTGTCCTTGGAGCAGCTGTTTTTGATCAACTATGGTATGTCCAAGAAAGAGGTTTTGAGCGTTCTGAAATTGCTCAAATAACAGGATGGATAGGGGTTTCAGCTGGAATGCTAGGCAATCTGTTTGGAGGGATGTTTAGTGACTGGTGGCAGGAAAAAACTAACCAAGGAAGGCCTATGTTTCTTTTTTGGTTAGCTTTAATTACTTTTCCAATATTTATCTATTATCGATTTGTAGAACCTAATACTTTTATTTTTTGGACTGGAGTAGCCCTAGGATGGTTCCAAGTAGGCTGTTTTTTTGGACCTACCTTCTCTGTAGTTCAAGAACTAGTACCAAATAATATAAGAGCTACAGTGGTAGCCTTTTATATAATGACCTTAAACCTTATAGGTCTGACCATAGGATCTTTAGTTGGAGGTATCTGTGTAAATCTCTTGAAAATTAATAATTTTGAAGAACCTTATACCTGGACTTTAATAATATTTACTTGCATAAGTGCCACTTCAATTCCCTGTTTTTATTTAGCAGGTAAAAGATATAAGGAAGATAAGAAAAATCTCGAAGGTTTGTTTCCAGTAAGTAAAGAAGATTTTAAAGGATTAAGAAGATTCCTCTTACGGCTTATGAAGAGTTAGCCTATTTATCCTTAACCAGAACCTCAATAAAATTACTAAGTTAATACTTCCCATAATGGAAGCAAAAGCAAAAGACCAGAAATAGTCCCCGTATAAGTCAAAAAAGTATCCACCTAAAAAGCCGCCCAATCCCATTCCCGTCCAACCAAAGAAAGAGCCTAGGCTATTGGCTCTACCAGCAAACTTTGCTGATACCATCATTCTGGTACAAACTAAAATACTAGACATTACACCTGAGTAAGTAAAACCAAAGAAAGCTGCTAACAAATAAAGTCCCATTGGATTAGTTACATAGGGGAACCATATTACAGAGATAGCCTGACCAAAAGACATGAGCAAGTAAGCAGGTAAGGCTCCAATCATATCTCCTAACTTTCCTCCCAAAATTCTTCCAAAAGCCCCACAAAACATTAGAACCATTAAGACGCTGGTTGCAAACTCTATTGTAAATTCAGCATCAGTTAATAGTGGAACTAAATGGACAATTGGTACTGACATGCAGATGCAACAAAATATTACAGCCGAACAAAGCCAAGTGATGGCTTCTTTTTCAGATAAAGGAAAGTCTCTGGGTTCTTCCTCAACTGAAGTTCTAGCCTGCTCACGCCAAGGTGATTCCCTGATGAATAGTGCAGCAGGAATGGCTATTAATAGGTAAATAATTGCCATAAAGTAATACGCAGCTTGCCAGCCGTCACTTTCAATGATTATTCCAGAAAAATAAGGAATTAAGCCCTGCCCTACTGCTCCGCCAGCCGCAGTAATTCCCAAAGCCAATCCAGGGTTTTTACGGAACCAAAAGCCAACATTAGCAAATAAAGGAGCTGTTACCATTGCGTTTCCAAAAGCGCCAAATAGAAAATAAAATCCATAAAAATGGTAAATACTAGTTTGTTTGCTCAATAAAAATAAGGACAAAGACATCATTATGGCTGCAACGATCCCAAACCAACGAGTGCCGTATTTATCTGCGATATAACCCCAAAAAACTCCAAAGGCAGCAGAAGCAAAAGAAATGACAGTGTAACCGAACGAGGCTTGTCCTCGAGACCAACCAAACTCCAGAGAAAGAGGCTTCAGGAACACAGACAAGGAAGCCAAAGTACCAAAAGAAAGAGCGCTTAAGACAAAGACGCAAGCAACCATTACCCAGGCATAACTTGGATCTTTATCGCTTATATTGTTCATAAATAACTTTCTACATAAAAAGAAGGCCTCTAAGTGAGGCCTTCTCTTTAGATGTTAAGTTTGCTTTTATTACAACTTATAATCAATACCCACCTTAATAATCCTGCCAACTGGGTTATGAGTATTAGCATCATACGCAAGCTCATGAGGAACTAATGGAGGTTCTTCATCAGTTAAATTAATCACTGATAAAGTTGTTTCCACTTTATCTCCAAAAGCGCTGAAACCTATATGAAAGTCATAGGTTAGATGATCATCGATTTGTTGATCCATAAAGTAACCAGCACCTTGCATAGTGCCCAATGAATCAAAAGTATCAGGTATTTCTACTCCATCAATGTACCTAGCATAAAGTCTTGCATAAATACCATTATTCATTAATAAAGATGCATAAACATTAAGCTTAAGGTCTGGCATCATACGTAATTCAATTGGAAGCACTGTAGAACGTAGATTGTATTTACCAGCAGCATCATATGCGTTGCCATCAGCTGTTCCAGAAACATCATACTCTAAGATATGATTCAGGTTTCCACCAACTGACCAGTTACCTAAGTCATTTTCAAAGTTGTATTTAACCTCTAAATCTACTCCTGCGGTATCTACATCATCACCGTTGATTAATTCAGCGATTATCATTGTGATATCTTGTGGAACATTTACTGCAGGATCATAAAGTGCACCTGTAGCAGTTATTTTATCTGAACAAGCACAAGTAGAAGCTTCTCTGTTAAAAGGACCCTCTAAAGCGAGAGAGTAATAATCTAAATTAACAGTAAGCTGATCACTAGGTCTAACAATAACTCCAAATCCTATGTTAGTTGATTCTTCAGGGGTTAAAGAAGAAGGAACAGGAGTTTCAATCTGAATATATTCACCCGCTGGCGCATAAAGCTCTAGAGAGTATGAAGATTGAGTTGGTATGCTAGGAACTCTAAATACCTGTTCATAAGAAGCTCTTAGCGTTACCTTATCTGACACATCTGAGATTATGGAAAGTTTAGGCTTGGTTATAGAGTCTAAACCATAATCTTCATGACGAGCACCAATAGTCACAGTGGTATTTTCTGAGATAGGTAAAAGTGCTTCACCAAACAGTGACCAAACTCTAGTTTCTATATAACTCTCCTGGGATACTCCCAAGAATACAAAAGGTGAATTTTGTGGTCCATCCACTCTGTTGTCTCCAGTAGGATTGTATTGACTATCCCACCATCTATACTGATAACCAGCAGCCCAAGCAAGATTTCCTCCACCCATTTCGATGTCTGATTCTCCAGTCAATGTAGCTTCAGTTACTACGTTCTCTACTTGAGTGATACCAGAAGCAACTCCATTGAAGTACTGTCTTACAGAGGGGTGATTAGCAAGAGCACTTCCTCCAGTAGCTCCTATAGCAGATCCAAAAGGATTGTACCAATAACAACCTGAAGCAGTGTCTCCACGAAGTGCATCATTTGCTGCATCCCAAGGGTTAGACCCAACTCTTGGACAACTGTGGCCTGAAAGTCCTGCCAGAGCATCTTGAACTCTCAAATGAAGTGGATCAAATGTAAAACCATCCACTGAATGATTTGTATAAGTAACAGATACATCTAAATCCATTCCACTGTTAAAAGAATGTAGAATTCCTGCATTCAACCTCATGGTTTCATGAAAACGCTTACCGCTTTGTGAAGGACCTTCAACTGCTAAAGTTCTACCCCAAAAATGCAATCCACCTGCTGATTGGTATTGAGCTTGCCTTTCTGCACTTAGTGTAGATAAGAAATCTACTGCTCCAGGGTTATTAAGCGGAACATACATAAAGTATGGTACTGCAGAAGTACATGTTAATGGATCCCCAGCACAGTAATTAGAAGATCCTGGGTTTGTGTGTGGAAAACTAGGAGAGGTGTTATACCAACCTTCTAAGTCTGCATAAAGCACATCCACGTAAACTGAAGTGGAATCAGTTACGTCAAACTCTGTTTGAACATAGATCTTGTGTCTTTCCTGCTCATCAATTAAGTTAAAGAAAGGTGTGTAGTTATATCCGCATCTTCCCAAGCTAAGAGCAAAGGAACTTGTGAACTCTGATGCATATCCACATTTCGGATCCGTATCTAAACCACCATATAAGGTACCTGGCCAACCTGCAGCAGGTCCAAATCCTCCTGGATTACCAAAAGAAGATATACCTAGAGGCCATCCACTAGGTGAACTGTAGTCTACAAAACTCCTTTCCCAAATAGGGAGCCTGTCTCTTTTCTCATACTCTAGTGCTATCATTAAATTAGCACCGCTATTGCCAGTACCCCAAACCATAGAAACATTCCGATCGCCATCACTTCCATCATTATCAGAAAAGTTTGCTTTAACCTCAAAGCCTTCAAATCCCTTTCTTGTTATGAAGTTAAGGACACCTGTTATAGCGTCAGATCCATAAGTTACCGCACCACCATTTTTCAGTAATTCCATTCTTTGCATTGCAATCATAGGAAAGTTACCTACATCAACAGGATAAACAGCTGATTTTGCTGATCTAACAGCTGCAGCCGCAACTCTCTTACCGTTGATAAGAACAAGACCTCTGTCTCCTCCCATACCACGGATATTGATATTCTTCATTCCAGTTGCAACACCACTTCCTTGAAACTGATCTTGTTGGTTTAGAGTACCTGACATAGAAGGCAGGTTAAGGATTACGTCTATCATATTAGGACTTCCTTGTGCTTCTAACTCATCTCTACTGATCACATCAACCGGAACAGCTTGGTTTTGCGCTGAGACTTTAATCAAAGAACCAGTCACTACAACTTCTTCAACTTCTTCATCAGCAGCAAAAACATTAAAACTAAACAGGACAAGAGAAAATAAAATAAGGCTACGAACCATTTTTCTCAGATTATGCATAATTTCTCCCCATAATTATTTATACACTCAAACACCTTTGGATAAGTGCTTTATAATCTTGATAGTAATACACCCCCTAGGGATGATCAACCTAAAAAATTAATATCTTGTTGACCCTTTCGATTAACCAGAAACAAGCTATTCCGCCGATCAGGTAGGAAGACAGTTGAAAAGTTATCTGAGTAATCTTAATTCTGTTTAGTATCCATACAAACATCACAAAAAATGGTACCACCAGCAACTGACCCGCTTCTATGCCTAAATTAAAGAAAAATAGGGAATAAAGTAAAGATGCTTCTGAGAATCCTATTTCAGACAAGGCTCCCGCAAACCCAAACCCATGTAATAAACCGAAGCCAAACGCTAATAACCAAGGCGTTTTCTTATATTTTTCTCCATTCCCCACTTCTAGAGCCAAATAAATAAGAGTTAAGGCTATCAGGGCTTCCGCGCTAGATTGGGGTAATTGAAAGATACCAGTTACAGATAAGGCAAGAGTCAGGCTGTGAGCTAAGGTAAAGGCGGTAATAGTCTTAATCAAGGTCTTAAAGCCAACCACTATGAAGATCAGACCTAGAACAAAAATTAAATGATCAATTCCGCTTAAAAGATGTTCCACGCCCAACCAAAAGTAATTGGTAGGATATAGGTTAGATTCCCCTGGAATCATCACCTTAGGTTTATTTACTGATACCAGACCTTCATACTGGCCTCCATCAATGAATTGAATACTAATGAGAGCGTCGGTCATTCTGGTCAATCCTTTAATTGTCAGCTCTTGGTTTCTCAGATCTGACTCACAAACTAAGCTAGATATGGTTACTTGGTACTTACCTTCTATCTCAGGCAAAGAGTTAAGTGTTTCCTTGCAATCTGATGGAAAAACAACACTTCCTGGTTGCGTTAAAACATTAGAAGGAAATCTCCAAACTACATCAAAAGACTTGGTTTCAACCTCGCTTAAAGTTAGCCGAGCAGGATTTAACTCGTGGGCTTGAAGATTGTTAAAACTAATTAAGATTAAAGAAATTAAAAAAATTAATTTTGACATTAATCTTGGTAATTAAATTTAGGATTGATTTGAATTTCATAATCCTTTTTTAAATCTTCAATATAATTTTTCATACTCTCTTGTTTCTTATCCAACAAATAGTTAATTAATACTGCTCTCTTCACTTCTTCAAAATCAGGTGATTTAGCTTCCGTAATTTGAGAAATTTTAATTAAATGAGTTCCATAGATGGAATCAAAAGGGCCTACCCAAGCTCCCACCTCTTTATAGATAAAATTTTCAGAAAAACCAACACCAAAATCTCTATCAATCTCTTTGGAAGTTTTATTGATAAAGTTTTTTCCAACTAAAAAAGGGTCACTATCAGGTAGGTTATTGTGATCTCGCATTACTTTGAGGGCATTCACTGCCCTTTCGGATCCATTCTTCTCTTTAGAGAAGTAAAGATGACTAAAGCTTATTCTTCTGTCCATATAGTAATCAGCTTCTTTAGATTGGAAATACTCTTCAAGATCTGATTCAGTGGGAGGCCTGCTCTGTTCTTCTTCTTTTAAAAAACCTATCTTTTGAGCCAGTCTCCTTTTGATAATGATATCGTCTTTATCTAGGTTTAGTTTTAAGGCCTCTCTATAAAGAATCTCTTCTTCAACTAGTTGGTTGATAATTCCTTGAAAATCTTGGTTATTTGGCGGTCTACCAACTTGTGCTGTCCAAGTTTCTATTAAACTATTTACCTCATCATCATAGAGGATGATAGTTTTATCTTGATTACTGGAATCAAACCAAATATCTAGTAGAAGAATAGCTAGACCTATGCATAAGAAGGAGAGTAACTTCTTAGTCATTAAGGCCTCTAATATCTATGCTTCAGGCGTATACCAGATCGGTGAAGACCAAGCTCTTTCCTGTAGAGTCTTGTGTAAGTCTGGTCTGGGTTCGACACCATTTCTAATTGCGTCCCAAGTAGACCAACGACAAGTTGGGTTCTCTAATACTCTTACATAATAAAAAGCTTTTTGGGTAGGGTTAAAGTCAGGATCTTTCCAATAGGTTTTTAATTCTGAAGCGCCTAGATTAGAGCTAATAGAACAATCTGAAAGGTTAACTTTAGCTCCATTATCTGCGCATCTGTGAGTTTCAGGATCTACTTCAAGACCGTCGGAACAAGCTACATCGTAAACCTGTTCATTAGGCCTACCTACAGGTTCACCTATGGCATTTTCAGCAAAACCTTTGATAATTTGTACCCTTTGTAGCGGAGCTCCTCTGGTGTCACTTACCGCCCAAACTAAAAATTCAGGTGACTCATCTCCACCAACAAGATCCCCTCCCATTGGCACCCCTTTTGAGTAAGCTTGTTTAATTAGATCTTCGTCCGAAAGAGAAGTATCACTTAAATCTTCTCCTGCAAAAAATCTCAATTTGATTTTACTACCAGATGTGGCATAAGTTTCTTTCCTTCTAAAAGCATTGAAAATGGAGTCTCTTGTATTTTCTTCGGCCCAAACTACAGCCAATCCAGATGCACTCCATTGACGAAAACCGGGGTTACTGTAATAAGTATCTCCAAATTTCTTTAAACCTATTAATCTAGCGCCGGGTAAATCATCATTGTCCATAATTAGTTGAACTTGCTCATCTGGTAACGGAACCGAACCTCTGCCTTGAGGGGTTCCATCCAAGATACCTATTTTGGAATGGAAATCTGATTCATCATCTGAAATAGCTCCCGTATGAGTATCACTTGCTCCTACTAGACCAAATTTATACGGATTACCCCTTTGTTCTTCTTGTAAACTTATACCGTCTAGATACGCTTGTCTGACATAACTTCCATCTGGCCTACTCCAACCTGTTCCCCCTACTCTGGTGTCCATAATTTCAAAATCTGCCCACTCGTCATTTGGTGATAATAAGGGGTGTGTATCAGAAGTGCCTTTAACTTGTGTTATTTCTACAAGGGGCTCGTTTCTCATTCTAAATTCAGCGTACTCTTTACCTATTGGGTACCCTGCCCAATTTTCTAATTCAAACATTTGACCATTAGAGCCATTGGAATTATGAGGAATGGCTAACGTATCAACACCCCTTTCTCTTAAACCATCCATCCAAGTCCACAAGTCTTCAGGGTTTAAAGATTTTAATCTTGAAAATGGTTCAACTGTTACACGATCCCCTTTAAAAACTACATTTCTGTGCAGGTTTCCTCCTTCATAAGGCCCTGTTCCAAGAGGATTGAGAGTACTTACGTTCTCACCAGAACGGGTAGTTGAGCTGGTGTATTCATAAGCTACAAAGGTCGTAAAATTTCCGGGATCATTGTGTTCTTGGGCACTACGAATAATATCTCTCCACGCTGACCTGTGTTTATCAACGTCGTAAATACTTATCACCCGTGCCTGATCTCCCGTCCACAAATACTTTACCATTCCCATAAAATTGAAATCCGCAACTAAGCTTCTGACTTGAGTAGCAAACAAAGCTCCCCTTCTGGGAATCGATTCAACGGTTCTATTCTCAGGAATGTTAAGGTTTGTAAAAGGTTCAGTGCCTGGTGTAGTGTTATTAGGGTCGGCCCACCATTCTACATTACCCATCAGAAAGCCATGATCAGTTACCGCGTAAAAATCTAGCGGTTCCCTCAGTTGCATGTCAAAACCTAAAGGATGCTGAATCGTTCCACCTTTAGCGTATTTATAAGCATCATCAGGAGTGGCTGTAGTACCAAAAATATAAGCATCGAAAGAGTGCTTAGTATGGACATGTAGATCTCCAAAATAAACATTTCTATCTTCGCTAAATCCAGGCGTGTTTCCAGATTCTGTCTCATCAGGACCCAGATTGCTGTAGTCAACAATGTCGTCACCTGAAGTACAACTCCATAAAAATACTACGAAAACTAAACTTAAATTTCTGTATAAATATCTCATCTTTTCCCCTAAAAAAAGCTCTGCTACTTATAACAGAATAAGTAGTAAATAAAAAGTTAATTGCCAGTCTACCAGAGGTCGTATTTCTGAAGTTCAGCCCTTCCTACAACCATGTGGTGGACTTCATCAGGACCATCAGCAAACCTTAAGTGCCTTATATCAGTATACATGCCAGCTAGAGGTGTCCATTGTGAGATGCCTGCCGCACCATGCATTTGAATTGCCTGATCAATTATCAAGCAGGCCTTTTCTGGAACCATTGCCTTTACTGCACTGATATATATCCTCGCTTCCTTGTTACCTAACACATCCATGGCCTTTGCTGCTTGTAATACAGATAACCTCATAGCATTGATTTCTATTCTTGCTCGAGAGATAACCTCTACATTTTTTCCCAATTTAGCAATGGGTTTTCCGAAGGCTTCCCTAGAGCCGGCTCTTTTGACCATTAGCTCCAAAGCTTTTTCTGCTTTTCCAACGGTACGCATGCAGTGATGAATCCTACCTGGTCCAAGCCGAACCTGTGATATTTCAAATCCTCTTCCTTCGCCCAATAGAATATTTTCTTTAGGAACGCGAACATTATTCAATCTAATATGCATATGCCCTTGCGGTGCATGATCGTGTCCAAAGACTTGCATACCTTCAAGAATCTCAACACCCGGATTGTCTTTAGGCACCAAGATTTGAGATTGTTGCTTTGAAGGATGCGCATCTGGGCTGGTCTTAACCATGGTTATCATGATCTTACATCGAGGGTCACCTGCCCCGGATATATAAAACTTTTCTCCATTAATAACCCATTCATCACCATCCAATACCGCACTGGTGCTGATATTTTTAGCGTCAGATGAAGCCAGATTAGGTTCTGTCATGGCGTAAGCAGATCTTATCTCTCCATTTAAAAGTGGCTCTAACCATTCTTTCTTTTGTTCTGGAGTACCCACCTGCTGCAACACTTCCATGTTGCCTGTGTCAGGAGCACTACAGTTCATGGATTCTGATGCCAAGGGGTACTTGCCTAAATCATCTGCTATGTATGCATAATCTAAGTTAGTAAGTCCCTCTCCTATATTTCCGTCATTATCCGGCAAAAAGAAATTCCATAATCCCAGTTCTCTGGCTTTATCTTTTGCGCCTTCTAAGAGTTCTAGCTGGCGAGGATGCCAGGACCATCGATCTTCCTTTTGATTATGTAAGTCATAAAACTCCTGTTGAATAGGAGCTACGTTTTCTTCGCAGTGTTTCTTAACTAAGTCCATTAATGGTCGGGCCTCTTCAGACATAGCTAATTGAAAAAGTTCTTGGTTTATTGTTGTCATTTCTTTCTCCTTAAAATAATTGGTTAATTTTATACCATATTGGTGAAGACCAGGCTCGTTCTTGTATGGTTATGTCTACTCCAGGTCTTATCTTATTATCTGTTCTAATTGCATCCCAGGTGGTCCAACGACATGTTGGATTTTCTAATACTCTAACGTAGTAAAAAGCTTCAACACCTGGTTCAAAATCTGGGTCAGTCCAAACAGTTTTTAGCTCAGAGGCTCCTTTATCATTAGAAATGGAGCAATTGGTTAAATTAACTTTAGCTCCATTGCTAGGGCACCGATGAGTTAAGGGGTCTACCTCTAATCCGTCTGAACAAGCAACATCGTAAATTTTTTCTCGGGTCTCCTTTTTGTATCCATGGTCATACCAACCCTTAATAATTTGAAGCCTTTGTAGTGGGGCTCCGTAACTATCTCTTTGGGCCCAGACTATAAAGCTAGGAGCTTTTGTTCCTTGACCCATTAGATCAGACCCCATGGGTACTCCTTTTCCATAAGCTTGTTTAGCAAGATCCTCAGCGCTTAAGTCAATATTTGATAAATCAAATCCACCAAAAAAACGTAGCTTTATACGATTACCCGAAGTTCCAAATGTTTCTTTTCTTCTAAGGGCATTAAAGATTGCTTCTCTGGTATTCTCTTCTGCCCAAACACCAGCTAAGCCAGAAGCTCCAAACTGCGCTGTTCGCATATCACGATACTCTCCATTAATAGGGACTGAAGCTCTAGTCTCAGGAGCTCCTGTTAGTGGAGTTGTCCCGAAATATTTATCTTCTTCATATGAGCCCGAAGAATTGTGATTGTCACTTGATCCAATAAATCCTAACTTAAAAGGATTACCTCTATCCTCTCTTTCTAATGCCATCCCATTCATTAAGGCCTCTCTGACGTAACTTCCAGGAGGCGAGCTGTAAAAATTAGTTTTCCCCTTTCGTGTGTTCAATATCTCAAATCCAGCCCACTCATCGTTCGGAGATAATCTGGGATGAGTTTCAGAAGTGCCTTTAATTTGGGTAATCTCAACCATCGGTTCATTTCGCATTCTTTGCTCCGCGTAGGCTTGATCGAGTGGCCTACCATCAAAATAAGCTAGTCGAAAAGCCTGTCCATTGGATTGGTTTGAATTATGAAGTATCGCTAAACTGTCTAACCCTTTATCTCTCATGGTATCCATCCAAGTCCATAAATCCTCAGGATTTTGAGAATCCATCCTAGTAAAGGGTCTTTTTGGGGCTTTACTGGAATTAAATAAGACATTCCTGTGATAAGCGCCACCGTCCGGTTGCAAGAAGGCAGAAGTCCATTCGTAGCCTATAAAGGTCGTAAAGTTTCCTGGGTCATTGTGTTTTTGTGCTGCCTTAGCCACTTCTGTCCAAGCCTCTCTATGGGCATCGTAGTCAAACGATGCCGAAGCAAGAGAAACATCATTCGCTAACCAAGCTTTAAAGAGTTTCCAGTACCCTCCCCGAGTTTGCACGAATTGACCAGCGTATTGCCTAAATAAAGCTATTCTTTTTATTCCAGTTTCAAAATTTAAGTTTTCTGGAGAATTTATATTGTGATAGGGCTTTGCCAAGGGAT
>DTSY01000031.1 GCA_012965075.1 Gammaproteobacteria bacterium | reverse complement strand
TCAAAGGATACTTAACATGCACGGCCTTCGGGGCATAGCGCAGTCTGGTAGCGCACCTGCTTTGGGAGCAGGTGGTCGCAGGTTCAAATCCTGCTGCCCCGACCAGGCTTAAATAGATGAAAGAAAATCCAATAATTATCATCGGGGGAGGTCTTCAAGGACTGGCCACCGCGAATGCTCTACTAGATAGAGGAGAGCAAGTTCTTTTATTAGAAAGAAACTCAGAAGTGGCTAAAGAAACAAGCTTTGCTAATGCTGGTATGCTAGCACCCTCTCACGCCCATCCTTGGAATTCCATGTCTGACATATGGAATATCATTTCAGGAATTGGAAAGAAAGATTCACCAATGCTCCTAAAAGTTACAGAATTGCCTTCACTTTTCTTTTGGGGATTAAGATTTTTAAGAAATTCTTCTAAAGCAAAATATCTTTCTAATACAGATAACCTATGTAAATTAGCACAGCACAGTTTAGATTTAACCAAGAAGCTCAGAGAGGATTATGACCTAAAATATGACCATTCTTCTTTAGGCACATTGAAAATCTTTCGTGATGAATCTAAATTTGAGAAGGCTTCAAAGGAAGCCGAGAGGTTAAGTGACCAAGGTCTAACATTTAAAAGTCTTGGAAGAGAGGAAACTGTTAATCTTGAACCTTTATTAGGGGATATTTCGAATCAGATTTCTGGAGGGATAATATTTCCTAATGATGAGGCTGGCGATGCATATAAATTCTGCAAGGAGTTGGAAAAAATTATCAGAGAAAAGGGGGGAAGAATTCATGTTAATACGGAGGTTAAGAGAATCCATTTTAATAAAAAGAAAGTTAACTCAGTGGTTACAGACAGAGTTGAAATAAAAGCTTCAAGAGTAGTTCTAAGTTCTGGAAGTTGGACAAATAATCTTCTAAAAAACACAAAATTTAATTTATCCGTAAAGCCAGTTAAAGGCTATTCATTAACTTTGGATACTTCAATGTTAAATGATGTTCCAAGAATGCCTTTAATAGATGAGAGTATTCATACAGCCATCACTCCCTTAGGTTACTCATTAAGGGTTGCAGGGACAGCTGAATTTGTAGGGTTTAATGAAGAGATTCATCAAAAAAGAATAGATTATCTATATCGAACTTTAGAAAATGTTTATCCATCTATCTGTGCTAACTTAGATCTTGACCAGGGATCTCTTTGGTACGGATTTAGACCTATGAGCGCTGATGGCAAGCCTTATATTGGCGCAACAAAAATAGAAGGCCTATTTGTTAATACAGGTCATGGGCATTTGGGGTGGACTCTAGCGATGGGATCTGCTGATTTATTAGCAGATATGATGCTAAATAAAGAAACCAAAATTGGATCTGAGCCTTTTCTAGTGTCCAGATCATTTTAGATGTGTGTTCAAATCCCATAATTTACATCTCTTAAATAAGAGTGTTCATATATATCTTTAAACCAAGTCAGTATATTTTTTACTATATAATTTCGGCTTCTCCTCGTAGCTCAGTTGGATTAGAGCAACTGCCTTCTAAGCAGTGGGTCGCAGGTTCGAGTCCTGCCGAGGAGGCCACCCCAGTTAAAAAATAGTAGAAAAAGTTGATTTAAACTGCTTTGAATATTATATTTTTCTTATAGTTTTACTTTAAACAGCCTTTAAGGTTGAAAGTTGATTAATGAACGCTCTGCACATAAGTATCTTTGGTCGAGTCCAAGCCGTAGGGTTTAGGTATTGGATGAAAGAGCAAGCTGAGAAAAGAGGTTTATTCGGCTGGGTTAGGAACGCTTCCAATGGATCTGTGGAGGCTTTTATTCAAGGAGAGGATGAATCTTTAAATGACTTACTTGCTTTTTCTTGGGAAGGTCCAGACCTAGCAGATGTAGAAGATATTCTTACTCAAGATACTAAAGTAGATGATTCTTTCAATTCTTTTGATATTCATTAGTTAGATAAATTTTTCTAATTTAAATAACCTCTTTAAATTTACTATGGGTTAAATGGTAGAATGCCAAAAATTTGGTGGGTGTAGCTCAGTTGGTAGAGCTCTGGCTTGTGGAGCCAGTGGTCGTGGGTTCGAGCCCCATCACCCACCCCAGAATACTTAGGAAAGAATATGAAATTCTCTTTTGGAAATAAAAACAACGTTGAACAAAGTATAACTATTTCTATCCCAGCAGAAGATATACAGAAGCAGGTTAAGACCAAATTAAACTCTGCACAAAGATCAGCAAAAATTAAGGGTTTCAGGAAAGGCAAGGCACCTATAGACGTAGTCAAAAAAATGTATGAACCTGAAATAAGACAGGATGTTATTAATGATTCCGTAATAACAAAATTCTATGAATTGGTTGAAGAAAAAAAGTTGAAACCTGTAGGCCGACCTAATTTAGTTCCTGAAAGAATGGAAATGGAAAAAGATATAATTTTTAAAGCAACCTTTGAAACTTATCCCGAGATAAGTTTAGGTAACCTTAGTCGATTAAGTTATACAAAGGCTGTGAGTTCAGTCGCAGAAGAAGATGTAAATAAAACCATAGAAAATATTAGAAAAAGGATGTGCACTTGGGAGCTAAAAGGAGGGAATTCTTCTTCAGGAGATCAAATAAAGATAGATTTTGTAGGCAAGATTGATGAAGAAGAATTTGAAGGAGGTTCAGCGAAAGATTTTGTTGTAGAGATAGGGTCTAAATCCATGATTGAAGGCTTTGAAGATGGGTTGATAGGTTTAAAAAAATCTGACAACAAAGAATTAAATCTCACATTTCCAGAAGATTATGGGAAAACAGAATTGGCTTCTAAAAAGGTAGTTTTCAATGTAGATGCGAAAGAAGTTTTAAAACCTATACTGCCTGCTTTAAATGAAGAGTTTTTTAAGAGCACTGGCTTGGAAGCTAAAAATGTAAATGAATTTAAAAAAGAAATTAAAAACAAATTGGAAGAAGATCTAAAAAATCTTATAGAAAATAAATCTAAAAGCAGCATCTTAGACTCTTTGAGAGAAGCTCATACATTTGAAGTTCCAAGTGCCATGATAGAGTCAGAAGTTAACAATATGAGACAAAATGCAGCTAGAAGAGTCGGCATGGATCCCAAAGATATGAATGAGGATCTTTTTCCCAAAGAAACCTTCCAAGAAGAAGCTAAAAAAAGAGTTAGTGTCGGGGTTATATTAAATAAAATTATTGAAGAAAAAGGCATTAAAGCAGATGGAGAAAGGGTAAGAAAAATGATTGAAGATCGTGCTTCTATGTACAAGGAACCTCAACAAGTTGTCAATTGGTTCTATTCAAGCGAGGAACAACTAAGAAGTATAGAATCTATTTCTTTGGAAGAGCAAGTTATAGAAATTCTTTTATCTGAAGCAAATGCTGTAGAGGAGGAACTAACTTATGAAGAATGTGTCACAGGACATAATTAACTTGATTTTTTAAC
>DTSY01000030.1 GCA_012965075.1 Gammaproteobacteria bacterium | reverse complement strand
AAAGAATATCAGGTTTTGGTTCAGCATCGCTTTGCTGCCAGTACAGCTAACATTGTTATTGTTAGTGGACTGGATTAGATATGGAAAATATTAGCTCTTTATTCGGTACCTTAAGTAAGGATTGGCACTCTAGGCCTTGGTGGATGAACCTGATTTTTTACTTTTGCTTATACATGACTTTTATTTATTTACCGTTTGATTTGTTTTTAAAACCAGTAGAAGGAGATGAAGAAATATGGTTTGGCTTTACCTTAACCGGATGGTGGGCCAAAGCCACGGAACCCTTGCATTGGCTAATCTATGGATTAGGGGCTTACGGTTTTTGGCGAATGAAGACTTGGATGTGGCCTTGGGCCAGCGTTTACGCGGCTCAAATTGTAATCGCAATGTTTACTTGGAATATCTTAAATGATATGGGTAGTCTGATATCTGCTTTTATTTCAGCATTCATTTTTTCTCTTCCTATGATCGCCTTGTGGCGCTCAAGAGAAGATTTTATAAACTAAAGACAAAATCCTTTATGAAAAGAACCCTTTTTTTTGTTCTTTTACTGATAGTAATTGTTGTTTCAGCTACTCAGTTCACTCTGCCTAGTAGGCAGAGCACACAGCAGGATTTCAATGATCCTAACTATGTAGAATTTAAGTCTGGTGTTCGCCGATTACGAGACGGTACTATCGAAGTCTCCAGTCTCGTAAACATGCCAGAGGTTACTTCAAATATGTTCCGATGGTGGTTTACAGATTATCTACAAACTACTGAACACTACAAAATGTGGCATCCTGAAGATCATGTATGGATGGATTGGGAGCACAAAAAATCGGGTGAAATCACTGGTTCCCACCATCTAGTGCATG
Source organism: Gammaproteobacteria bacterium (assembly GCA_012965075.1). GTDB lineage: Bacteria > Pseudomonadota > Gammaproteobacteria > Magnimaribacterales > Magnimaribacteraceae > AEGEAN-183. The sequence goes on along the minus strand of DTSY01000030.1, from coordinate 2,590 downwards.
AGTACATCGGAGGAGAATTGAGTAAACTTAGGATCCAATTTGCATTGCCTCAGGAGATCCTAGGTTATGATCCTAGTGAAGAAAACACTGTTGTTCTATGTGCTCGGGTTGGTGAATTGGACTCTAGCTTGAACATTGCTGAGATGTGTCATGTTGCACAAGATACGCCTTGGGGCATAGAGCTACGTTCACGCTTTTGGCTGGGGGTGGTTTCAGACCGAGAAGCAGCTAATTGGCAGAATTTTCTTTTATCCCTTGTTGCTAATAACCCAATTAGTCGACGGTTTACAGTGTCAGAGATAGAAGGGTTTGCTTTACAAAAACACTGTATTGAAGAAATGAGTTACCTTGCAGCTCTACTTCCTACAATCTATAACTTGTAATATATGAAAAACCTTTTATCTTGATAGTTCAATGGTTTAGTTAAGGAGAGGTTATGGACTCGTTATGTAAGAAAAGCGCAACCGAATTAGCTGATCTAATTAGAAAAAAAGAAGTTTCAAGTAAAGAGGTGGTTGAAGCTCACTTCAATAGAATATCAGAGGTAAATCCTTATTTGAATGCTATAACTTTAACTTTAGAAGAATCCGCTTTAGAGGCAGCAGAAAGGGCAGATAATGCTAGTGAAGCAGATCGTAAAAAACCTTTTCACGGAGTTCCCTTTACCATTAAAGAAAATATAGATTTTGTGGGGACTCCTACTACCCAAGGCGTTCCTCTATTGGCTGAGTCAATGCCTCCAAGAAATGCACCTATAGTTGATCGAATGATGGAAGCAGGGGCAATTCCTATAGGAAGAACTAATCTCCCTGAGATGGGCATGCGCTTGGATACAGATAATCCTTTGAGAGGTAGGACCTTTAATCCTTGGAATAAAGGTTTAACTCCTGGGGGTTCAAGCGGAGGAGAAGCTGCAGCTATTGCAACTGGAATGAGCCCTTTTGGACTAGGAAATGATATTGGAGGTTCTCTTCGAAATCCTGCTTATTGTTGTGGTATTGCTTCGCTTAAACCCACTATTGGCAGAATACCTTTTGTAAGCTCAATAGAGCCTTTTGTTGATATGGGTATTTCAGGAGCCTTTTTAACGGACGGACCTATGGCTCGTTCGGTGAAAGATTTAAAGGCAGGTTTAGCAGTAATGGCTGGGCGTCATATTGATGACCCACAATCCGTTGACGCTCCTTTGGATGGCCCAGTTCCTGAAAAACCAAAGGCAGCACTAGTAAAAGAGATTTCAAATTTTAAACTTCCTGACGCAACCATAAAAGAAATAGAAAAGGCGGGATCAATATTATCTAACAATGGTTGGCAGGTTGAAGAAGTTGAGGCCCCTGAAGTAGAAAGAGTTTATGAAATATGGGGCACAGTATTAAATAATGGATTGTTAGAGGTTTTACCCGATGAGATGTTCAAACCAGAAACGGCAGAATACCTTAATCGTTTTAGTGAACCTTTTATTAATAATGGTATCAACTTGGACGAGGCCTTAATTGAAAGAAGAAGATTAAGAAGATTGTGGTCTTCTTTTTTAACAGACTATTCAGTTTGTATTGGACCAACTTGGTCAAACTTACCTTGGCCTATTGATACTGACCTTGATCCCGTTAAAGGGGATAGTGTGTTAAAAGAAAGTTTTATTTTTATTGCCCCTGGAAATTGTCTCGGCATACCCTCAGTGGCATTACCTATGGGTGTAGCTGATGGCTTGCCTACAGGAATTCAGATCTATTCGGAACTATATAGGGAAGATCTATGTCTCTTAGCAGCTGAAATAATTGAAACTGAAAGGGTTTGTCCTACTCCAATTGATCCAGTTACTTAAAAAAAAGAACCTAATTGGTATTGGATTTAATCTTCATTCTTAATGTTGGTTTTCTCCATAAGACACCAGAAAGAATAAAATAAAAAAATATAAGAAAGGTAATATTCCATTCCAAGACGTTTTCTAACCAATCGTCATCTTCTAGAAATCCATAGAAAGGTGTTGATATAAGAATAATTAAGCCTATCAAGATAACTACCAATTTCATTAGTTGAAAAGAATTGGATTCTTTAATGATGGGGTTGGTTGATAATTGAATCACTTCTAAAATTTGAGCTATATAAGTCCCCAAGAAAAAGAAATAGATACCAAATCTTCTTAAAAGTTGGTAAATGTCTCCATCGGAACCAAGGAAAGCTGCATAAAGAATGCCAAATAGAGAACCAATTAAACCTGAAGTCATCATGACCCTGTTACGTAATATTTTATTTAAGATATTTTGTTTGAGGGTCGTGAACGAGATTATCCAATAGGCAGACAACAATGTCATCACAGGAAGTATGGTTAATTTAAATAGTATAGAAGCCAAACCATTTCTGCCCGTTTTACTTATTGAAGTGCATCCTTCTAAATAAGGGAAACATGCATCAACAAATCCTTCATTTAATGAGACCAAGTAAGCAAGGTTGCCGGAAAAAATAGCTAAGATGCCAATAAAAAAAGGTAAGACCCATAGTTTCATATATTCTTAAAATATATTTTTAATTAAGTACAACTTAATATTGGGATTCTGGAATCTCTACAGTCAGACCTTCATGCTCTTCA
>DTSY01000029.1 GCA_012965075.1 Gammaproteobacteria bacterium | reverse complement strand
TGATTCGTCATAAAGGCGAATATAGGCCTAATGCCTGTGCCCATAGAAACCATATCTTTGGGCATATTTTCTAACAAATATTCATTTACCCTTTGATCAAACTTTCTGTATTCCAAAGACCCCATGTCCTTTAAAGAAGCAACCAGCTTAATTGACTTTTTATCTTGGCTAATTGAGTTATTTAAATCTAGTCCAAAGGGCAGCGACATCTCGTAGAAAAAAAGATATTGAGCGCTTAGATCAGATTCTCTTGGAATGACATTCCATTTTTCGTCATTGCCATGAAGAGTTTTATTAAGATTCTTCAAAATTTTTGAAAGCGAGTTAACGTGCAATACCTCTTCATTTGAAGCCAACCATTCTGAAAACTTGTCTACTTCGAAGAGAAATTTAGGGTCAGATACCAAGCCCTCATCATTGGTCAACTCATAACTTACTGGAAAGGTACCCCCCAACCTATCACTTAACCATTCAGAGTCAGCGGCCATACTGGTATATCTTTCAGAGTAAAATTTTAAGGGATTATCGTTTGTTTTATTTAATGGTATGAAGGCTATTAAGAAACAAGAAATAACAGGTACGATTACTAATAATTTCTTATAATTATTAACACTGAATTCTCCTAATTTTTTTGCAAGTTTCTTTTGAAATTCTATATTTTTAGATTGCTTCACATTGAAAAAACTTACAAGTGGGGCTAATAAAAAAACAGTAAAGATAAAAGCTAAAAATACTCCTACAGCCACTCCATTACCAATACCCCTCAAGGGCTCTATGGGAGCTAAGTTGAGAGACAAGAATCCTATGGCTGTTGTTATAGAGGTTAGAAAAAGGGGTTGTAAATTTAAAGTAAGGCTCTCAATGATTGCGTCTTTACTTTTTCTAGAAGAGTTTAAATTCTGGAAATATAAGGAGAATAAATGCACACAATCAGCAACTGCTAAAGTTGCAATCAAGATAGGGACCATAATGAAAGGTTGGGCTATATCTCCACTCATAAAACCTATAGATCCCATTGCACTTGCAACACTGATTAGAATAACTAAGAAAGAACCAGCAACAGCTACTAGGCTTCTCAAAAGTAAAAAAAGTGTTAATAAAATCACTAAAATAGCAGAGGGCATTAACTGGGGCATTTGTGCTTTAAGCAACTGCGGACTGAGGTATTCCATATAAACAATCCCTGAAATTATCAGATCAAGTTCAGGATGATTTTTTTCTGCCTGTTCTAAAAAACCCAGCAAGTAATTTATTGATTCCTGATATTCGCTTTCTATGTCATTCCTTGGAGGATCAAAGACTATGTTGATTAAAGTGGTTTTTTTATCTTTAGAAATAATTGCGCCGTAAGCAAGCTCTTCCTTTTCAATAACTAATTCCTTTTGTTTGATGGTCTGAAGATCATAAGAAATAGAATTTTCTATAAACGGTTCAATATATAAGTCGTCTTCATTAGCAGAGACATAAGAGTAATTTGATAAAGAATCAACCCTCAGAGAATGGGGCGTTTTCCAAGCCTTTTCTGTTAAATCTTCAATTAAGGATAATACTTCATGAGTAAAAACAGTTCCTTCTTTTACTCCTATAGCAATTACTACATTGTCCATGGAAGAATAGGTGTCTTCTATTTTTAGGTGGGAAGCTGTTAATTCATCATTTTCCGGAAAAAAACTATTAATATCAGGATTAAAATGTATTTTTGAAAGTCCGGGAACTAATACTGCAAGAATTAAGAGAGAAAATATAATCGATAGAAATCTAAAGCGGATAATAGTTTCGGCCAGGTATCTAAGATTAAGTAACTTTTCCATAGTTTTAATTACCTAGGAAGTAAATAAATTCAAACCTGGCAAAATCATCTTGTTTAAAATATTCAAACATTTTTTGGGCGGTGTTTGAATTACTCCCTTCATTAAAATAAACAGATTCAAAAGAGAGCCTGCAACAATTCCTGACTCTTCTTGAAGCTTCCACGAAAACATTTGTTTCTCCAGTTTCTTCATTCCATATAACGCCAGAAAGTATTTGAGAATCATAAAGGTCGTTAAGCGTTAATCTTGTTCCCAGTGCTAAAGGTGAATTTTCATACCTATCATCGTGATTAAGTTCGATAATCCAGCCCAAGTCCAGTCTTGAATCCAATATTCCAACCTTGGTATATTCAAAGCCAGTTGTTGCTGCTGAAAATCTACCGCCCTGTCCAGACCTACTAATGGCTTCCAGCTTGAAAGCTAATTCACCCACTATGTATAGGACTTCCAATCCCGTCTGGTCAATTATTGCATAATAAGGAACTCTAAAATTTAGATTGTCATTTAACCCAGTTTTTAATTCAGGCTCTCTAGAGGTCCCAGAAAAATGAGAAAAAGCTAACTCCACATTCCGATAAGATTGACTCCATCTAATAGCAAAATCAGTTCTCAAGTTTTCTGAACTGGACTCATAGAATGCAGAATCTGTGTCTATACTAAAAGGTAGTCTTAACCTTCCTTTTTCCCCTGCAAAGGTTCGTTCTCGGAAGCCTACAAGAGCGTAGAGATCAAGAATACCCCATTCTCTTTCCACCGATAGATTGATCATTGGCTGACCCAGCTTATCTTCACCGTCAAAACTTTCGACTTGATCAGTTTGGTTGATGATATCTACTCTATGTACAGTTTCAGTTACTCCCCAAAAATCTCTTCTTATCCCTATCCTTGTTTCATAAGAATCCTTTACTCTAACTAAACTCAAATCTTGAATATCAAAAAGATTCCTCTCGTCATCTGTAGAGTCTCTTCTAATTTTTGGTTTGAAGGTAAAAGAAGTTTTTTGGTCTTCAGATTCAAAATAAAATTCTGGAGATAGCGTGAAAGAAGAATGATTTTTACCCTGTCCAAATAAACCCTGTTCTACAAAAAATCTATTTTCAAGTGAAACTTCTCCATATCTTTCAGCTTTGGCCAAAACAGAAGTATTAGTAAAAACAAATAGAAACACCAAAACAACTTGCAAGCCTTTCTTGTAAGGGTTTGAAATCATTTATTTAGATCTTTTAAGACTATTCTGAGTAAAGTCTTTTTCTGACAACCCGGTGTTGAAAGCCATATCTTCAAAAAATAAAGTGGTTGTTTTATTAGTTTGATGATTGATCATATGAATTTCATTAGGACGCCAAAATTTATTGAGATATTTTTTATACCCTCTAAAAATCTGGGTCTTAAAATGAAATGACTTCCTGTCGTAATGATGTATCTGATGAATTAGAGGGTCCATCTTGCTTACCCATACAATTTGTTTGGTATAACCAGAGTAAGGATCAAGAGGAATCCTTTTAATAACATCGAATTCCTTTCCTTCAAGAACCTCATCTCTTAGATACTCGTAGGAAAATTTTTCAACTTCTTGAAAGGAAAGGTCTTCAAGTGAGAACTCACTACCCAAGAAAGGTCCCGTTCTGTTTTTAGAAG
>DTSY01000028.1 GCA_012965075.1 Gammaproteobacteria bacterium | reverse complement strand
GCTTTTAATCCTTTTCTTAGCTTAGCCCTAACATTAGAAACCATATGCATAACATGACTGTATCTTTCTACTCCAAATTTCTGAGTGACTTCAACAGTTCCTGCTTCAGCTATTCTGCCGATATCATTCCTACCTAAATCTATTAGCATCAGATGCTCAGCTATTTCTTTTGGGTCATTAACCATTTCCTCTTCCATGGCAATATCATCTTGCTCATTCCTGCCTCTTCTTCTTGTTCCAGCAAGAGGTCTAACAGTAACTTCACCGTCCTCTAGTCTGGCTAAGATTTCTGGAGAAGACCCTACAATGTGAAATTCATCGAGATTTAAATAATACAGATAAGGAGAAGGGCTTAGGTGTCTGATAGAGCGATAAAGTTCAACTGGGTCAGAGGTAAAAGGAACAGACATTCTTTGAGAGCAAACAACCTGCATTACATCTCCTGCTTTAATATATTCCTTAATCTTCTCTACGGATTGTTTGAATTCCTTTTCACCAAATCCTGAAATAAAATCCTTCTCCGTTGCTGGGTCTGTAATTTCCTCTGAATTCTCTAGTATCAAGGGATGATTTAATTTGTCTGAAAGATCTCTAAGCCTTTCTTCCGCCCTAGCAATATCTTTTTCCGATTCACTTTTAGAAAGCACTATTAGGTGCAACTTGTTATTGAGGTTATCAAAAACAGCTACTTCCTCTGAAAGCATAAAAAGAGCATCTGGAGTTCCTAGAGGGTCTGGAAGGTTAGAACTGGATAATTTGGGTTCAATATATCTAATGCAGTCGTAGCCAAGATACCCCACTAACCCGCCAGTGAAAGCAGGAAGTTCATCGTTAAGCTTTACGTTTATGTCTTCTTGATATTCTTCTATAAACTTTAGTGGATCCTGAGAAGTTACTTCCTCTACAATCTGGCCATCTTCATAAATTTGAATCGTATTTTTGTACACCTTGATTACTGTTGAAGAGGGTAATCCTATGAGTGAATATCTCGCCCACTTCTCCCCTCCTTCAACGGACTCAAATAAATAAGAGAAAGGTTTATTTCCCAACTTCTTGAAAACACTTAAGGGTGTTTCCATGTCTGCCAAAATTTCTACCGAAATTGGAATTCTTTGTTGGGACATTTAATTGTAATTTAAGAATTAGTTTAAAGATTGGCGCATTTTGGAAATGACTTCCCGGTAGTTCTTCTCTCCAAATATTGCTGAGCCAGAAACGAACGTATCTGCTCCAGCCTTAGACACTTCTGCAATGTTATCTAGTTTAATTCCCCCATCAACTTCTAGCCTAATGTTTAAATTTTTATCATCTATTGATTGTCTTAAAGTAGAAATTTTATCTAACACTGAAGGAATAAAATTTTGGCCTCCGAAACCTGGATTAACTGACATAAGTAAAACCATATCTAACTTATCCCAGCAATTCTCTAACAAATTTAAAGAGGTTGCTGGATTAAGTACTAATCCAGTCTTGCAACCATACTTTTTAACCAGCTGTAAAGATCTGTCTACATGATCAGAAGCTTCAGGATGAAAAGTTATGTAAGTTGCTCCCGCTTTGGCAAAATCTTCTATCAAACTATCAACTGGCTTTACCATCAAGTGCACATCAATTGGGGCATTTACACCATAATCTCTTAACGCACTACAAACCATTGGGCCAATGGTTAAGTTAGGTACATAGTGATTGTCCATTACATCGAAATGAACCCAGTCAGCTCCCGCCGTAAGAACAGCATCTACTTCTTCTCCCAGTCGAGCAAAATCAGCTGAAAGTATTGAGGGCGCTAGGATATTTTCTTGTTTTGCCATCTTCTTTATCTCAAGGGCGGCAGAGTTTACCCTTCAGACAAGTAAGCGTCTAATTTTTCCACATCTTCTATGGTGTTTATATTGACCAGGAAACCTTTATATATCTCACCAGTTACCAGTCCCTTTTGACTAGCTGGTAAAAGTATTTCATTCCATAGATCGTACTTACCTTTTTTGCCATCACTAAACAATTTAGGATCAATTAAAGCTAGTCCTGAAAAAGTAAGACTTTTCCCTTTTTTCGACGAATTAACCCTTCCATTATCTAGAAACATATCTCCGTGGGGGTTGTGTTTAGGATTCTCTAGCAATACTAGATGCGCCAAAGATTCAATTTCTAAGGATAGGCCTGACAATTCAAAGTCCGTCCAAACATCTCCGCTGATCAACATAAAAGGTTCGTCTCCAATAAAGCTACGGGCATTCCCTAAGCCCCCTCCCGTACCTAAAAGTTCTTTCTCATAAATGTATTCAATGGTCATACCTAATTCAGAACCGTCACCCAAGAAATCTTCAATCTGCTGTCCTTCATGAAATAAATTAATAAGTAAGTGCTTAATGCCGAATGACTTAAGCCTTTCAACGTGCCATAAGAGCAGTGGTTTACCACCTACCTCGATAAGGCATTTAGGTTTATTTGCAGTATGAGGGAGTAGTCTTGTTCCTAATCCTGCAGCTAGTAAAAAGGCTTTCATAGAATCTTCTTGAGGGTTTGGGTTAATAAAGGAACTATTTTCTTCTTAAGATAACTAGAAACTTCATTAAGTTCTTCGTATTTGCTACAAGTTTCTACCACAAAATTTAGCGTTTTATGTAAATCTGGGAGCCTAAAGGATTTATTATCTCTCAAATGGAGCCTTGATATAGTGCCTAAAATTCTTAATTGTCTTTGGAGTCCAGTTAAATCAAAAGACCTTCTGGCGTCTTCTATTTCCAATTCTTGATCAAGTCCTATTTCATCGGATCTACTTATATATTCACCTAACAAAGCACCTACTTCCTTATCATTTATATTTAAGTAAAGGTCTTTGAATAAAGCAACAGGATCAAGAAAGATAGGACCAAACACAGCATCCTGAAAATCTAGTACTCCGGCATTTCCATTTGGTAAAACCATAAGATTTCTGCTTTCAAAGTCAAAATGGCATAAGACCTTTGGCTGATCTTTAAGATCATTAAGAATCTCTCTATACAAATTAGAAAACAATTTTTTCTCATCGCTACTAAGTTTTTCTTCCAATAAAGTATTTAGGAACCATTCTTCAAATAACAGCATTTGATTTTCTATTTCTTTTTCGCCAAGAGTGGGTATTTTTGATTCGGGGGGACAACGATGAAAGCCGATCATCTCATCAATGGCCGCAGAAAAAAGATGGTGAAAATTCTTTTTATTAAGTTTGAACTGATATGAGTCATCTCCAAAGTCTTCTAACAGCATCCTCCCTGTTGTCAGATCCGAATACAAAACTTCTGGTACGGTTACTCCTTGTTTGCGAAGAAATTTCGAGAGAAAAATAAATTGTTCATTAAGTTCAGTTTTAGGTGGTGAGAGAACACCAATATGAGAGTTTTCTTTGCCTTTGAGCCTGAAATATTCCCTTGTACTAGCTTCCTGCCTAAGAGGTTCAATTTCAGTCATCTCAGTTCTCCCTGAATCCCTTAGTTTTTTATTTGACCACTCTAGGAGGCCTTCTTTTACTACAGACATCAACTCATTCTCAGATTAATTCATTTAAGTTCCTGATTATAACTAAGTCTTAGTTAGTTGAAGAAATAAGCCCCTGAACCTTTCCTTGACTTTATAATCTAAGGACAGCTATGTTTTTTCAAAGAAAGTTTTTATCGGTTTCTATAAGTTTAATTATTTTATTTATTTCAATGGAGGCTTTCCCTAGCCAAAATAGAAAAGAAATAAAGATTGAAACTATTGAAGCTGAAACTATTTCCAATGACCTGAATGGAAACTTGGTCTTGGAAGGAAATGTGATTATTACCACAAACCTTCTGTCTTTCTCTTCTGCTAAAGCACTATTTAATGAATCAGAAGGTCTATTGGAATTAATAGGAAAAGTCGAGGTTATTTCAGATAACTTGAAAATAAATTCATCCGAAATAAAAGCAAACTTAAATCTCCAAACTTTTTCAGTGAAAACAGCTGAAATTAATCATGAAAACTCTAATTTTGGTTCGTCAGAAGAGTTTTTAATAAAGACTTCAGGGGATGTGGAACTAATTAATACCTCTGTGACAAGCTGTTCAAAAGAAGACCCTGTTTGGACCATATCGACTAAGACGGTCACTTATTTAAACGAACAAAAAAATGCTGTGATCAAAGGCATTAAATTAAAAATAAGAAACACACCTATTTTTTACTTCCCCTATGTCAGAACGGCTTTAGGTAATGAAAGAATTTCCGGTTTTTTAACTCCAGGATTACATCAAACCAATAATGGTTTAGATATCTCGCTACCCTATTATTTTAATTTAGCGCCTAATTACGATTTGGTGTTAACACCAAAACACATTACTTCTAGAGGATCAGGATTCGCTTCCAATTTTCGTTATTTAAATCGTAAATTTAAAGGAGAAGTAAATGTCTCTGGTTTATCCAGTGACAAAAAATATAAAGAAGAGACTAGTCATGATGATTCAAGATGGAGCTTATCTTGGCAAAATAAAGTGGTTTTTAGTGAGAACTGGTATTCGAGCTTTGACTTCCAGTCCTCCAGTGATGAGTATTTTTTTAGAGATATAGGAAATAATCAGTTTGGTGAAACCAGAACCAGTTATTTACCTAAAAAATTTGGTTTAACGTGGAACACCCCTTTTTTTAAAATTGACCTAGGTGCTAGCAGATATCAAATATTAAACCCCTTCTCTTTTGAAGAGTATAGATCTAAGCCAAGTTTGACAATGCAGTCTTATTTATCAAAGAAAGGTCTATCCTTTTCCCTTTTTGCAAGTAAAAGTAAGTTTGAACTAGATTACATTAATCCCCATAGACAATCTTATAAAAAGGTAGATCGTTTATACCTTTCACCTAAATTATCCTTTAGAAAAAACTTACCCAGCTCATTGTTCTTACTCTCAACGGGGACTACTTATATAAAACATAGTCTAGATTCTTTGGAAGACAGCACATCCTCTCCTTGGCTAGAAATGAAGTACAGTCTCTTTTTAGATAAGATCAATAAAGGCTCAGTTACAAGCTTAATTCCTGTCCTAAAATATGTTTATGTCGAGGAAGGTTCTAAAAATCAGAATGATCTTATTGATTCACGAATAATCTCTCTGGATTATTCAACCATATTTCAGCGGGGTAGGTTTGTAGGTTTGGATAGGTTTTCCGAAAACAATAAAATTATTTTGGGATTGGAGCGAGTTTCAAATAAGTCTGATAATAATTCTTATAACTCTCTATCAATAGGCCAAGCTTTTTATCTGAACGAAATGTTTTACGATGGAGACTTCACTATTAGCAGAGACACTTCTCCTTTGGTGGCAGAATTTAAAACAAAATTGAATGGAGATTTTTGGTCCAAAAGTTTATTAGAATGGGACAGTGCTTCTAAAAAAGTGAACCTAGCCAGTGTGGGACTCTCTTATCAACAAAATGATCTAAAAAGAATTGAAATAAGATCTATTTACAGAAGACAAGATCCCAACAAAACTTACATACCCTGGATGGATAGAGATCTTAAAACTAATCACACTGAACTAGTTACCCAATGGCCTTTATCAAAATCCGTTAATCTTTTTGCAAAATGGCAAAAGGATCATGAAAGGAATAAATCTAATGATATTTTATTTGGTTTTGAATACTCCAACTGTTGTCTAAAGTGGGGTTTGATGCATAGAAAATGGATAGAAGAGGATTATTTTTCTTGGAAAAATTATTACACCACCTCCTTACAAGCACTATCTGAAGGATTAGATCCATCAATTGATCGAAGCAAGACATATTTTTTCTTTGAACTTAAAAATATTGGAAGGCTAGGTAAGGAAATCTCAAGGACGCTTTCTTCAACTAAATTAGAATAATTGCATCAAACTGTAACTAAGAAGACAATAGCGCCTTATTAATACTATGAAGAGTAATTATAAGAAAAAACTTACCTTGTCTTTGTTGATTGGATTTTTGCTCAGTTCTTTCTTCTCAGAAAGAATGGAAGCCAAAATTGAGCTCATAGACAGGGTTATAGCTGTAGTTGATTCTGGAGTGATAATGGAATCCGAACTTAATCAGAGAGTTCAGGACATCATAGGAAGACTAAGAAGTGAAGGCACAGAACTGCCGCCTAAAGAACTTTTAGAAGAACAAGTCCTTGAAAGATTAATTATAGAAGAAATACAACTTCAAATTGGAGACAGCGCAGGAGTCAAGATAAGTGATGCAGAATTAAATCGTGCTCTTTCAATGCTTGCCTCGCAAAATTCTATGAATTTAGAACAATTTAAAGAAAGCTTGGATGCCAATAATGGCTCTTACAGCAAGTTACGCGACTCAGTAAGGAAAGAGCTTATTATCCAAAGGGTCCAAAGAGGTAAAGTGGGTGCAAATATAGAGATATCCGAACAAGAAATTGAAAACTTTTTGAATTCTGAAGAAGGTAGGTCAAAACTTGCGGAACAATATAATGTTCAGCAAATTCTTCTTTCCTTAAACAGTGAAGCTCCTGAAAGCGAAGTTAATTCAACTAAAGAAAAAGGTGCCGATATTATAAGGAGATATAACGAAGGAGAAAGTTTCGAAAAATTAGCTGCAACTTATTCCTCTGATCAAAATGCTTTAGAGGGAGGAAGTTTAGGGTGGAGAAAAGCCACCGAACTACCTACTTTGTTTTCAGATGTTGTAGCAAAAATGAAGGTGGGTGAGGCATCTGAATTAATAAGAAGCGGAGCCGGTTTCCATATCATCAGATTGGCTGAAAAGAGAGGTGATGTAGTTAAATTTGAGGACCAAACCTTGGTTAGACATATTTTGGTACAGCTCTCTGAGATAAGATCTGAGAAGCAAACCAAAGATTTAATGAATGAAATCTATCAAAAACTTGTTGATGGAGAAGATTTCAAACAACTGGCTCGACAATATTCCGAAGATCCGGGTTCAAAAATGGAAGGAGGAGAACTTGGCTGGAGTGCGCCTGATACTTTTGACCCTGCCTTTGAAGCAGTTATGAACTCAGTAGACACAGGAGAGGTTTCTAGACCCTTTCAATCAAGTTTTGGGTGGCATATTTTAGAGGTTTTAGATAGAAGGAACGAAGATATAAGCGATGATGTTAGAAAAAATAGAGCCTATTCAATTATTTTTAATAGAAAATTTGAACAAGAACTACAAAGGACTCTAATAGAATTAAGATCTGAATCATACGTAGATATTAAATTAAACTCATGATTAAACTGGCTGTCTCGCCAGGAGACCCAGCAGGCATTGGCCCTGATATATGCATTAAGGCTTTTGGCCAAAACAAAAACTTAAACTTTACTCCTGTTATATTTGGAGACGTGGATCTATTCCAAGAAAGAGCACAAAATCTAGAAGTAGATGTACAAGTTAAAGAATTCAAAGGTCAAGAAACTTTAGATGACAGTAGTTTTTGGATCTTACCTTACCCTCTTGAAATGAAAGTGGAGCCTGGAAAACCTGATCCTAGTTACGGAGACTACCTTATGAAGGTTTTACGGGAAGCCACAAACTTGACTCTCAACAAAGAATTTGACGCTTTAGTTACCGGGCCTTTGAATAAAGAGTTAATCAATAAAGCGGGGATAAGTTTTTTTGGTCATACCGAGGTTCTTGCTGAGATTTCTGATACCTCTAAAGTTTTAATGATGTTAACTTGCGATAACTTAAAAATAGCCTTAGCAACAACACATGTGCCATTATCTGAAGTGCCAAAACTTATTACTTATGAGCACTTATGTGAATGCTTAACTATCTTGAATAACGACCTTCAAAACAAGTGGGGTTGTAGTAACCCTTGTATTAAAGTTTTAGGATTAAATCCTCATGCCGGAGATGGAGGATACCTGGGCAAGGAAGATCAAGAGGTTATTGCTCCAGCAATTGAATACCTTAAAACAAAAGGACTTAATCTTATAGGGCCAGCTTCAGCTGACACAGCCTTTATAGGGAAAAACTCAGAGAACATAGATGCCTACTTAGCTATGTATCATGACCAAGGCCTTCCTGTTTTAAAAACTGTTGGTTTTGGTAATTCCGTTAATATTACTTTGGGTTTGCCCTTCATTAGAACTTCAGTCGATCATGGCACAGCATATGATATGGCAGGGAAAAAAGAAGTAGATGAAAACAGCCTTTTGGAAGCTTCATCTTTAGCTTTTAATTTAGCAACAAGAAACCAGAGTGGTTAGAGCAAAGAAAAGTTTAGGACAGAACTTTTTGACTGATGAGTTAATCCTCAACCGAATACTAGAAACAGTTAACCCCAAGAAACAAGACCAATTTTTTGAAATAGGATCTGGTCGAGGTGCTCTTACCAAAAAGTTAATGCCAAAAATTAAGAGGATAGACGGTGTCGAAATAGATAAGGACTTGATCTCGAGCTTGAGAAAATTAGAATCCTCCTCTACTAACTTAACAATACACCAAGGCAGTATCTTAAAGATAAACTTGGATAAACTCTCTAGAAATAAGTCAAAGTTTAGAGTTATTGGAAATTTACCCTATAACTTATCTTCCAAGATAATGCTTTGGACTTTTAATAATGCAGAACACATTTTTGATATTCACTATATGTTCCAAAAGGAATTTGGGGAAAGATTAGTCTCTCCGCCTGGAAACAAAACCTACGGTAGACTTAGTGTTTTAACCCAATATATGTTTGATAGTGAAGATTTATTTGAAATCTTACCCGAAAGTTTTACCCCCAAACCTTCAGTAGACAGTATCTTTATTAAATTCCAGCCGAAACTTCAAAAAGACATAAACTCCCTAGAGGCCATAAGGCTTCAAGAACTCACAAGGTTAATGTTCTCGAAAAGAAGAAAGAAAATATCTACTTCTTGTAAAAAAATACTACAACCTAATGAATTCATTGATTTAGGTATTGACCCAGATGATCGTCCAGAGTCTTTAAGCCTCAACGATTTTTTAAAAATTATTAAATATTTACCGAAATAGGATCATGGCTAACTACGCTATTGGAGATGTACAAGGTTGCTTCTTTGAGCTAAAAGGACTTTTAGACGAAATAAACTTCGACCCTGCTCAAGATAAGCTTTGGTTTGTAGGGGATTTAATTAACAGAGGGCCTGATTCTCTTCGTACTATTGAGTTCATTTATAAAATTAAAGATTCTTGCAATGTCGTTCTTGGTAACCACGATATGCACTTCCTCGCAATTGCAGAAAACCTAAGAAAACCTTTTAAAAAAGACACGCTTAAGCAACTGTTAGAGTCAGAAAATTTAAATTTATACAAAAAATGGCTCAGGAATCAAAGTTTACTTTATTACGAAAACATACAATGTGAGGGCGGTAACAAGATTTATTTGATGACCCATGCTGGCATACCTCCGCATTGGTCTTGGCAAGATGCGATGGAAGCTGCTCAAGAAATAAAGGCGGTTTTAAGTGATGACAAGCTTTATAGAGATTATTTAAGTAATATTTATGGAAACTTACCAAACAAAAGTGAACCAAACTTAAATAGCTTAGATCGAATGAGATTAAACACCAATTATCTAACCAGGATGAGATTTTGTAAAATTGATGGGGAATTAGAACTTGAAACTAAAGGTACAGAATCAGATAAACCGAAAGGATTTAACGCCTGGTTTAATCATCCGTTAACCATTAAAAACGAAAACCTTCACCTAATTTTCGGCCATTGGGCAGCCTTGGGCGGTAAAACAAACATTGAAAAAATTATTGCTATTGATACTGGCTGTGTCTGGGGTTATAAATTATCAGCTTATAGATTGGAAGACAGTAAAGTCTTTAGCTATGATCGAATAACTTAATAAGAATGGAAATCTATCTTGTAGGAGGTGCAGTAAGAGATACTTTGCTGGACATAGAAGTAAAAGAAAGAGACTGGGTAGTTGTTGGGGCCACCCCGCAAGCTATGATTGAATTGGGTTATAAACAAGTCGGTTCAGATTTTCCAGTTTTTATTCATCCAGATACTAAAGAAGAATATGCTTTGGCAAGAACAGAGAGAAAATCTGGCACTGGACACAAGGGCTTTTCATTTAATACCAAAACTAACGTTACTTTAGAAGAAGACTTAAAAAGAAGAGATTTAACAATTAATGCTATAGCCAAAACTAGAGAAGGAGATCTCATTGACCCTTTTGATGGCCAAAAGGATTTAAAAAACAAAATCTTAAGACAAGTGTCAGATGCATTTAAAGAAGACCCATTAAGGGTTCTGAGGGTAGCGAGATTTTCTGCTAAATTAAAACATCTAGACTTCTCTGTTGATAAAAAAACCATGGAAACAATGAAAGATTTATCTGCTTCCGGTGAACTGGAATCTCTTCCCAAAGAAAGAATATGGCAAGAAACTTATAAAGCACTTAAAGAAAAAAATCCTGAAGAGTACTTCAAGGTTCTTATTGAATCAGAAGCTATCTTTAAATTAGAGAAACCTGCAAAAATTGACCTTGAGCTGTTCAAAAACATTGCGTCTAAGATTCCTGAGCCTGAATTAAGATGGGCTTCCTTAGCTGCAAATTCCGATTGCAATTTAGATGGTCTAAACGCTGCATTCGGAGTGCCTAAAAAAATACAAGACTTGAGTCGAGTTTTTGAAAAGTTAATTCAATTTAACACCAGTCATCAATCTG
Source organism: Gammaproteobacteria bacterium (assembly GCA_012965075.1). Taxonomy (GTDB): domain Bacteria; phylum Pseudomonadota; class Gammaproteobacteria; order Magnimaribacterales; family Magnimaribacteraceae; genus AEGEAN-183. The sequence continues at coordinate 3,068 of DTSY01000028.1, read as the reverse complement.
ATGTGAAAAGCTATGAAGTGTTAGATCTTATCGAAGAAGTAGATGCATTAAGAAGAAATAAACGTTTTAACAAGGCTATAAGAATTTTGGAGTCTGGTAACGGATTAGTTTCAAGCTCTCAGGTTTCTTGGGAAGCAATAAGTAAAGAATTAGGTGTAGTGAGGCCTTCTTCTTTGGTACTGAAAGGTAAAGAAATTAGTGAAGATTTAAGGCAGCAACGCTTAAAAATTATTGACGGAATGTTAAAGAAAAATGGATAAAGAAAAGGTTGTTCTTATAACTGGAGGCAGTAAACGGATTGGTGCCAATATAGCCAGATACTTTCACAAAATGGGGTTCAAAGTGATTCTGCATTTTAATAGTTCAATGGAAGAAGCGGAAAGTCTTAAAAATGACTTTTTATCTAAGAGAAAAGACTCATGTATTACAGTACAGGCAGATTTCTCTGACGAAATCTCTATCAATAAAGCGATAAAAGAAATTGTAAATAGCACTGAGGCATTAGATGTTTTGATTAATAATGCTTCTGGGTTCTTTTCCACGCCCATTGAGACGGCTACAAAAGAACAGTGGTCTAGTCTGTTAGATACAAATGCAACCATTCCCTTATTTCTAGTCCAAGCCTTTAAACCAATGTTAGAAAGTTCTAATGGATGTGTGATTAATATTTCAGATTCTGAAGTAAGTTCAGGTATCCCTCAATATAGTCTCTATTGTGCAGCTAAGGCAGCCTTGGAATCTTTAACTAAGTCTCTTGCCAAAGAGCTTGCGCCAAAAATTAGAGTGAATGCGATTGCACCAGGCATTATTCTTTGGCCAGAAGAAGATCATGCAGACAAGGAAATAAGAGAACAAATTATCAATAAAACCATTCTAGGTAGAATTGGTCACCCAGAAGATATAGCTGCTGCTGCCTATCTTCTATATAAATCCACTTATATGACTGGACAAGTGCTAAAGGTAGACGGAGGACGATCTTCCTTATAAGCTCTAGAACTACAATTAAAAAGTAATTTACTTTCAGTTATCTTTTAACTATCTTTCTTAAATAAGTTTTAAACAAAAATATGGATTTTAAAGAGAACGAGAACATAGGAACAATGGATGTCTTAGATAAACATCAATTTGATAAGGAATCTTTAACTAATTTTATCGAAGAAAATGTAGAGGGATTTGAGGGTCCTCTTACTATTGAAGAGTTCAAGGGAGGACAATCAAATCCAACTTATTTAATAAAAGCCCGAAACCAATCCTATGTCTTAAGGAGAAAACCACCTGGGAAGTTACTTAAATCCGCACATGCTGTTGAAAGAGAATACCGAGTGATTACAGCTTTAAACAACACTGATGTTCCCGTTCCAAAAACTTATGCCTTATGCGAGGACACTGAAATAATTGGAACAGCTTTTTATCTTATGGAATTTATGAACGGCAGAGTACTTTGGGATCCTTCAATGGCAGACTCTTCTAAGGAAGAAGCTTTGGGTGTTTATTCTTCTATGAATAGCACATTAGCTAAGCTTCATTCAGTGGACCCACTCGAAGTAGATTTAGAAAGTTTTGGAAAACCTGGCAACTATGTAGGAAGACAAGTATCAATCTGGTCAAAGCAGTACATTGACTCTGAGACAGAAAAGATCCCTGAAATGGACAAGCTGATTGATTGGCTTCCTAGTAACCTACCTTCCGATAAACCTCTAAGGATTGTGCATGGAGATTTCAGCCTATCAAATCTAATGATGCACGCTGATAAACCAGAGGTCATAGCAATATTAGACTGGGAATTGTCTACTTTAGGTGATCCATGTGCAGATTTCAGTTATCACTGTATGCAGTACAGACAGAATCCTCATTTAGCAGATCAAGAATATTGTAAAGAAACTGGGATACCCAATGAAGAAGAATATGTAGCTATGTATTGTGACAAGACAGGGTCTGATCTAAAAGAGGAGTGGGAGCTTTATATGGCCTATAACCTTTTCAAGTCTGCAGGAATACTTCAGGGCATCATGGGCCGGGTTAGAGATGGGACAGCAGCAAGTAAACATGCTAAAGGCATGGCTGCAAGAGTTCGACCTCTAGCCGAAAGTGCTTGGAAGCTTATAGAAGAAAACTTTCTCTAAACTTAGAATTTTTTTTGGTTTAAGCTAGTAAATATAAATAAAGAAAGGAGAAAAAGAATGGCAATAGATAAATTTTTAATAGAAGCAAGTCATATCATGATGTTTGCTAGATCAATAGGTGATGATAATCCTATTTATTACGATGAAGAATATAAATCAGAGTCAGGTTGTGAAGGGATCATTGCTCCTCCAACTTTTGCTCAATCCAGTGCTCAGTTTGATCCTGACTACTTTCTAAGACCAAAAACTGGCGGTCAAGGTTGGTTTGGATCTGGGAAAGAACCTACCGGGCTAAAACCTTCAAGTTCTGGAGGCGGTGGCGGAGGTGGTGCTGGCGGAGGTCTGCATGCAGAACAACACTTCGAATATCATTTACCCCTAAAAGCTGGAGACATACTTAGTGCCACTACGAAGCCTGGAAATACTTGGGAAAAAGAAAGCAAAAGGGCCGGAAAACTTAAATTCAGTGAATCGGTAACAGAGTATAGAAACCAAGATGGGGATTTAGTTATCACTGCAACGGGTGTTGGGGTGCAAACTGAAAGACCTGTTGATAGTTAAGGAGTAAATATGTTAAAAGCAAGCGAAATCAAAGTCGGCGATACTCACTCAGAAGAATTAGTGGCAGATCTTAAAAGAACTCAGATTGTCCAATATGCTGGCGCCTCAGGTGATTACAACCCTTTACACACAGATGAGATATTCACCACAAAATTAGCTGGTTATCCGTCTGTGTTTGCTCATGGAATGTTAACCATGGGTATGACAGGAAGGATGGTTACAAATTACGTTGGTGATGGAACTCTGAAAAAGTATGGGGTTAGATTCACCAGCCAAGTTTGGCCAGGAGATACTCTTACAAGTGTTGCTACGATTACTGATATTAGAGAAGAGGACGGAGAGAATCTAGTTGATCTAGAAATCGTAACTACAAATCAAGATGGA
>DTSY01000027.1 GCA_012965075.1 Gammaproteobacteria bacterium | reverse complement strand
GATTAAACTTTTCTTTTCTGCCCTGCTCGTCGTCTTCAACCGCCATTTCTTCAATTGCCATTCCCGCTAAACCAAAACCATTCTCCCAATTTTCTTTTCTGAACTCAGGGTACCTGGATTTAACTTCAGCTTCTTCCGCTGGATCCATGGGGCCATTATTGGAAGGGATAGCATAATTGGGTGTTCTTTGAAAAACATAAAGATGCTTAGCTTGTTCGGCTATAACCGGTATGGACTGAATAGAGGAAGAGCCCGTCCCTATGATTGCTACAGACTCGTCCGTGAAGTCCACTGGGGTTTGGGGCCATTTACCTGTATGTAGAAGCTGACCTTCATAATCATCTAAGCCTTTAAAATCAGGAGTGTTTGGAGCTGAAAGGCATCCAGTTGCCATGACACAGAACTTGGTTTCTAGCTCACCATGGGAAGTTTTAATTTCCCATAGAGATTTCTCTTCATTAAACCTGGCAGAAATAACTTCAGTGTTGAACTCAATATCCTTTTTTAAATCAAATCTATCAGCTACATGATTTAAGTATTCTAAAATTTCTTGCTGCGCTGAATATTTCTCACTCCAGTTCCATTCTTGCTGCAGATCTTCATCAAATTGGTAAGAGTATTGTAGAGAAGGAATATCACATCTGGCTCCTGGATATCTATTCCAATGCCATGTTCCGCCTAATTGATCAGCCTTTTCTATTACCGCAACAGAAAATCCTGAAGACCTTAATTTATGAAGCAGATACAGACCAGAAAATCCTGCTCCTACGATTACTACATCTAATTTTTTGAATGGCATACGATTAATTTCCCTTTATAAAAAATATTTCAACAAAAAGTTTAGGTTTTGGCAATTAATTCCGCCCTTAATTGTAAATATTTAACAAAGATCAAAGACTCAACATCTCCCGATAATTTCTCTGCTTGTTGCCAAAGCTCCTCGTCTTTTTTACCGTCTTTGAGCTCTTTTACCACGGCTCCAAAATGTAGTCTTGTCGCTTGTACCAATTTCTTATTTGTTAATCTTTCTTAGAATCTTTAATTAAACACTTTATCTAGTGACTAGATTAATAGAGAATTATATTCTCTATAAGAAAATCATTTAACAAAAATAGTATTAATACATATGAGTAATCCACTTTTAGCCCCGCAAATAAAAAGTAAATTAGATACTTCTTCAGAAACTTTTTCTGAAAATAAATCAGTCATGATGGAGAAGTTAGAAAAAATAGAAGAATTACTGGATTATGTAGAATTGGGTGGAGGAATGCACCACCACGAAAGGTTGGCTGCCAGGGGTAAAATGGCAGTAAGAGACCGAATCTCAAACTTTCTTGATCCGGACACACCTTTTCTAGAAATCAGCGCCCTAGCAGCATATGATTCCGCTTATCCAATTGGAGGAGGCGCTGTTGCGGGAATTGGTATTGTTGCAGGTACTGAGGTAGTAGTTTTTGCAAATGACCCTACTGTATTAGCTGGTGCCATGCACGCCTATTCTAGTAAAAAATGGACTAGGGCTATGGAAATAGCAAGAGACAATAGACTTCCTTATGTTCAGTTTGTTGAATCGGCAGGAGGTGATCTCAGGATGGGCGGTAAAGGCAGAAGAGGAAATTCTGCCCCTCCAACGGGAGGAGGACATTTTGCTGAATCAGGCAGAACTTTCTACGAAATAACAGAATTATCAAAATTAAGAATTCCGACCATTTCTATAGTGTTTGGATCTTCGACTGCTGGAGGAGCCTATCAACCCGGAATGTCCGATTACAATATTTTCATTAAAAAACAATCCAAGGTTTTCCTCGGTGGGCCTCCTCTAGTAAAAATGGCTACGGGAGAAGAATCAGATGATGAAACGCTTGGAGGAGCTCAAATGCATGCTGAAACATCAGGGTTAGCAGACTATCTGGCAGAAGATGAAATGGATGCGATAAGAATAGGAAGAGAAGTTGTTTCACATTTAAATTGGCGAAAAAGGGGGAATAAGCCTTCCCTTAAACCTGAAGAGCCTATCAATGATCCAGAAGACCTGCTGGGTCTAGTTGATCCGGACCTAAAAAAACCTTTTGATATAAGAGAAGTTGTAACGCGAATAACAGATGGATCAAGGTTTGAAGAGTTTAAGCCTTTATTTGGTCCCAATATTGTTTGCGGCTTTGCTTCCATTCATGGATACCAGATAGGCATATTAGGGAATAACGGGGGTATCATTTACCCTGATTCAGCTCAAAAAGGAGCCCACTTTGTTCAGCTTTGTAACCAAATAGATATTCCCATCCTTTTCTTACAAAATGTGACGGGCTTCATAGTAGGAAAAGATTATGAAAGGGCCGGCCAGATTAAGAAAGGCGCTCAATTTTTGAACTCAGTATCAAATTCTAACGTTCCTCATATTACGGTTATCGTGGGAGCTTCAATCGGAGCAGGTACCTATGCGATGTCCGGAAGAGCTTACAACAATCGTTTCACTTTCCTTTGGCCCACTGCAAAAGTTGCGGTCATGGGTCCTAAACAAATCGCTGGAGTCATGTCTATAGTAAGAAGACGTCAAGCAGCGAGAAAAGGAGAAAAGTTTAATGAAAAAGAAGATGCTGAGATAGTTGCCATGGCGGAGGCTATGCAAGAAGAAGGATCTTTGGCTTTAAGGGCAACGGGAGCAATTAGTGACGACGGCATCATAGACCCAAGAGACACCAGGAGCGTTCTCGGCATGTGTCTCTCCGTAGTTAATGGCAAGGAAGTTGAAGGAGCTGCTGGATATGGAGTTTACAGACTATGAATTATCAGAATTACCATAAATTACTGATTGCAAACAGAGGAGAAATAGCTTGTAGAGTGATTCGAAGTGCCCATGATATGGGTATAAGTTGCGTTGCGGTTTATGTGGAAGCAGATGCAGACTCACTTTTTGTCAAAATGGCTGATGAAGCTATTAAACTTTCTGATTCTTACCTCAATTCCAAAGAAATTATACAAGCCGCTCTAGATACAGGCGCAGAGGCTATTCACCCCGGTTATGGATTTTTATCTGAAAACGCTAAATTTTGTAGAGCTGTTTTGAAAGCAGGATTACTCTGGGTTGGTCCTTCAGCCAGAGTGATAGCTTCAATGGGAGATAAGTTAAAAGCTAAAGATTTAGCGGAAAAATCAGGCGTCCCTACTCTTCCTATGACGACAAATCCCAAAAAAGTAAAAGACATAGGATACCCTTTATTAATTAAAGCAGCTGCAGGCGGTGGAGGAAAAGGCATGAGAATTGTTAAATCTGCCAAAGACTTAAACGAATCCATAAAAGCCGCACAAAGGGAAGCAAAAAGTGGTTTCGGAGACGACAGGATATTCATAGAAAAATATGTTGCGGTTTCTAGACATATAGAAATTCAGATCCTAGGAGACACACATGGAAATGTGGTACACCTAGGAGAAAGAGAGTGTTCTATACAAAGACGACATCAAAAAATTATAGAGGAATCCCCATCCCCTCGAGTGGACCCAGAAATGAGGCATGCGATGGGCGAAGCAGCCTTAAAATTAGCCAAGAAACTGAAATATGAATCAGCCGGAACTGTTGAATTTCTGGTTGATGACAAAACAGGTGAATTTTGGTTCTTGGAAGTGAATACGAGGCTGCAAGTTGAACATCCAGTTACGGAGGCCACAACAGGCATTGATATAGTTCACGAACAGCTCCGAATAGCACGAGGTGAAAGTCTTGGTTATTATCAGGAAGATATTGCTTGGTACGGTTCTGCTATTGAAGCAAGACTTTACGCAGAAGACCCAGCCAATGATTTTCTTCCGGCCACAGGTTCTCTTATAGCTTATGAGCCAAATTCAGAGGCTGAAGCTAGATGGGACTCGGGAGTGGAACAAGGATCCATTATAGGTACTGACTTCGATCCAATGATCGCTAAAGTAATTTGCTATGGAGAGAATAGAGTCGAAGCCGCGAACAAACTGTCAATGGCTTTAGAATCTCTTCATATAGGCGGAGTTGTTACCAACAGGGACTTTTTAGTCTCCACATTACGTTCAGAAGCTTTTCTTAATGGGCTAACTACAACAGACTTTATAGAAAAGGTTAAGCCTTCCAGGGTTTTTGAACCCACTGAAAATGAATTAATAAAAGCAGCTTCTATCGCTGCAATGTGGATTCAAGGGAAAAACCACAATGAAGCAGAACTTTTAGGTCAACTGCCATCGGGATGGAGAAACAGCAGATTGCCTAAACAAAAAATAAACTTTTTACGAGGGGAAATTGAAATTCCTATCACCTATAGATCCAGAAGAGATGGAAAGTTTGATTTAAATGAAGAATCTTTAGTAAGTATTTTTAACTGGGATGATAATTCCATAAGCATTGAGATAGATGGTCACAGAATTACTTCTAAAGTCTCAAAATTAGACAATCAAATAGTAGTAAAAATGCCTTGGGGAAATGTCTCTTTGGAGATTGTTCCTAGATTTGTTCAACCCGGTTCAGAAGAAGTCATTGGTGGATTAATTGCTCCCATGCCAGGAAAAGTCGTAGACCTTAAAGTCAAGGTTGGAGACAAGGTTTCTAAAGGAGACCCTGTGGTCATTCTTGAAGCCATGAAGATGGAACACCAAGTAAATGCTCCTGAAACAGGAAAAGTATCTAAGATATTTATCAAAAAAGATCAACAGTTAGATAATGGGGCTCTTTTGATGATAGTGGATTCAAAGTAGTTTGGAGAAACCCAGATGAGTAGTTCTGAACATAAAATTTTAATTGGAAATTGCAGCGGCTTTTATGGAGATCGTTTATCCGCTGCAAAGGATATGGTTGAAGGGGGCCCTATTGATGTCCTGACAGGAGATTATTTGGCTGAACTTACCATGGCCATACTTTATAACCAGAGAATACAACGGGGTGAAGATCATGGGTATGTAGGAACTTTTTTAAAGCAATTTAAAGATGTTGCTTCCGCTTGCCAGGAAAAGGGCATCAAAATTGTCACAAACGCAGGCGGTCTAAATCCAGTATCGATGGCGGGAAAAGTTGAAGAAATAATTCAAGAGCTAGGCTTGACTTTAAAAGTTGCTCATATTGATGGAGACGATTTGATACCGAGACTAGATGAATTAAATAACGAGGGAGAACTACTCAAAAATATAGAAAAGGATATCCCTTTAGCTGAATATACAAAAAAACCTGTAACAGCAAATGCTTATTTTGGAGCATGGGGTATCAAAGAAGCCTTAGATAAAGGAGCTGATGTAGTGGTGTGCCCGAGAGTTACTGATGCTTCTGTAGTTATTGGACCCGCAGCTTGGAAATATAACTGGTCCAGAGATAACTATGATGCGCTTGCCGGAGCTTTAGCAGCCGGTCACATCATCGAATGCGGAGCTCAAACAACCGGAGGAAATTATTCATTTTTTCAAGAAGTCCCTTCCTTCTCTAATATTGGTTACCCCATAGCCGAAATCTGTGAAGATGGTAGTTTCACCATAACGAAACACCCGGGCACAGGAGGGTTGGTTTCAGTGGGAACTGTGACTGCCCAGTTGCTTTATGAGATAGGAAACCCAGCTTATATGAACCCGGATGTAGTTTCCCACTTTGATACTTTAAAGATTACTCAAGAGGCTGAAAACAGAGTTCATGTCAGTGGTTGTCGGGGAAGTAGTGCTCCTAAAACACATAAGGTATGCATAAATTTGGCTGGAGGTTTTAGAAATGGAACTGAAATTCTTTTAACCGGTTTAGACATTGAAGAGAAAGCTAAATTAGTAACCGATTCTATTTTTGAGAATGTAGGAGGAAAAGAGCAGTTTGATAAGGTGGATATTCAACTTCACAGGACTGACAAGGAAAATCCGGAATCCAATGAACAAGCCCAAGCTTCCCTAAAAATTAGTGTCATGTCCCAGAACCCGGATCTAGTTGGCAGGCTTTTTAGCGCCAAGATAGTTGAGCTGGGACTGGCAAACCTTCCAGGCTGGACTGGAAGAGGAGGGTCCGTTCCAAGTGGGCACTACATTGAGTATTGGCCCGCCCTTATAGACAGTAAATACATCTCTGAAAGAGTCCATTTTGAAGGTGAAACCATAGATGTTATTCCTACTAGCCAAATGGACTTAGAAGAAATTTATTACCAAAAAGTGCCGTATGAAAATAAATTGCCTGAAATTAAGAAAACTGGAAAAATCCACTTTGGTCGACTATTTGGTACCAGATCTGGAGATAAAGGAGGATGCGCTAATTTAGGGGTTTGGGCGAAGACTCTGGAATCTTATGCCTTTTTATATGACTTCCTGACAGTAGACAAATTAAGAGAACTTTTACCTGATGTAGCTCAATACGACATTGAAAGATATGAACTTCCAAACATACTTTCTTTAAATTTTTATATTCACGACATATTGCAGGATGGAGTCTCTTCCTCTACTAGGCTTGATGGCCAAGCTAAATCATTAGGTGAATATATCCGTGCCAAGGAAATTGATGCTCCAGATTATCTTGTAAATAGCAATTAGAGGTTTGATTATGAATACCGACAAATTATCACTAGAAGGACTAATTTTTGAAGCCACAAAAATAAATATTGAAGGCAACGTACTTACGATAACTTTGAACCGGCCAGAACGAAAAAATGCCTTAAATTCAGTAATGACCAATGAGATCAACTATGCTTTGGCTTTCGCCAAACAAGAAAGATCTATTCGGGTAGTGGTTCTAGCTGCTGAAGGAGATATTTTTTGCGCCGGTGCAGATCTAAGGAATATGTCTGGAAAGGAAAAATCCCCTGAATCAGCAGTTCCTAGATTGGAAGGCAGAACAGATATTAGCCTATCTCTAAGACACTTGCATAAACCTGTAATAGCGAAAATACAAGGCTCCGTGTTAGCTGGAGCTTTATTGATGGTAACCAATTCTACTCATGCAGTAGCAGTGGAAGAAGCTAAGTTTTTAGCTCCTGAAATAAAAAGAGGCATATGGCCTTTCATGGTAATGGCAGGTTTATTTAGAGTAATGCCAAAAAGAGCAGGTTTAGATTTTTGTATGCGAGGCGAAGCAATTGATTCAAAAAAAGCGGAAGAATGGGGACTAATCAACCAATCTGTTAAAACTGCGGATTTGGATTCAACTGTTGATAAGCTGGCTGCAGATCTTGGTAATTTGGCTCCCACAACTATGCAAATGGGCCTATCCGCTTACAACCAACAAGACTCCATGAGCTTTGATGAAGCTCTGCCCTTTCTACAAGAACAAATAGCCGCTTGTATCCAAAGTGATGATGCCAAAGAAGGAATTAATGCTTTTTTGGAGAAACGAGAACCAAAGTGGGATTAGCTTTGTTCTCTCGTCGCTAGATAGATTCCTAACAGAACTATTAAGCCACCCAATCCTTGCCAAAGATTAAGGGCTTCCGAAAGCAATAACCATCCATATATGGCTGCAGCAACTGGTTGTATTAGAAGAGTTAATGAAGAAAGATGAGCTGAGAGTCTAGATATACCAAAAGTAATAAACCCTTGAGCTAAAGCCTGACTTACAAACGCATAAGCCAACAGTATTAACCACCCTTTTTGAGTACTAGGAAAAAAGGTATCTGATTCAATTAATCCTACTGGAAACAAGAAAATAGCTGTAAACAAGGTAGCAAAAAAAAGAGTGTGTGCGGGTGGAAGAGTATTGGTTATTCGCTTTATAACTAAAATATAAGCCGCGTAAAAAATGGCGGCAGCTAATCCCAATGCGTCTCCTAATAGTCTGAAAGAATCAGAACCACTTCCAGAAAGTATGACCATACCCACTCCTGTAAAAGATAATAAAAGGGCCCTGAAGAAAGAAGACTTTATTTTTTCTCTAAGAAAGAAAAAACTTATAAGCGTTACAAAAATGGGAGCGGTATTAGCCATGAGTGTAGCGTGAGCGACAGAAGTGAAACTAATAGCCCAATTCCAAATTGCCATGTCAGTTCCAAAGAAAACTCCAGCTAAACTAAAGATCAGAATATTTTCTTTACTTAAATAAGCCCTCAAGGGTAAGTCTGATTTAGTTCTTAACACCCAAATATATAAGAAAGGTAAGGCCAACAAAGCACGGTAGAAGGCTGTTAATGAGGGGCTAGTTTCACTGAATCGGACAAAAATAGCTGATGACCCCAACAATGCTGCTCCAATAAAAAGAGCCACTAGTGCTGTGTAAATAGATTTTGAATTTTCCATTAATATCTATAAAGCTTAGTCAGTTATACTTCCATTATGGTTGAAAACCTATTGGATAACACTCAAGAAATTATCTCTGTTTCAGAGATAAATAGGCGCGCTAAATCTATTCTTGAAGAAAATTTTCCTTTGGTGTGGATCCAAGGAGAGGTTTCGAACTTTTTTTCAGCGGCCTCTGGTCACTGGTATTTCTCCCTTAAAGATGAGTCTTCAGAGATTAGATGTGCCATGTTTGCAAATAAAAGTCATCGGATAACTTTTGAACCAAAAGATGGGGATCATCTGGTTTTAAATGGAACCTTAAGTATCTTTGAGGGTCGGGGTCAATATCAGATTATTGTTGAGCATATCGAATTAGCAGGTGAAGGAGCTTTATTAAAAGCTTTTGAAGAATTAAAAAAGAAATTATTAACGGAAGGCCTTTTTGATGATTCCCTTAAGAAAAAATTGCCTTCTTATCCAAGAAGTATTGCCGTTGTAACTTCTCCTGACGGTGCAGTTATTCAAGACATTATCAATGTATTATCCAGAAGGTCTCCCTTTTTTAACCTGACTGTTGTACCGACCCTAGTCCAAGGCGAAAAGGCAGCGCCTTTGATCTGCGAAGCCTTAAATAAGGCCTCTAATTTGGAGAATATTGATTTGATCATTTTGGCCCGAGGAGGAGGATCAATAGAAGACCTTTGGGCATTTAATAATGAAGAAGTGGCAAGAGCTATTGCTAACTGCCCTATTCCACTAGTCAGTGCTGTAGGTCATGAAACAGATTTTACAATTTCCGACTTTGTTGCTGATATTAGAGCCCCTACTCCTTCAATAGCAGCCGAAATAATCAGTCAACCTTACAGTGAGCTAAAGGAAACCTTAGAAGGTTATCAAAGCTACCTATTAAAAAGTGTTGAATCTCAATTTGATTCACAAAGAACACGTATTACTAATCTGATTAAAAGAATAAGGCACCCAGGGGATAAATTAAGAGAAATAGGTCAAAAGGTAGATTATTTGGAAACTGCGCTTATCCAGGAGATGCATCAAAAGGTATCCTTTAAGAAGAATCACCTAAATCTAACTCAACTATCTTTGCAACAAAACTCGCCACAAAATAAAGTAAAAGAGGCTAAAGTTTATCTTCAAAATGCCTCTAAGGATTTACTAAAGGCTTTCAAATTAAAAATCGAAAGAAAAAATAAGCTTCTAGGTGAGCTTGTTGCAACCATTGAAGCAGTAAGCCCCCTGTCTGTTCTAGCAAGAGGTTATTCGATTATTAGTATTGAACCAGAAGGAAAAATATTATCTTCTTCAAATCAAGTAAAGATAGGCCAAACAATTTCTGCGGTCTTGAACAAGGGCAGTATTAGGGCAGAAATTAAATCTAAAGACAAAGATGAAAATTAAATTAGTCCTTCTTGGAATATTTTTTCTCTCATCTTGCACAACCTTCAAAATTAATTACCCTGCTTGTGTTTTCCCTGACCATTCTCCCTTTCCGGGGGGTGTCATTAATAAAATCATAAAAATTTCTTCTGCTGAAATAAGTAATGTAAAGGCAGAACAAAAAAGCGTTTATCTCTGTCAAGTTGATCAAGACCACTGGAAAGTTTTAGTGCCTATAAGTCTTTCTTCGGAAATAAAACCAATTGTTATTTTAAATAAAGATAAGACCCTCTTAAAAGTTCCTATCTTCTATAAAGAATATAGTGAATCTAAAATCACTATCAATAACACGGACTTAGTTTCTCCTCCAGCTGAATATTTACCAAGAATTAAAAAGGAATCGGAACTTGGAAAAGCTGCGCTGAGTGTTGTTTCAAACAGCTACCATTCAGCTTTAAAAATGTCTTTGCCATTGGAAGGCCTGAAAAGCAGTGAATTTGGTGTCAGGAGGTTTATTAACAATGAACCCAGAAATAGACACACTGCACTTGATATAGCTGCAGTTGTTGGCACTAAAATAATGTCACCTTTATCTGGCAAAGTACTACTAGTAGGAAATTTCTATTACAGAGGTAAAACTGTTTTTTTGGATCATGGAGGGGGGATGATTAGCACTTATTCTCACCTGAGTGAAATTTCTGTAAGAGAAGGACAGTTAATCAAAAAAAATGAAGTTATAGGGGAAGTAGGACAAACTGGACGAGTAACAGGTCCTCACCTTCATTGGCAAATAGCTTTATTTAGTGTACCGATTGACCCCGAGCTGTTTCTCGAGCAAGCTTTCTAACTTTCTTTGTACTTCTGAATTACTTTTTCGAGTGATTCCTTGGTTTGTGGGCCTATAAGCATTTCTTTAGTGACGCCTTTAGGATCAATAATAAAAGTTGCAGGCAAGCTATCAGGGGTTTCCCAACCAAATAATTCTCCCGGATCGGTCAACATGCTTGGAACCTTGACTTTAAATCTTACAATCTGCTCTTTAAGCTCTGCCCCTTCTAATCGATCAAAATTATAAGCAAAAACATAAACTTCTTGTTGATTCGCATCATAAAAAGAAGACAATTCAGGCATTTCCTTAATGCAAGGTGGGCACCAATCTGCCCAGTAATTTATGACTACCCACTTTCCTTGAAGGTCTTGAACATAACCGGAAGAGTCATTGTATATTTCATAATCCGGATCTGAACAAGCAGATAAACAAATTACAGTAAGTGGGATTAAGATAATAAATCTTGAAAGAAGATATTTTTTTATTTTTAACATCCTATAAATATTTTGTAATCGATAGTACTATTGGTTTAAGAGTTTAATGATTGAGAAGGATCTTTATTTTGAGTAATTTTACCATTTATCACAACCCCAGATGCAGCAAATCCAGGCTTACTTTGGAGTTACTAAAGGATAAAGGAATTGACCCCAAGGTAATTTTATATTTGGAGACCCCACCTTCAGAAAAAGAATTAGTCCTAATTCTAAAAAAATTAAACATGGAAGCTAGGGAGCTACTGAGAAAAGGCGAAGCTGAATTTAAAGAACAGAACCTGTCAGATACTTCAAAATCAGAAGAAGACGTAATTCAAGCCATGGTACACTTCCCGAAATTAATGGAACGACCTATAGTTATTTATGGAGACAGAGCAGTAATAGGCAGGCCGCCTGAGAATGTTCTGAAAATTATAAAATGAGTGAAACAACAAAAATTAACCAATTCTGGCAATGGGTAACCACAGCTAGAAAATTTACAATCAACCTACTATTCCTTCTTATAGTTTTAGTAATTCTAGCCACTATTTTAGGTTCTATATTTAGCGGGAGTAAGTTACCAGACCCCGAGGGGAAAGCCCTAGTTTTTAACCCACAAGGGCCAATAGTAGAAGAGATTTCTGCTTCGCTTGATCCGTTGAGTTTCCTCCTTTATGGACCTCCTACAACAGCTGAAAATGTAAGAGATGTGTTATTTACCCTCAAAGCGGCAAAGGAAGATCAAAGGATAGAGCACGTAATCCTCAGATTGGAAAACATCCCTGGAACTGGACAAACGGTTCTTTATGATGTCGGACAAGCATTACAAGAACTAAAAGATGCGGGCAAAAATATAATAGCTGTTGCAGATTACTACGATGAAAGCTCCTATTACCTTGCGTCTTTTGCTAACGAGATCATTCTTCACCCAGATGGAGAAATTTATATTGATGGTTACTCAAGAATTAGAACTTATTACAAATCTTTGATAGATAAATTAGAAGTCACGGTTAATCTTTTTCGAGTAGGAAAATATAAATCAGCAATGGAGCCTTACATTCGGGACAGCATGTCGGAAGCTGCTAAAGAGGCAAGCATAGCTTATATGAAAGTCCTGTGGGACTCCTGGAAAGAGGTGGTTTCCAATAATAGGAAATTAAAGGCCGTAGACATACAGAATTTTGCTGACACTTATGATGCGCTGGTAGTACAGGAAAATGGAAATTCAGGCAAAACAGCTCTCAATTACAATCTAGCGGATAAGCTTTTAAATAGAAATCAAAGAAGAGACTATTTAATAGATTTAATTGGTAGCGACGAGGAAGAGAAAAGTTTCGCCCAAGTTTCTTTAAACGACTATTTTGCTATTGCTAAAAATGAAGAAAAAAGAAATAAATCGGAAAATCAAATAGCTGTGGTTGTAGCGTCCGGCAGTATTGTGGATGGTAGCCAGCCTCCTGGCATGATAGGCGGTGATTCAACTGCACAACTTTTGAGAGATGCCCATGAAGATGAAGAAGTAAAAGCAATAGTATTAAGGGTGGATTCTGGTGGAGGGAGCGCCTTTGCCTCTGAGGTTATAAGAGAAGAAATAATTGTAGCTAAATCCAAAGGCATAAAAGTGATAGCTTCCATGTCGAATGTTGCTGCCTCTGGCGGATACTGGATTTCTGCAAGTGCCGATGAAATTTGGGCTTCTCATGACACTATTACAGGTTCCATTGGGATTTTTGGGTTTCTACCTACTTTTGAGAAAACTTTAGATAAAATTGGAGTTCACTCCGATGGTGTATCCACAACCAAATTAGGTATTGGTTTCGACCCTACACTAGCCTTAAATCCTATATTTGCCAGAGCTCTTCAATCACAGATTGAGTATGGATATCAAAGGTTTATTACTTTAGTTTCTGAGTCTCGAAACATGACTTTAGAAGAAGTAGATGAAATAGCCCAAGGCAGAGTTTGGGCTGGAGAAACAGCTTTGGAATTGGGCCTTATAGATAATTTAGGTAATTTAGAAGACGCAGTTGAAAGAGCTGCGGAATTAGCTGAATTAGAAGACTACAAGACCTCTTATCCTTCCCTGCCCTTAGGTTGGAGAGAACAAATATTCAATCAGCTGTTCTCAAAAATTAATTTATTTCTTGGTTCTGAGATTAAAGATAAAACTTTAATTAAAAAGTCATTTGAATTGGTAAATGATCTGGAAGCTTTTAACGATCCAAAAGGCATTTACCTCAAATGCCTGGATTGTCCACTTTATTAGACATCAAATCCTTTACCAAAGAAATTGACACTTTTCTCTTTCTTTCTAGAGAATAGTTATCTAGTTCGTTTAATAAGCTTAATAAATCAGATAATTTTCTTGAGGTGTGAGTGAGAATATAAGATAGAACATTATCTTCAAACATTAATCCCTTTCTCTCTGCGGCCTCTTTCATGGCCATAAATTTTTCCTCTTCAGTTATTTCAGGTAATTCAAATGCCGGAAAAGCCAATAAACGAGATTTAAGATCGGGAAGTTTTATTTCTAATGCCTTAGCAGTCACCTTAGAAGAAATAAGAATTCTGCTTTCGCTGAGTAAACAAGCATTTATTAAATTAAAAAGAGCTAATTCCCATTCTGTTATAGAAGGAAATTGCTCCATGGATTCTATGAAAATAACATCTAATTTCTCTAGTCCTTCGAATACAGAAGGGCTATCTAAAGAGCCTTGTGAAAAAGAAATAAAAGCAGAATGTAATTTCTTCTCTAGAAATTCTCTGTTTATAGAATGCAAAAGATAATTTTTTCCCGTTCCTTCCCTGCCCCACAAGAAAAAAGTCCTGGTGGTATTAGGCCCAGAAATAAATTCTCTCGAGGCCCGGAGGATGATTTCAGTTGAAGG
>DTSY01000026.1 GCA_012965075.1 Gammaproteobacteria bacterium | reverse complement strand
ACTAGATTATTTGAGATCACTTGCATCATGGCGCTCGAGGATTGCATTGTCTTCAGGCCCACTCGGTTTTCTGTTAACCTTAGAACCTCTTTGGTATGCTGGACGCTCTACAATTTCATTTGCCCAACGAACTACATTTTTATAAGACGCCACGTCTAAAAAAACAGCTGAGTTATAAATATTATGGAGCACAAGACTTCCGTACCAAGCGTGCACTGCGATGTCAGCTATGGTGTACACATCACCGCACAAATACTGTCTAGATGATAGATTTCTATCCAGAACATCCAGTTGTCGTTTAACTTCCATCGCAAACCGATTAATTGGGTACTCAAGCTTTTCAGGGGCATAGGCATAAAAATGACCAAAGCCACCTCCTAAATAAGGTGCGCTACCCATTTGCCAAAAAAGCCAAGACATACACTCAGCTCTTTCTAAGGGTTCTTCAGGTAGAAGCTCACCAAACTTTTCAGCCAGATAAACCATGATTGCGCCAGATTCAAATACTCTGGTGAAGGGCTCAGTGCTTCGATCTACTAAAGCAGGGATCTTAGAATTTGGATTCACTTCAACAAATCCGCTACTAAATTGATCACCTTCACCAATGTTGATTAAAAATGCATCGTACTCTGCCCCCTCATGACCCAAAGCCAGCAACTCTTCAAGTAAAATGGTTACCTTGATGCCGTTAGGAGTGCCCAAAGAGTAAAGCTGGAGTGGGTGCTTACCCACCGGCAGTTCTTTGTCGTGCGTTGCGCCAGCTATTGGTCTATTTATGTTGGTAAATTTTCCACCACTTTGGTTTTCCCATTTCCAAACCTCTGGGGGGACGTAATTTGAAGAATCATTCATTAAATACTCCTTTTTTTTAGTTATTTATTCAATTCAATAATTATTAATGTTATGTGTTATTCCCACTCAATAGTAGCCTACAAGCTTAAAGGATTAATTTCCTTCTTTTTATTCCTACTCAAAAGTTGCTTAGCTTCTTTTTCTTAACCTTATAGATTCAGGAGTAACTTCGACCAATTCATCATCTTCAACAAACTCAAGAGCTTGCTCTAAAGTGTGTTGAATATGTGGAGTAAGAATTAGATTCTCGTCAGTTCCTGCTGCCCTAACATTAGTTAGTTGCTTAGCTTTTGTAGGGTTAACCAGCAAGTCATTGTCTCTTGAGTGCAGACCAACTATTTGGCCTTTGTAGACCTCTTTGCCGTGTCCAACGAACATTCTTCCTCTTTCTTGCAGGTTAAATAATGAGTATGCCAGAGTTTTACCAGAGATCATGGAAACCAAAACACCGTTTTGTCTTTTTGCTACTTCCCCTGTCTTGGCAGGACCATAATGATCAAAAACACTTGTCATGATTCCTGTGCCGCTAGTTAGAGTTAGGAAATTAGATCTAAATCCTATCATCCCTCTTGAAGGAGCAATAAAATCAAGTTTCATTCTTCCCTTGCCATCGGGTTCCATATTCTGAAGATCTGCTTTTCTTAGCCCCATTTCTTCCATGATTGAACCTTGATATTGTTCTTCAATATCAATAACTATCTGCTCAAAAGGTTCATGAATTTCACCATTAATTTCCTTTTGAATAACTTCGGGCCGAGAAACACCAACCTCATAATCCTCTCTTCTCATATTTTCTATTAAAACAGATAGGTGCAATTCCCCTCGTCCAGAAACTATGAACTTATCAGGGTTATCTCCAGGCTCAACTCTTAGCGCAACATTGTGTATTAACTCTTGTTCCAGTCTTTCTTTAAGGTTTCTTGATGAAATGTATTTCCCTTCTCTGCCTGCAAAAGGGGAGTCGTTTACTTGAAAGGTCATGCTTACTGTGGGTTCATCTACTGAGAGAGGAGGTAGAATTTCAACAGCTTCTGGATCGCAGATTGTGTCAGAGATATTAAGTTTATCTATGCCCGTTATACAAACTATATCTCCAGCTTGGGCTTCTTCAACATCCACTCGTTCCAGTCCAACGTAACCCGTCACTTGCAATATTCTTTCTTTTCTTTTTGAACCATCAGAACCTGCAACAATTACTTGCATGTTGGGTTTCATTCTCCCTCTCTTTATGCGACCAACACCGATAACACCTACGTAGCTGTTATAGTCGAGGGCGCTTATTTGCATTTGAGCTGGTCCTTCATCATTGACTTCGGGAGGATGAACTTTGTCTATTATCAATTCAAGTAGAGGAGTCATGTCCTCAGCCAAATCTTTGTAATCTAAGCCCGCCACTCCATTTAGAGCAGAGGCATATATAACCGGAAAGTCTAACTGCTCATCAGTTCCACCCAGCCTATCGAACAGATCAAACACTTGATCCAGTACCCAATCTGGTCTCGCACCAGGCCTGTCTACTTTGTTTATAACAAGGATAGGGTTAAGACCTTGATCAAATGCTTTTTGCGTAACAAATCGGGTCTGTGGCATAGGCCCATCAACCGCATCAACCAATAATAAAACAGAATCAACCATTGAAAGAACTCTTTCTACTTCTCCTCCAAAGTCAGCATGTCCTGGAGTGTCAACGATATTTATACGGTAACCATTCCATTGTATTGATGTGTTCTTAGCAAGAATGGTAATTCCTCTTTCTCTCTCTTGATCATTTGAATCCATGACTCTTTCCGTTGTCATGCTCTTTCTATCCAAAGTTCCTGATTGTTGTAGCAACCTATCAACAAGAGTAGTTTTGCCATGATCAACGTGGGCAATAATGGCTATATTTCGAAGGTTCTTAACGGTCATGATGTTCCTAAAAAGGCGCGATTATAAGGGTTTCCTGAGAAACTTCTATGAATCATTTGATTTAAAAAAGGATTTATAAAATTAGTAGGAACTTATTTATAATTTTTGGTTCTATCAACCTGAAACCCGCATTCTTTCGTTGCTTTGACAGAGTTGTCACACTGTTAATGGTCTCAAAGGGTTGATTCTAAAGGGTTTATTAGATTTGCAACAATTCCCACTCACCACTTACTCTACACAAAACCCTTATAAACAAAGGGTTTCAGAGGCACTTTTTTTCTTTGTAACTACTTTGTAACTTTTTCATCTCTAGTTTGTAATTTTTTTAATTTTCTTGTTTTTTGAGCCAAAAAATCTGAGCAATAATTCCAACAACAAATATTAACAAGAAAGCTAGGTAAAATTTAACTAATAAAGGATCTTCGAAAGAATCAATGAATGGATCTCCAACTGGCAGTCTTCTTAGAAAGTCCGTTATTGCAGGAATCATGTGAAATAAGAGCGTACTGGTATAACTCAGTGCTTGGAAGTATTTTGAGAAGGATCCAAACAGTTTAATTTTTTCCATTATTAAGCCGCCAGCAAGAGCGATTAATGTAAGAACTGCAAGTATATGAGCAATTCCGAAGCCTCCTTGGTTATAAATTCCTAAGGCAGAACCCGCAACTAATAAGGTTACATATACATATAACCTTCCAGAGCCTTCCTCCACTGAAATCACCCTATATTTATATATGGTATAAAAACCACTTAATACAGCCACTACTCCTAATACGGTATGGAACCAACCCAACATTGTCATTTCTGGCAT
>DTSY01000025.1 GCA_012965075.1 Gammaproteobacteria bacterium | reverse complement strand
GATTTAGTTACTTGACCCCAAAGCCTGCAATATTTAACTCCATCAGATCTAGTTTCAAATTCAATCTGGGTAACTTCTAAGCGGTCTATTAGAACACTAGTCTCATTTTTGAATACTTCGTAAAAGCTACCTATAAAAGCAGTTTTGCCAGACACTTTAGTAGCGTAGTACATTCTCATTTCATTTTCGGTAACAAACATGAAATCAGAATCCCCTGTCCATTTAGCCCCAACAATATCTTGTTGACTAGAGCAAGCTGTAAAGAAAAAAACTCCAAGGACTAAAAGCTTATTTTTTCTTTTTAGAAGTTCTGTAATCACCAAATTTTGAATCCCTTTTAGAAAGAGCTTGAGTCAATCCTTCAGATAGTTCTTTTAAATGATCTCTAGTGGCTTTTGAATGCATGGCTAATGCTTGGATTTCAGTACCGGCTCTAATCCCTGCTCTCATACCCATTACTTCCATCTGCCTGTGCACTGCCCGTTTATTCATGGCTTGAAGTTCTGCAGGAACTCTAGCAACTTTTTCTGCAATGTTAAGCACTTCGTTTTCTAACTTTTCTGATTTGAAACACTTGTTAGCAAAGCCTTTTTCCACCGCTTCTTTCCCAGAAATCGACTCACCCGTAAGCATCATCTCCATGGCATTTCTCATCCCCATCAACCATGGAAAAAATTGATTATCAGGAGGACTCATCGACCTTACTACTGGGTAGCCTATTTCCGCGTCTTCAGAAACATAAACTAAATCACAAGAGGTGGCTAACTCAGTACCGCCTGCCAAGCAGTATCCATGAACTTGAGCTATAACAGGTTTAGACAAGTCCCAAATCCTAAAAGCACCTTCAACCACATGTCTTGGCCAAAACCCATCCGTTTTACCAGTATGATAAGGAAGTTCAGACGAAACATCTGAAGACAAATCATAACCTGAACTGAAACAGGTTCCAGCTCCGCTAATAATTATTACTCTTACCGTTGAATCATTATCAGCTTCTTCTAAAGAAGAAAATAGTTCTTGTCGAAGCGAATTTGATAATGCATTCCTCTTGTCCGGTCTATTTAGAACTATCCTTCTTATTCCTTCACTTAAATCTTCTTTGAGAATATATTTTTCTTTCTTAGTCATTAAATTCTTATCTTTGAAATAAATTAATCATACACAGCTTTAGTTAAATTAAAAATAAAGTGATTAAGCATCAGGATTTTGAACGCTAACTGAGGTTCCTTCAATTTTAAGTTTAAAAGTTTGCAAGTCTTCAAAGGCCGGAGGTGCCATCACTTCTCCCGTTTTTAAATCAAATACGGCTCCATGCAGAGGGCAGCTAATTAAGGTTCCTTGGATGAACCCTCCACAAAGAGGAATTAGAGCGTGAGTGCACCTGTCTTGAACAGCAAAAAAGCCTTCTTCTGTATTACAAATTAAGATCTTAGTTCCATTAACATTTACCGAAACTGAGTTCCCTAATTCAATGTCAGTAGTATCCGAAACTTGAATGTATTCTTCTGGGTTATTCACTTCAAATTTTTGCTGACTTGGCTGCTTTGTATCCAACAATAGATAAAAGGACTGCAACTGGAAGAGCTGCATAAGCAACAGAGCCTATAGCTAAACCAAATACAGTCAATATCGTCACAGATTGACCCCCTAAATAATCGCCCGTTCGGGCTACAAACGTGTCCATCATTACAGTGGATTTATAACGATCTTGTTTACTTAGACTGGTAAAAATAGTTTCTCTTGTAGGTTTATTAAAAGCGTATTCAAAAACCCTTATTAAAACTGTTAGCACTAACACTGCTGTTATTGTTGGGTAGGTAGCATAAGTTCCGAAAGCAACTAAAAGAAAAACTCCATAGAGAGTCAATATAGGGATTATTCCTAATGTTCTTAATAAGTATGAGGTAAAGAAAATCTGCATGATTAAAGTTAAAGGAGTCACGATTTGTTCTATTTGGGCAAAAAAAGCGGTTCTCTCACAGGGATCACTAGACCAATCCTGAATAATTGTTAACGAAATCATCCAAGCAGCTGTTGAAAGTCCAGTCCATAATAGTATGTACAAGGCCATGAATCTTACGGGTATATTCTTTAAGGTGTTTTTAAAGGCCTCTAAACTAGTACCCCCAATTATTTCATTATCATTCATTTCTTTATTCGAAGCATTTGATGAAGTAAGGGTTCTCGAGATAAGAATCGCAATCAAAAGACACGAAATAGAAAAAATAATCAAAGAAATTGGACCTAAATCAGATATTGAACTTTTACCGCATATTTCAGTGGAAAAATATCTAGCGGTAGTAGAGCCAAAAAAAGCACCTAATGACCCACCAGCACTAACAACTCCAAATACTCGCTTGGCATCTGAAGTACTAAAATAGTTTATTACTGTGACCCAAAAAATTGAAACCACAAAGAAAGAATATACGTTACACCAAATGTAAAAAGCTCTGCCAGTCCATTGTCTGCCCACTTCTCCAAAAAAAGACCAGCACAATAAAAAAATAATGAGGTTTAAAATAAAAAAAGAATAACAATAAATTACTATCCGACTAGTCTTTATCTTTGAAACTAACCAAGAATAAACAGGGTTGATTAACCCCATAACAATCACTATGGCTAAGAGAATATAAGGTAAATTAAAGATACCTCCTTGTATTGCCATTTCATTCCTAACCGGTCTCAGCGCATACCATGAAGCCAGAACGAAAAAAAAGAAGGCGAAAGATTTCAATAATGGAAAGAATTCTTCCTTTTTAAAAGAAGGGAAAAAGCTTTCACTTGTTTGACTCATAAAAGTATTTATAAACTAATATAATATTAGAGAATATTGCCATCTTAAGAAACTACTTAAACTAATGGAAGCAGAACCATTTATTCTTTTCGGAAAAGACCACGTACTTGCTATGGTTGCTGTTATTTTAGTTTCTGTAATTCTACCTGCTTATCTAAAAAAGACTTCTACTAAAACTAAAGATTGGTTTGGATACTTACTAGCCTCAACCTTAATTTTAAATGAACTCATTATTATTTACTTACCTTATTGGATCTATGATCGTATAAAGGTTAAAGATGCTGAATAAGCAGTGTAGGAATATTGCAAGTATGAGATTTAACGGTAGATACTAAAGTATTAGGCTTTCTGCCATCTATCACTTCAGAGACTTCTAAATCTTCTGAAATTAAACGATCGTAAGTTGCCTTTATATCTTTAACTACCCATGCTAACCCCCACAAGGAATCCTGCGGCTCTTTGTTATCCTCCTTTCCGATTATTTCCAAGGTAGTATGATTTAATCTAAAAAATAACATTCTGCCGCCCCACTTTTCTACCGTTTGATCTAAGGCTAGTCTAATGCCATAAGTATCTCTATAAAGAGATATTAGGCCTTCTGGATCATTAGTATTAATCACGACATGATCTAATCTATTTACTTGGGAATCGATCTTCTCTTTGTGGGTTGGAAGAGAACCTTCTTCATGTTGTATCAAAAAAGTAAATATGCCTCTGGTTAAAGAAAAAGGGAGAAATAGATTCTTCCATGTTCTTATTTTCCTTGAATCTTCATCTTT
>DTSY01000024.1 GCA_012965075.1 Gammaproteobacteria bacterium | reverse complement strand
AAAGTTTCTTAAGTGCTAGTTTTTGATTAAGTTTTTGTTATTTAGATTGCTCTAAATAAAGATCCAATTCGCAGTGAAAATGTCTTAATCTTTGTTCCTGTTCTGACCATAACGGTCCCTTAAATCCCTTAGACTTTATGCCTTTTTGTATCCTGGGCAATAGTTGTGAATCCTGATCAAGAACTAAACCTAGATTGGCAGGTTCATTAGGTGCGAAGTGTTCAGTCATGGGTCTGGAAAAATCACTGAGATCTAAATCTTCTGGTAATCCCATCCAATCGGGTACTCTATAGGCGGGATTATCAGAACTTCGACATAATGTCATCGTGTCGTAGAAAAATCTTTCTGGATCGTAAGGATGTGGTAGAAAACGCATCAGGAAAATACCTTCAGGATGCAACCCCAATTGCACATTAGGGAATATACCTGTAGCCCAACTATCTGTAAGTTGACCATCTGTTAGGTTACTGTAGTCAAAGCCCAGTTCTTTGGCTAGATTTCTCTTATGTTTTTGTATTGTATTTCTAACCAATTTAGCGTCTACGGGGAAATCCTTATTCTCTATACCGGCACTGGCTAACATTGTTTCCAAACCAATATCTACAGTCTCTTGATCATTTACCCTAGGGCTCTTGCGTCCTAAGGGAACGATCATCCTACTGGCCCCATGAGGATACAGATCGTATTGTGTTTCAACATCGTCCATTACAGTTCTAGTTTCAGGATGAACTGCATGAAGGTGATACACTTCATAAAAGGCATCTACTCCTGTTTTCCAATTTGCTTCCCATTCACTCTGTACGTGACGTGCTACTTTCATTTTATCTATAGAGTAGGACTCAAGATACCCTTCTGGCAGACCTAGTCTTTCTATAAGTGGGCAGGCTTTAGAGTCCATGTTAATAAAAATTAATCCAGCATAGGTTTCACAAAGTATTTCTGATAAACCTGCATTTTGGCATATGACTCCTTCTCGAAAAGATTCTTCATCTGTTATCTTAATTAACTCCCCATCCAGATTGTATTTCCAAGAATGGAAGGAACAAGTAAAAGTAGATAAGTTTCCTCTTTCATTCAAAATGAGTTTGTTTCCACGGTGGCTACATACATTGTAGAAAGCTTTGATTTGATTTTTTTCATTCTTAGTTATTATGAGAGATTCTCTTCCTATCTCGAAAATGAAATAATCGCCAGTTTTAGCGAGATCAGAAGTAGGTCCAGCAATTAACCACACTTTAGACCAAAGATTTTCCCACTCTTTTTCCATAAACTCTGCACTGAAGTACCTTTCCGGTGAAATTCTACTGATACCGTTATCTACATAGGGTTGCTTCGCTTCTAAAGAGTCTTTCTTTGCGCTAGGATTTACCTTAGGTCCTTTAATATACTTATTACTGATACTACTCATTATTGCTCCCCTGTACTTCTACTCGCTTGTACTTTAACTTGTTATGATTATAGAGAAAGATAGCAATTACATACAATATGCAATAATTAAAATTTTAGTTAAAAGGTCAAAGAGTGGTTTTATTAAAAGATACATTTAAAGTTATAGTTTTAATCCTTTATCCTATTCTTTTTCTTGGTTTCGCTGATCCTGAAAAAATTTATCAAGCAAATTGTGCTAGCTGTCATGAAGGTGGTGTAGCCAAAGCCCCCCACAGAATGTTTCTTGAAATGATGCCAACAGATGCTATTTATTCTTCCTTGACAGAAGGAATAATGATTAGCCAGGCTAAAAACTTAAGCGCAGAATCCAAAGAAAAATTAGCAGAACATTTATCAAAAGTTTCTTTAACCTCTCTTCAACAAGTTACTTCAAAGAGGTGTAAATCCTCTATAAAATTTGGAGAGGAGCTTTCTACAAAAGCAAGTGGATGGGGATTTGAGTTATCTAACTCAAGATTTCAAAACCCAAAACTTGCTGGAATGGATGCTTCAGATGTAACTTCTTTCGAACCTATTTGGGCCTTTGCTTTTCCTAATTCTCAAAGAGTCAGATCACAGCCTTTCCGTACAGGAAACACTATTTTTATAGGTAGTCAGGACGGTAGAGTTTACGCAATTGATCATAATTCGGGCTGTATTCATTGGATATTTAGAGCCTCTGCAGAAGTAAGAACTGCTGTTTCTGTGGTTAGGGATTCAAAAGGTAGGGCTCTAGCTTATTTTGGAGATCTTCTTGCACAACTTTATGTTTTAGATGCTGTTTCCGGAGAGTTGATTTGGAAGAAAAAAATAGACGATCACTCTAACGCAACTTTTACAGGCACTCCCATCAGCATTGATGGAGTCATTTACGCCCCTCTTTCATCATTAGAAGTGACTTCAGCAGCAGATCCTAATTATAAGTGCTGTACTTTTAGAGGTAGTTTGAATGCCATTAATTTACTCGATGGGGAACTTGTTTGGAAATCTTACACAGTCAAAAAGACTCCGAGACAAATAGGAACTACTTCAAAGGGTACGCCAATTATTGCTCCATCGGGAGCTCCAATTTGGACTACTGTTACTTTTGATGAGAGTAGGAACAGATTGTATCTTGGCACAGGTGAAAATTACTCTTCACCTTCTACAAATACAAGCGACTCCATCATTGCTTTTAATATATCTAATGGAAACATAGTTTGGGCTACTCAAATGACATCTGGAGATGCTTGGAACATGGCTTGCATGGAAGTAAATAATCCAAACTGTCCTATAGAGAATGGTCCAGACCAAGATTTTGGGGCAGGTCCTGTACTGATTTCTCTGACTGGGGGTAAAGATATTTTAGTAGCTGGACAAAAATCTGGCGATGTTTGGGGTCTTGACCCACAAAATGGATCAATTGTCTGGAGTAAGAAATTAGGACGTGGTGGCATCCAAGGAGGAATTCATTTTGGTCTTGCTGCTGATGGAGAGAAAGTATTTGTTCCTATTTCAGATATGAGCTGGGGAGAAGAAGAAGTTATTGCTGTTCATGGTTATACAGGAAAACCCACTCCAGGTTTATATGCTCTGAATGCGAGAACTGGTGAGACTCTCTGGTATACAAAAGCACCTGAAATTTGCGATGGTCGAGAATTCTGTAACCCAGGAATTTCTGCAGCAATTTCAGCTATTGATGGAGTGGTTTTTGCTGGTCATATGGATGGACATATCCGAGCTTACAATTCTAGTAACGGTTCTATAATTTGGGACTTTGATACAGTTCGTAAATTTGATTCAGTAACTGGAATTAAGGGTTTTGGAGGGTCTATTGGAGGAAGTGGTCCTCTTCCTTACAAAGGCATTCTTTACTTGAGTTCTGGATATTCCCTCTATGGCCACATGCCCGGGAATGTACTTATAGCATTTGGAAACATTAAATCGACTAAATAGTTTGACTCTAAAGCGATAGATTTAGATAAAATTTAGAGATGGAAAGAGTTTAAATTAGTCTGTTCTTTTTTTTTAGCGAAAGCATTCAACAACCCTAACTTGTCTCTTGAATCATTTTCTTTCCATATTTATGTACGCTACTCTATCCGAGCGAAACGATCCTATCCAAATTTTATCTTTAACAGGTAAAGCTACTGTAGGTAATCCAAAGA
>DTSY01000023.1 GCA_012965075.1 Gammaproteobacteria bacterium | reverse complement strand
ATTGTTACTGTCAAAACGATTGGAAAGAACCAAGATGGTGTCACTGTTGCTTCCTATTTAAGGTCAGCTTTAATTCCTAAAGAGGGAACTGCGGTAGAAGATAAGATAGATTATTAATTTATCGATTTGCGTTAAATTTCATTTTTGTTATAACTGATATCTCATAAACGTGATTGAGGGAGAAAATGAGCAAAAGTTTATTTGACAACGAAGCTTCTGATTCAGAAGCCTGGCACCTACAGGGTAATTGGGGACCAGTAAAGGAAGAACTAACCTCTTCGGAGCTGATTATTAAAGGTAAGGTTCCAGAAGGCTTGAATGGCCTTTATATAAGAAATGGAATGAACCCGAGATCTGGTTACAGTGATCATTGGTTTTTTGGTAATGGAATGCTTCATGGATTTAAATTTGAAAATGGCAAGGTAAGTTATAAAAACAGATATGTAAAAACCCCTTACTATGAAAAGGATTTAGATGTCATAAGTTCATTTAGTGACTTAAGTGCTTCACCCGCTAATACCCATATTGTTAAACATGCAGGAAAGTTATTAGCTTTGGAAGAGGCTCATCTGCCTTGGGAGGTGGACGAAGAATTAGAGACCAAAGGAGTATATGACTTTTCGGGCAAACTTAAAGGCGCCATGACTGCGCATTCGAGAATTTGTCCAAAAACCGGTGAACTCTTGTTTTTTTCTTACTCCATGATGTCCGAACCCTATTTAACCTACTATCGAGTTAATAAAAAAGGAGAATTAATTCAAACCGAATCAATCGAACTACCCCGAGCAGTTATGATGCATGATTGGAATGTAACTGAAAACTATGTTGTCTTTATGGATCTTCCAGTAATTTCAGACATGAATTTAGCTGTGGAAACAGGATCCCCTTTTGGTTTTAAACCAGAGTGTGGGGCAAGGTTGGGTGTAATGCCTAGAGATGGATCTAATGAGGACATCAAGTGGTTTGAAATTGAGCCCTGTATGGTTTTTCACGCCCTTAATTCTTACGAAGAGGCTAACAAAATAATTCTTTATGTCTGTAGACAAAAAGAAGCTATGGTTGGTGGTTTTCAAGATATTTATGGTGGTGATACAACCTTAGGAAGATTATGGAAGTGGACTATAGATTTAGATCTAGGTGAGGTTAAGGAGGAGCAAGTCGATGATGCACCATGTGATTTTCCTAGAATCGATGATCGAAGAATGGGGCAGAAAACGGACTACGGTTATTGTATGAGTTTCGATAATAAAGCCGATTCATTAACCTTAGGAAGGCATTTGCTTAAATACGATTTAGTTAATAAAAAGAGACTAATTCATGATTTAGGTGAAAATGTAAAAGGAGGAGAGCCTGTATTTGTACCTAAATCTAAAGATTCAGACGAAGATGATGGGTGGGTACTGGTGTTGGCTCATGAAGAAGAAGAAGCGAAATCAAAATTATTGGTTATAGACTCTCAAGATTTTGAATCGCCTCCTGTTGCGGAAATTTATTCTCCTCAAAGGATACCTTACGGTGCTCATGGAAACTGGATGCCAGCGAATTAAGGAAAGGAGATAGCTATGGAAGCCCACTTTGCAACCTTATGGGAAAGTATCACAGATACTATTCCGGACAGCACGGCTCTTATTTGTGGTGACCTTGAAAGAACTTGGCTAGATTATGATGATAGGGCGGCAAGAATAGCTAACCTTCTTACTTCTCACGGCCTTGGAGATGACTCTAAAGTAGGAATTTATCTACATAATTCAAATGAATACTTAGAAGTTCAGTATGGAGTTTTCAAAATTAAAGGAGTTCCAATTAATGTCAACTATCGTTACAAGGAGGATGAACTAGTCTATCTGTTAGACAACGCAGATGCAGAAGCTGTTTTTTTTCAAGGTTGCTACACAAAACAAATTAACTCGATCAAGGATAAGCTGTCTAAAGTAAAAGTTTTTATACAAGTAGACGATGGAACAGAGGATTTAATAGATTTCGCACAGGATTACGAAAGTTCTATAGTCAGCAACGCTCCCATGGATAGAATAATAAGATCCGAAGAAAATATTTACATGCTATATACAGGTGGAACAACTGGAATGCCAAAAGGAGTAATGTATGAACATGGTTCCTTCCTAAACGGCCTATTAAGGGCTGGAGAAGCTTGGGGCCTACTGCCCTTAGGAGATGAATTTGAGCTTGATGATTTACCCAAATTAATTCTAGATTTATTGGCCAGTAATAATCTTCCGGTTAGCATACCCGCATGTCCATTAATGCACGGTACAGGCATGTGGCTAGGTGCCCTAATTCCTTTATTAACAGGAGGAACTGTAGTAACTATTCCACAATTGGGTTTTGATCCTGATTACCTTTTAAAAGAAACGGAAAGAACCAAAACAAATTACCTTGTAATAGTAGGAGATGCATTCGCTAAACCCATCCTGGGCGCGTTAGATAAAGCCAAAGATGAAGGTAAGCCTTACAACCTTGAGACCGTTAAGATGATGATTTCTAGCGGAGTTATGTGGAGTGCGGAGGTAAAAGAAGGCTTGCTTGCTCATCATGAGATGCTTCTGGTTGATGCGATGGGTTCAACCGAAGGAGGAATGGGAGGTTCAGTGGCTTCTAGAGACAATCCTGCACCAACTGCAAAATTTACCTTAAATCCAGGAACAATAGTTATTACAGATGAAGGTAAGCATGTGGAGCCTGGGTCAGGGGAAATAGGAAAAATAGGAACCCCTGCAGCCCCATTAGGTTATTTCAAAGATCCTGAAAAGTCAGCGGCAACTTTTAAAGAGGTAGAGGGAGTTCGCTATAGTTTTCCTGGCGACTATGCTCTTGTAGAAGCTGATGGAACTATCACTCTATTGGGTCGAGGCAGTAACTGCATTAATACGGCAGGTGAAAAAGTCTATCCTGAAGAAGTTGAAGAGGCAGTTAAACGTCATCCTGATATCTATGACTGTTTGGTAGTAGGAGTAGACGATGATAGGTTCGGGCAAAGAGTAGTTGCCTTGGCATCCTTTCAAGACCAAAAGACCATCGAAGAACAAGATCTTATAAGTTTTACAAGAGAACATCTTGCAGGCTTTAAACTTCCAAAACAGGTCTTATTTGTAGAAGAAGTTATGCGAGCTCCGAACGGTAAGGCTAATTATAAATGGGCTAAAGAGAGAGCTGCAGAAGAACTTTCCTAGAAAATCTATATGAAGGTTTCAGATGCCGTAAAGCAAAGAAAATGTATTAGGGCTTTTGTTGATACACCTGTAGAGAACGGTCTAATTAAATCGTTATTAGAAAAATCTGCAAGGGCAGCATCAGGAGGAAATCTACAGCCTTGGCGAATATTTATTATCAACAATGAAACCATGACTTCTTTTTTAGAACACTTGGCTGGTTGGAATTCACCTGAAACCCCCTCGTATGACGTTTATCCAAAGAATTTAACGGAGCCATATAGATCTTCCAGATATAAAGTTGCCATGGACATGTACGAACTTCTAAAAATAAAAATGGAAGATAAGGAAGCTAGGATGAAGCAGCTGTTAAAAAACTTTGAATTCTTTGGGGCACCCGCAGCCTTTTTTTGTTATGTAGACAGACAAATGGGGCCTCCTCAGTGGTCAGA
>DTSY01000022.1 GCA_012965075.1 Gammaproteobacteria bacterium | reverse complement strand
GTTTATTGTCTTTAACCATAAAAAAGTTTTCTCCGCTCCCTTCTGCTACAAAGCCTTCAGAATCAAGTAACAGGGTTTCTTCAAATCCTTGTTCTATGGCTTCATTTAGGGCAACGGTTGATTGAACATAATTTCCATTTATCTTTGCATTAGCCACTTCATTTCTCACCTGTCTTTTGAAAGAAGAAACCTTGACACTAATCCCTTTTTCTTGAGCTTCAGGTTCCATGTAATGAGGCCACTCCCAAGCAGCTACAATGGTGTGAACGCTCAAATTATCAAATCTAATTCCCAAACCTTCAGATCCGTAAAAGCACATTGGTCTTATATAAGACTCCTTTAAATTATTAAGTGAAACAATTTTTCTTTGAGCATCTATAAGTTCTTCTGAAGAAAAAGGTATTTTCATACCAATAGTTTTTGCTGATTTAAACAGCCTTTCAGTATGATCATGAAGACGAAATACACATGTGCCTTTAGGAGTTAAATAGGCCCTTACACCTTCAAAAACACCGAGACCATAGTGCAAAGTATAAGTTAAGACGTGAGTTTGGGCTTCCTTCCAGTCAACTATCTTTCCGTCAAACCAGATATAACCATCTAATTCAGATAAGTTCATTATTCTCTCTTTTTAAAATCTTAAAACTTTATTATCTCATGTTAAAAGCTAGCAAAATTATATAATAACTACTTCTCAAGGATTCTTTTATCGAATGAACCTGAATAAAAATATATTTCGAGCCTATGACATTAGGGGCATTGCTTATGAAGAATTATCGCAAGAAGCAGTAACTCTGATCGGAAAAAGTTTAGGCACTAAGTCATTAGAATCAGGGAATGATTCTCTTGTAGTAGGTAGAGATGGTAGAAACTCAAGCCCTGATCTTTTTGATTGGATTGCTGCAGGTATCAAATCTACGGGTTGCAACGTTATCAATATAGGTATCGTATCCACTCCAATTCTTTATTTTGCCACCCACTCTCTCTCTTGCCCCAATGGCGTTATGATCACAGGTAGCCATAACCCTAGAAATTACAATGGCTTTAAAGTAGTTAAAGATAAAAAAACTATTTCAGGAAAAGCTATACAAGAAATCAGGGAGAACATTCTTAAGAAAGAGTTTTTAAAAGGACAAGGTTCAAAAAAGGACTTAGAGGTAAAAGATCAATACCTGGACTTAATAATAAACAATATTGAACTGAAAAGACCGATTAGAATGGCCATAGATTGCGGCAACGGAGCTGCAAGCGTCATTGCCAAGCAGGTATATGAAGGTCTGGGGTGTGAAGTTCATAGTCTATTTGCAGAAATTGATGGAGACTTTCCCAATCACCACCCCGATCCCTCTAGACCTGAAAACCTGGAAGACTTAAGAAAACTGGTTGAAGAAAAGAAATTAGAAATAGGCTTAGCTTTCGATGGAGATGCTGACAGATTGGGAGTCGTTTCTAAGGAAGGAGAAATTATATTTCCCGATATGCAGATGATTTTATTCTCTAATTCCATACTTAAACAAAATAAAGAAGGCAAGATAGTCTTTGATGTTAAATGTTCAAAACTTCTATCAAATGCCATCTTAAACGAAGGTGGTATTCCTATAATGTCAAAAACTGGCCATTCTTATATTAAAAAACGCATTCAAGAAGAGAAAGCCCTGCTCGGAGGAGAAATGAGTGGTCATATTTTCTTTAATGACAGATGGCCTGGTTTTGACGATGGTATCTATGCCGGGGCAAGGATGTTAGAGATTATTTCAAACTTGGGTGAGAATGAAGATGTATTCAAAGGCCTGCCTAAACTAGCCTCAACCCCTGAAATAAATATAGAATCTACTGACGAAGAAAAATTTAAGATAGTTGAAGATTTTATTTCTAAAGCTAATTATAAAAACTCCAAATCCATTCTTATAGATGGAGTTAGGATAGAGTTTGATTTTGGTTGGGGTTTATTAAGAGCATCCAATACAAGTCCTATTTTGGTTCTAAGATTTGAAGCTGATACTCAAGAAAATTTAGAATTTATTAAAAATACTTTCAGAAGAACTCTCAATGAAATCAATCCTAACTTGGGGAGTTTTTAACCTTGTCTATAATCCTCAGGCTTAAGGTTTTATTACATTATCGATAGAAGACAACTACATGTTGTATTATTAGAAGTGTTAACCGACTTAGGATCGAAACTACGATCATTTCTGATTAATGGCTATGGATAAATTAAAACCTAGGCAATTAGACATAATGCAAAATCTGGCAAAGATGTTGCAAGCTAAGGGCCCAGTTAAAGTAACCACCGCTTCTTTAGCCAGTGAGTGCGGAATAACTGAAGCTGCTATTTATCGACATTTTCCTAGTAAAAAGAAGATTTATGAAGGTTTAGTGGATTTTTGTGAACAAAGTCTTTTTGATTTAATTGGAGATATAAACTCTTCCAAAGAAGATCATCTAAAGAAAGCTTCTAACATCATGATTCTGCTAGTCTCGTTCAGTGAAAAAAATCCTGGCTTAGCAAGACTTCTAACTAGAGAAGCCTTTTCCGTTGATGAAGCATCTCTCGACAACAGGATTAAACAGATGTTTTCTAAAATTGAGCTACAAATAAAACAAAACCTTCAAAAATACGAACAAGAAACAAAAAAGAAATTAGCCTTGCCCTCTGCTTCTAGCGCCAATCTGTTATTAGCTTTCGTTGAAGGAGTAATCCAACAATTTGTACGTTCTGGGTTTAGCGAAAAGCCCTCTCAAAGAATTTCAAACCAAGTCACTTTTTTAACTGAATCTCTTTTGAAATAGTTATTCTGGTAAGTATTCTTCCAAATAGTATTCAAAAATTGAATTTCCGGAATTACTTTCCAACTTCATTCCAGTTTTTTTATCTATCTTAATACTTACAATGCCATTAGGAGGTAAGTTCTTATTTCTAGGTAAAAAATCTATATTTGAACGCATGAAATCTAGCCAAATTGGTAAGGCGGTAGAACTGCCAAATTCTCTATTACCCAGGCTCTTGGGTTGATCGAAACCTACCCAGACTGTTGTAACTAAGAATTCATTAAAACCTGTAAACCAAGTGCTCTCTGCTTCATTGGTTGTTCCAGTTTTCCCAGCTAGATCGCCTCTTCCCAGTTCTGATATTTTCTTGGCTGTTCCCCTCTTTGCGGCCTCTTGAAGGATATCCTGAATAATAAAAGCTATTCTTGCATCTATAACTTGTTTAGTTTCTGGTTCTTCTTTTTGAAAAATTACTTCTCCAGTTCTATCTACTATCTTAGTTATGAAGTAGGGTTCTACAGCCTTTCCTCCATTGGCGAAAACACTATAAGCGGAAGCATTTTTAATAGGACTTAAAGAAGCTGTGCCTAAAGCAAGAGACAGATCTGAATTAAGCTCATCTAATTTAAAACCAAAATTCTCTGAGTATTTACGCACTCTTTCAATTCCCACTTCTCTCAACAATCTTATTGAAACTAGATTAATACTCTGTAGTAAAGCTTCTCTCAATCTGGTCGGACCATAAAACCTACCACTTGCGTTTCGAGGACGCCATTTATCCTCCAGAGCCTTATCCTCAAATACTATAGGAGCATCATTTATTAAAGTTGAAGCAGTGAGGCCTGCATCTAAAGCAGA
>DTSY01000021.1 GCA_012965075.1 Gammaproteobacteria bacterium | reverse complement strand
TACCAATATTCTCATTTATATTAATGGGGTGTTACTACCCAGAGAGGAAGCCAAGGTTTCTGTCTTTGATAGCGCAGTACAAGGTGGTGATGCTGTTTGGGAGGGATTAAGAGTATACAAAGGACGTATAGCTGCATTAAATGATCATCTTATCAGACTCCAGAATTCGGCTAAAGCACTCGCATTTAAATCCATACCTTCGTCGGACGATATCCGCAAAGCCATATTCCTCACTCTCGAAGCTAACGGCATGTGGGATGAAACTCATATTAGATTAACCCTCACCCGAGGTGAAAAAATTACTTCGGGAATGAATCCTAAACTTAACCAACTGGGTTGTACGCTCATAGTTCTGGCTGAGTGGAAACCTCCGGTTTATTCAAATAATGGCATAAGAGTAATAACGTCATCAATAAGAAGAAATTCCCCTCAACACTTAGATTCAAAAATTCATCACAATAACCTTTTAAATAATATCCTTGCAGTAATAGAAGCCAATACAGCTAATGTTGATAGTGCGGTCATGTTAGATATTAATGGGTTTATTTCTGAAACCAATGACACCAATATTTTCTTAGTTCGTGATAATAAAATATTGACCCCTACTACAGATAGCTGCTTACCAGGACTTACCAGACAAATGATTCTAGAAATAGCAGACAAAGAAGGGGTAACTACTCAAGAAAAGAATCTTTCTAATACAGATCTCTATTCGGCTGATGAAGTATTCACCTCAGGCACCATGGGAGAAATCACACCTGTTCTAGAAGCGGATGGAAGAAAAATTGGAGAAGGTGTAGCTGGATCAATGACCAAGAGGATCCAAAAATTACATGCTGAATACGCATATGAAAATGGGGAACAAGTCCCTTTTAAAAAACCCAAGAAAAAGGGTAGATAAAACTAGATATTTGGAATTATATCTTTTCCAACCCTCTCTATTACATCGTACCTAGTATCAAAATTAGGTAAAATCATCACTTGGTCTAGACCTGAATCTGATAATTGGTGCAACCTCTCCAGTAGTTCCTCTTGCGTTCCAATCATATTAGATGCTGCCAATACTTTAGGAGTAAGAAATTTCTCTTCTTCTGGTAGAACCCAGCAATTGTGGCCTTCATGTATTCTTTGATGACGTCTTTCTTCTGGAAAAGATTCTAAAAGAGCAGTGTAGTCTTCCCATATCTCCGTTAAAGCATTATTGGGCTGATGACCAAAATTTCTATATTGATCGTAACTGTAATGCACAGCTGCCATAGCCATGGCACCACATTCAGATTTAACCCGATCAGAATCAACGGCTTCGCCTTCTTCTAACACCACCATTGAGGTTAAGGCAGTTGTGTAATAATTTTTTTTAGGTTCTAGGGAACGGTTTATTTCTCTGGCACCTTCTTGAATCAAATGCCACATTCCGCTTACCGTCTCTGGAGTGTTGACTCCCAAAATAGCTCCATCCCCATATTTACCAGCTAAAGCTAATGATTTGGGACCAAACCCTGAGATATAGAGTGGAATGGGGTCTTTGAAGTTTACAAATCCTTTATCTGGCATGATGTGTTTGATTGGAATTGATTTATCTCCTGCCTGAAGATCACCCTCTTCTCCTCTCAATAAAGGGACTAAAGTTTTTAAGTACTGTTCAAATTGTTTTATGCGATGAGGTGGCAATCCCATTACCCTCATTGCTGTGTTACCAGCTCCAACCCCAAAAAAAGTTCTTCCTGGAGCTAAAGCATTTATGGTTGCAATGCCTGCTGCATTAACCGGAGCTGGACGTGTACCAGTTATTGCTACTCCTGTTCCAAGTTTAATTTTATTAGTTTGTGTTGCTGCCAAAGCTAATGTGGCATAACAATCTGACCACAACATTTGTGAGTCTGCTAGCCAAGCGTGTGTGTATCCCAATTCTTCTGCACGAACAACATAGTCAATATCTCCAATATGTGAAGCGACACAAATACCTAAATCCATAACTCTCCTCCTATAATCTTAAGTAATAGCTGGGGCGGCTGAACCTACGACTTCTTCTCTTAATTCCCTCTTCAAAACCTTACCAGTTGCATTTCGAGGCAGTAAATCTACGAACACTATACTTTGAGGAACTTTAAATTTAGCCAGGTTTTTTAAACAGTGCTCAATGATGTCTTTTTCTTCTATCTTTTGACCTTCTTTAAGAGAGATAAAAACTTTACCGGTCTCGCCCCATCTTTCGTCTGGTACTCCAATTACTGCTGCCTCTGCTATCTGAGGCAACTGATAAATAACATTTTCGACTTCAGCAGGGTAAACGTTTTCTCCTCCAGAAATATACATATCTTTCCAACGATCCACTATATAGACAAAGCCTTCGTCATCAAATCTTGCGGCATCACCAGTTTTTAACCAGCCATCTTCAAACGAATCTTCGGTTGCTTCTGGGTTATTCCAATAACCGGGAGTTACATTTGGACCCCTGATATAGAGCTCTCCCACTTTGCCCCAAGGAAGTTCATTACCTTCATCATCGACTACTTTAATTTCAGTATGCATAAGTGGTTTACCAGCGGAGCCTAATTTTCTTTCAGCATCAGCAGCATCTAGTCCTACACCCCCAGGACTTGTTTCTGTCATTCCCCAACCCTGAATCATAGACACGCCTCTTCCTGACCAAGTCTTTAAAATTGCTTCAGCACAAGGAGCGCCTCCAATACCTGCAATTTTAAGATAAGAGAGATCAGTACTTTCAAATTCAGGATGATTCATCATAAATTGGTATGGTGCAGGCACTGCAAAGAAGTGGGAAACTTTGTATTCTGAATTTCCAAGAATGGATAAGGCCAATCCAGGATCGAACTCCTTTATGAGGATTAGTTCGCCACCAGCATGAAGCACCGGATTGGCATAACAGTTCATGCCGCCGGTATGAAATAAGGGCAAGACTACCAACTGGACAGTTTCCGGACTAACAAGAGCAGGAGCTGCCAAATTAATGCAGTTATAAAGTTGCATTCTGTGGTTAATCATTGCCCCTTTAGGATGCCCTGTGGTTCCGGAGGTATACATAATCATGATTAAATCATCATGGTTGGTTGGAATACTTTCATAATTGCCGTCTGATTCGTTAAGAGCACTTTCGTATTGACTTGAAATATCTTGATTATCAATCTGTAAAGAGTCTTTTATCTGGCAATCCTTTTGAAGTTCTAAGGCTATATCCAAAAAAGCTGCTTCATAAACTAATACGCAAGGAGAACTGTCATTTAGGATATATTCAAGTTCAGGCTTGGTTAATCTCCAATTGAGTGGTAGCTCTATGGCACCTATTTTTGCGCAAGCAAACTCCAGTTCAAAAAATTCAGCACAGTTATGAGATAAGATGGCAACTCTGTCCCCCTTGCCTACTCCATTCTTTTGCAGCCACTCAGCTAATTTATTAGACCTAATATCCAATTCAGAATAGGTTAGCTCTTTATTAACACTTAGATCTCTTATAGCAATTTTATTAGGGCGAACATTTGCATGATAAGCAGACCAATCATAATAGTTGACTGTCATATTTTTATCCTTAAAAAACCATAACCATTACAATGTAAAAGACTATGACCACTCCCCAAATTCCAGCCAAAAGCCCTAATCTAGTCCCTATTTTTTCACCTTTAGAGAACTGCCATAAAAGAAACAGAACAGTGATGAAGAATAAATATACTATTACACCTAACAAGAGCTACTCTCCTTATAATTTTATTAAGAGAAACATATCATTAAGTTGAACAAAATAAAAACTCAAAATCTTATCCGACTACTAAAACATGCGCCATAAAGTATCAAAAAGAAAGAAAAGGCTTAGGAGAATTAAGAAACCTAGTTCCCGCATAGTTGGAGTTCTTCAAAAGACAAAAAGTAACAAATACCGAGTAAAAAATGTTTCTACTGAAGAGTCTTACAAGATATCAGTAAGAGAATTACGCAAAGCATTTGTGGGTGATAAGGTCCAATGCTCACTATCTCCAAAGCGTTGGGTACAAATAGAGAAGGTCTTGGAATCTAACACTTCTGTGTTCATTGGTAAGCTAGAAAAATTTGGTAAAGGATATAAAGCTTTGCCCCTGGATTCAGGTAGATACAATTATGTAAATATCAGCGGAAGCATTCCTACTTCCTTAAAAACTTCTAACCTGGCAAAGGTTAAAGTCACCCAACAACCTACGCCTAATTCTTCAGCTAAAGGATACATTGAAGAGATGCTGGATTCTTCACATCCAGAAACTGCAGCAAATGAAATTGCTATCTCTCGTTTTAATCTTAGGCACAAGTGGAACAGGAATATAGTTAATGAGTTAAAAAATATTCAAAGGTCTGATCTCCCAAAATCTAACACCAGGATAGATTTGTCTACACTTCCATTTGTAACTATTGATGGAAAAAATGCTCAAGACTTTGATGATGCCGTATACGCTGAAACAACCAATGCAGGAGGCTTTAATCTATATGTAGCCATTGCGGATGTAAGTCATTATATTAGGGTTGATAGCTTTACAGACCTTGAGGCAAGAAATAGGGGTACTTCTATTTACTTCACTAATAAAGTACTGCCGATGTTGCCAGGAGAAATAAGCAATAAATTGTGCTCTTTAAGGCCCAAGGAAAAAAAAGCATGTTTAGTTTGTAGAGCTGAACTAGATAATAAAGGAAAGTTAAAAGAGGCTTACTTCTTCGAGGCAATTATCGAATCGAAAGCCAGGCTCACTTATGAAGAGACCGGCAATTATTTTGAAAAAGATGATTACCCTAGCCATCTTTCAACTTGCCTTGAACCACTTAAGAAAATTTATGATTTGTTAAAGAAACAGAAAATCTCAAGATATGCTTTAGAACTTGAAGTACCTGACTATTTCCCAAAAATAAAAAATGGTGAAATTCAACGATTTATTAGAAGCCAAAGAAACGTTGCTCATCAAGTGATTGAAGAATGTATGTTGTTGGCAAACATTTGTGCTGCACAGCTTCTCTTTAAGTCTCAAATCCCTTCTATTTACCGGATTCATCCCAAACCGGATGCTATTCGCATCAACCAACTTGAGCTATTCGCTAGATCAAGAAAGATCAATATAAAAATTCGACCTGAAGGCAAAGTGGAAGATTTTTATAACTTAATTGAACTGACTTCTAACAGAAAAGATGTAGAGGCCATTCATATGCAAATTCTTCAATCTTTTAATCTGGCATCTTACAGTGATGAATCGTCTGGGCACTTTGCTTTGGCCTATGAGTCTTACACGCACTTCACCTCGCCTATACGCAGGTATCCAGACTTAATGGTGCATAGGGCAATCAAACAACTTTTAAAGCAAAGCCTTAAAAAAGAACTAAAAATAAGTGAAATTCAAAAAACTAAAATAATTGAGACAGACTATCCTTTTAAACAAGAAGAAGTAAAAGAGATAGCAGAACAGTCATCCATTAAAGATCGCGAAGCTGAGATGGCAACTAGAGATGCTATGAATACTCTTAAATGCGAATTGGCACTTAAACACAGACAAAAAACTTTTAAGGGAAGAATCATGGGCATTACTAATTTTGGTATATTTATTCTTCTACAAGATTTAGGCATCGAAGGACTATGTCATGTAAAAAATCTTCCGAATAATGACTACTTTGTGTTTGACCAAATTACAAAAAGTTTAGTAGGGAAATCTTCCGGAAAAGGATACTTTCTAGGAGATATAGTCTCAGCTAGAATCAAAGATGTTGATGTCTCCTTACAAAGGATAGATTTGGATATTACTAGATGAGAATTGAAGAAGATAAAGAAATTATTTGCGGCATTAATATTATAGAAGCCGTCTTAAATTCAAGACCAAAAAGTGCAAAAGTTCTTTTTATTTTAGATTCAAAATCAAACTCTAGATTAAAAAATATATCTTCAAAGGCGCAATCTTGTGGAGTTGAGACTACTGTAAAAACCAAAGATTTCTTTTCAACTTATTGTAAAGATCAGAACCATCAAGGATTGGCGCTATTATGTAATAAAAGAATAGAAGAAAATGAGTCCTTACTTGATAAGTTGCTTAATAAGGAATCTCTCCTTTTATTAATTCTCGATCACATGACTGACCCTCAGAATGTTGGAGCATGCTTAAGAAGTGCTGCTGCTGCAAATGTGGATGCAGTAATTGTTCCCAAAAATAGATCCTGTCTCCTCTCTCCAACAGTAAGAAAAGTTTCTTCAGGTGGGTCTGAACTTGTTCCTTTTATAGTTGTCACAAATTTAGTAAGAACTATAAAAAAAATGAAATTGTCTGGGGTGAATATTGTAGGTGCTGAGAAGAATGGAAAAGAGGACTATAAAGATATAGTTTTTGGGAAAAAGAATGCCTTGGTCATAGGCTCGGAAGATAAAGGGCTCAAGAAATTGACGTCCGAGAATTGTGATAGTTTGATCAGAATTGATTTGCCTGGAAATGTGGAAAGCTTAAATGCTTCCGTTGCCTGTGGCATTTTATTGTTTGAATTTGTTAGGAAAATTTAAACTTTTATTTACAATACCTCGATGC
Organism: Gammaproteobacteria bacterium; assembly: GCA_012965075.1. GTDB lineage: Bacteria > Pseudomonadota > Gammaproteobacteria > Magnimaribacterales > Magnimaribacteraceae > AEGEAN-183. The sequence goes on along the minus strand of DTSY01000021.1, from coordinate 7,607 downwards.
TGGCACAAAGAACCCTAACAAATTCCATAAAAGCATTCGGTGTTGGTCTTCATAGTGGCGATCCTATCTCTTTGGAACTTAAGCCAGCTCCTCCAGATACAGGGATTATTTTCAGAAGAACTGATTTGGATCCGCCTGTTGAAATAAAAGCCAGAGCTGAGAACGTTGGAGATACTACTCTCTCAACCACACTCTGTAGCGGAGATGTGCAAATATCTACTGTAGAGCACTTACTTTCAGCTCTGGCCGGATTAGGTATTGATAATGCCTATGTTGAAGTAAATGCTTCTGAGATACCTATTATGGATGGAAGCGCTGGACCTTTTGTTTTTTTAATTCAATCTGCTGGAATAGATGAGCAACAAAAACCCAAAAAATTTATTCGTATCAAAGAGAAAGTGAGAGTTGAATTTAATGACGCGTGGGCTGAAGTTTCTCCTTTTGAAGGCTTCAAAGTAACTTTCACCATGATATATGACCATCCAGTCCATAAAAAATATACTAATGTTGCTTCTATTAATTTTAATAGCACCTCTTTTGTTAAAGAAGTTTCAAGGGCAAGAACTTTTGGCTTAATGAAGGATCTCGAAATGCTTAATGAAGAGAATTTAGCCTTAGGAGCTAGCATGAAAAATGCCATAGCAATTGGAGATGATGCAATCCTCAATGAAGGAGGTATAAGATTCGAAGATGAGATGGTTAAACATAAAATTCTAGATTCAATTGGAGACCTCTATTTATTGGGTCATAACTTGGTAGGATCTTTTGAAGGCTATAAATCTGGTCATACAGTTAATAATGCCCTTTTAAGAGAACTTATCTCTCGGCCTGAAACTTGGGAAATCCTTTCTTACGATGACCCACAAAGCTCACCAATAACCTATTTAGACCCCATAATAGACCCTAGTCTTGGATAATTTCTGACTCTTATTCAGAAAATAATCCTTACAAATTGATAGAATTCGCCTGACAGGTTAAAGCAATGAATATTTTTGCGAAAATTTTTGGCTCTAAGAATGCAAAACAGCTTAAGAAGATTGAGCCTTTCATTAAATCCATTAACAGGTTAGAAGAGAAATTTTCTAAACTTAGTGATTCAGAACTCAAAGAATTGAGAGAAGAATTCATTCAGAAGCATGAAAAGGGTGAGAGTCTTGATAATTTACTTTCTGAGGCTTTTGCTGCAACTCGAGAAGTAGCAAAAAGGAAACTTAATCTTAGACACTTTGATTGCCAATTACTGGGCGGCATAGCTTTACATAACTGCCAAATTGCAGAGATGGCGACCGGAGAGGGAAAAACTCTAGTGGCCACCCTTCCTGCTTACCTCAACTCTTTCACTGAGAGAAAAGTAGTATTAGTAACAGTAAATGATTATTTAGCTAAAAGAGATGCCGAATGGATGAAACCCATTTACGAAGGCCTGGGGATGAAGGTTAGTTTTGTGGTTTCAGGTCAGAGCATGGAAGAAAGAAAATCTGCTTATGAAGCCGACGTAATTTATGCAACTAACAATGAGCTGGGTTTTGATTTTTTAAGAAATAATATGGTTATAACTAAAGAAGAGAGAGTTATGACTGACTTTTATTTTGCCATTGTGGATGAAGTTGACTCTATCTTAATTGATGAAGCAAGAACCCCACTTGTAATTTCAGGAGCGGCAGAAGACACCTCTAAAATTTATAACCAGATTGCGAGATTCATCCCTGAACTAAAACAACAGGTGCTTTCTGAAGACAAAGAAGGTAATAAAGAAATAACTGAAGAAGGACATTTTTTAATTGATGAAAAATCCAGACAAGTAGAGTTAACTGAACTAGGACATGATCATGTGGAGAAGTTACTCCAATCAGCTGACATGCTGAACGATCAAAAGAGTCTTTATTCTTCTACAAACTTAAGACTTCTCCACTACATTCAGTCTTCACTAAGAGCTCATTTCCTATTTAAAAAAGATGTGGACTATTTGGTCCAAGAAAATCAGATAGTTCTTATTGATGAAAATACCGGTAGAGCTATGCCTGGGAGGCGACTTGGCGACGGTCTTCATCAAGCAATAGAACAGAAAGAAGGCGTCCCCATTCAGATGGAAAGTCAAACTCTGGCCTCCTGCACTTTTCAGAACTATTTTAGGCAATATGAAAAATTGTCTGGTATGACTGGCACTGCAATTACTGAATCTCAGGAATTTATGCAAATATACGGTCTTTCAGTTCTTGAAATCCCTACCAATCAACCAATGATCAGAGAAGATAATAATGATTTAGTTTATCTAACCGAAAAAGAAAAATTTGGAGCGGTTGTAAAAGAAATTGAAGAATACAGAAATAAAGGAAATCCTGTGCTGGTGGGAACTGCCTCTTTGGAAAGTTCAGAAGTTATTTCTAACCTACTCAAACAAAAAAATATAAACCATGAAGTTTTAAATGCTAAAAATCATGCGAGAGAAGCTGAAATAATAGCTCAAGCAGGACAATCTGGCGTTGTGACTATAGCAACGAATATGGCAGGAAGGGGTACAGACATAGTTTTAGGGGGCAACTGGGAGACTAAGCTTCAAAATCAAGAAGGTGGAAATAATACTTCTAAAGAAAATTTATTTTTAGATTGGCAGGAGGGAAATAAAAAAGTTATAGATTGTGGTGGTTTGCATGTTATAGGAACTGAGAGAAATGAATCAAGGAGGATAGATAATCAATTAAGAGGTAGATCTGGGAGGCAAGGAGATCCAGGTTCGTCAAGATTCTATCTCTCCTTAGAAGACTCTCTAATGAGAATTTTTGCCAGAGACCAAGTTAAAAACATGATGCAAGGTCTAGGATTGGAAGCTGGAGAATCGATAGAACATAGAATGCTTAGTGGGGCTATAGAAAGGGCCCAGAAACGAGTTGAAGGTAGAAATTTTGATATAAGAAAAATGTTGCTTGAGTATGATGACATGGCTAATGAACAGAGACAGATAATTTATTCTCAAAGAAACTCAGTGCTAGAATCCGAAGATATCAGCGAGTTACTAGACTCTATGAGACAAACAGTTATTGAAAATGAGGTTAGCACTTTCATTCCAGAACAATCTCCCGAACAGCAATGGGATATCAAAGGACTGGAAGCATCAATTCATCATAATTTTGGTTTGCAAATTCCTGTGAAAGATTGGTTAGAAAAGGATTCAAATTTGAATGAGCAAGACATCGCAGAAAAAATATACTCCGCTGCTACCGCTAGTTATAAAACCAAGGGAAACAGCATAGGCACCGTCATGAGGGACTTTGAAAAACAAATTCTTCTTCAAATAATTGATAATGCTTGGAAGGACCATTTAGGTTCAGTTGATTACCTAAGGCAAGGAATAGGACTGAGGGGCTATGGAAGTAGGAATCCAAAATTAGAATTTAGAAGGGAATCTTTTGGGTTGTTTGAAGAGTTACTTGAGAATATTAGAATAGAAGGAACAAGGTTCTTAGCTAGAGTCGAAATAGAGCTTGATGCTCCGGAAGAACTGGAAAGAATTCAAAAGTTAGGAAGAAAAAAGACTGTCGAGCATCAAAATTCAGAATCGGCCTTTACCTCTAAAGAAGTTGAAAACAGTACTCAGCAACAAAATCCAAACCAGCCTGAACAGGGTAATAGGAGGCTGAGAAGATACGAAGCCAAGATGGCTAGAAAAAAAGAAAACAAGTAATAAAATTTAGGCAACAGATTTTCGGGTGTACACCTGACAGGTGAAGATCTAAAAAAAGCAACTTTTAGGCAAGTTGATAGAAACAAATTATTTGGTATTTCTTGCCATAATGAAGAAGATATTCTTAAACCGGAATCTTAGAAGCAGATTACATATTTCTTTCTCCAGTAAAGGAGACTCCTGCTCACAAAGAGTTGCAGTCTTTAGGTTGGAAGAATTTTTCAGAACTGAGTAAGAAAACTAAACTACCAATTTATGCTTTGGGAGGTTTAAGTAAGGAGGACTTATCTGCAGCTGAAAAAAATGGTGCCTATGGAATTGCCGGAATAAGCGGATTTTGATCGCACTAGTGCTTAGTTATTTCCCCTAAGTCTTCTTCTGAATCAAATAAAGAGCTTCCTGCAATTTTATTCCTTCCACTAGCCCAAGATCCTAAATCTATGAGCTGACACCTCTTGGAGCAGAAAGGTCTGTATGAATTATCTTCAGTCCATTCCACAGAAGTCTTGCATTGAGGACACTTAACTTTCTTCTTCATTCCACCATTTGCATGTATTTTTTATGCAGCTCTTCTACCTGTTTCTCTAAATCTTCTATTGTTCCACTGTTTAATAAGACATCATCTGCCTTTTCTAGTCTCTTCTCTCTTTCCATCTGGGCAGCAACCATCTGTTCAACTTGATTTGGTGAAACTTTATCTCTTTTAGCTGTTCTTAGGATCTGAACTTCTTTGGGCACATCTACTACCACAACTCGTGCACACCTTTCTTGAGAATTAGTTTCCAGCAACAAAGGAGCTACAAACAGGGTGTAAACACTAGTGGATTCAGATATTTCTTTAGTTATCTGTTCTCCTATTTTTGGATGAAGAACAGATTCAAGCCATTTCCTTTCTTCAGGATCAGTGGCAATAATTTCCCTAAGTTTGTTTCGGTCTAGCTTTCCTTCAGCAGTAATAATTCCAGAGCTAAAATGATCTTCAATTTCTTTAAGTGCTGGTTTACCTGGTTCCACAACTGTTCTGGAGGCAACATCGGCATCGACAACAGTTATACCAAGAGATTTAAATTTATCGGAAGCTACAGACTTGCCGCTCCCAATACCTCCAGTAAGTCCAATAATTAACATGGGGAGATGGTATCAGATAGAAAATTCTTTTTCTTTTAAAAAACTATAGAGATCTTAAGAATTTAATGGCTTCCTCAGCAAAAACATCATTTCTGTCGCCGGCTATCATGTGGGCTGCTTTTTCAATTTCAACGAATTTAGCGTGACCTATCACAGATAAAAAATATTCTACATCTTCCATGGTTACAACATCACTTAAAGCGCCTCTCATCAATAAGGTAGGAACAACCACTTTTTGAGCAGCTTTCAATTGAAGATCAAAATATCCTTTGTCTCTCGAACCCGGTCTTCTTCGAATAAATCTAGGATCCCAGTGCCAATAATACTTTCCATCCTCTTTTAATCTTAGATTCTTTTTTAAACCTTGAAGATCTTTAGGTTTTTGTCTATGCGGTAAATAATCAGAAATGGATTTAGCGACATCCTCTAAAGATTCGAAACCTCCTTCGCCTGAAAGCATGAAACTGACTATTCGATCCGACCCCGCTGGATCCGGATAAATTCCTATGTCTACCATTATGAGTGAAGTGCACAAATTTGAATTAACTTCATCCCCTGCTAATAAAAGTGAAGCCATGCCTCCTAATGACGCACCAATTAAACTTGCTGGCTTATTTATCTCTTTAATTATGGAGACCAAATCCTCTTTATAAGCCTTGATTGTATAATCGGCATCAGAGTGCCACTCACTGTCACCATGTCCCCTTAAATCTAAAGCTACTGAATGGTAACCAGCTTCTGCTAATTTCTTTCCAGTTTCTCCCCAAGCATGTCGGGTTTGCCCTCCTCCATGCAATAAAATAACTAATTTTTTATTATCTGAACCCCAAACATCCGCTGCTATCTTTAAGCCTCCGTGTCCTTTAAAGTGCATGTGTATAAATGATGGTGCTATAAAAATATGAATTGTTTCATAAAATAATACAAAATCCATTAATAAGTATTCTCTTATTAAGAAAGGAATTATGAGAAAACCACCTCAATCTCTTCTACAACGCCTTAAATACATCGGACCAAGCATTATAGTGACTGGAAGTGTGGTGGGCAGTGGATCAATAGCTCTCACTCCCCTTCTGGGAGCTGCTGCTGGTTTCTCTCTTCTTTGGTGGCTGCTTCTTAGTATGTGGAGTAAGCCCTTAATCCAAGCCGAGATTAGTAGGTACGTCATAGTAAAAAAACAAACTTTCTTGGAAGCCTTTGCCCATATGCCGGGTTTCAAAACTACTATCCGAGGTAAAACTACATCGTGGCTTGTGTGGTTCATGTTCATAGGTGTTATTCCTTCCATAGCCGGAATGGGGGGATTGGCTGGTGCGGTTGCACAAGCAGGCAATCTTATGATCCCTTTTATAAGCGTAGAGGCTTGGGTGGTAACTGGTTGCCTTATCACTTGGCTTATTTTGTATTGGGGATCCTATAAAACCTTGGAAAAGACTTTATTGGCCATGGTCGCTTTCTTTTCTTTGGTTACCTTGATTATTGCCATATCCATGCAGACCACTACTTATCAGGTGACGGGTCAAGACCTCATTCAGGGATTGTCCTTCTCTTTCCCCTCGGATCATGTGGCACTGGCGCTAGCGGTTTTTGGATTTACTGGAATAAGTTATGGGGAAATCATGGCTTATACCTACTGGTGTTTGGAAAAAGGATACGCTAAAGAGGAGGGAGAGAGTCTCCAAGACACACGGGCTTGGATAAAGGTCATGCAAACGGACGTTTGGGTTACAGTTCTATTTGTCACCATTGGGACCGTTCCATTTTTTCTTTTGGGTGCAGGAGTGTTACATGAGCTAGGTCTTTATCCTCCCCCTGATGGAGATATCATCAAAACCCTTCTGAGTATGTTTACTGGTATTTTAGGAAATTGGGCTAAATGGCTTTTTATCCTACTTGCCTTCTTTGTTTTATTTTCAACTTTCATCTCGGGCACTGCAGCTTTTACAAGAACCATTTCTGATTATCTAATATCTATGGGCCTGGTCTTGGAGAAGCCAAACACAAGGCAACAACTCATAAAATTAATTGCTTTCCTTGTGCCTTTATTTTCAGGCATAGCCTACTTCCTTCTCCCCAATCCCTTAACCCTAATTATGATTGCCGGTGTATGGGCTGCTTTAGGGTTACCTATAGTAAATATAGGGGCTTTATATTTGGTAAATAAATTAGAAAAAGAACTTCAACCAAAGAGCTCAACTAAGACAATCTTGTGGTTAACTTTATTGCTTCAAGTGGCCATGGCTGTTCTTATAGTTTATAGCCAAACAATAGGTATTTAACTTCGAATGATATAAAAAATCTGTTAACTTATTCATTAACAAGGAGAAATATATGAAATTTGGAATCTTTTATGAACATCAATTACCCAGACCTTGGAAGGAAAATGATGAATTAAAGCTTTATCAAGATGCTTTGGATCAAGTGGAACTTGCAGACAATCTTGGCATAGATTATGTCTGGGAAGTAGAACATCACTTTCTAGAAGAATATGCTCACTCATCTGCCCCTGAAGTTTTTTTAGCTGCTTGCTCTCAACGAACCAAGAATATACGCCTAGGACATGGAATTAAACTGATGCCACCCAACTACAACCATCCCGCAAGAATAGCAGAGGAAATAGCCACTTTAGATCTGGTTTCGAATGGTAGGGTAGAGTTTGGAACAGGAGAATCTTCCTCCTTGGCTGAACTAGGGGGATTCAAAATTCCTGTAGAAGAGAAAAGGAACCAATGGCTAGAAGCGGTCGAGCAAACTTGCAATATGATGGCCATGGAGCCTTATCCAGGATATGAAGGCA
>DTSY01000020.1 GCA_012965075.1 Gammaproteobacteria bacterium | reverse complement strand
CTGAGTGCGTGACAGGTACTTTTATCAAGATAGATGATGGTCAAGGGTCTAGATAATTAGAGACTTTATATTTTAAAAATTTCTTTCCTTAAAGAAATTAAAAGCAATATTAGGAAAAAGAATATAAGTTAATAAATTCTCTATATTACTGGATAAATCAGGCAAGTCATTTTCTTGGCATAGATCTTTAAATTCCTCTTCCATCTCACTTGTATTCTTTTCATTTTCTTTTTCGGGAGGATCGTCGGAAGCCTTCTTAAAAAGCTCACTGTTTATTTTCCCTGGCAATTTTCCGTAAGCACCTAATAAAAGTTTCTTGGTTTCAGATGTAAGACTCCCGTATCTAGAATTTTCAGTCACATTCAGCAAAGACTGTGCTCCAATTATTTGAGAGACAGGAGTCACTAGGGGAGGAAAACCAAAATCTTCTCTCACCATAGGAATCTCTTCTTTCACTTTCTCTAATTTGTCTTCCTGATTAATAGATTTTAATTGCGATTCAAGGTTGGATAACATTCCACCCGGAACTTGTTTAATTAGCATTGAGGAATCAACTCCCTTTAGTGATCCTTCAAAATCAGAATACTTTTCTCTTATCACTCTGAAATAATCTGAAATTTCACCCAATAAATTAATATCCAGACCCAGATCTCCCTCTCTGTCAGTAAACATACTTACTAATGTCTCTGTAGCTGAATGCCCATAGGTCATACTCATGGATGAAATAGAAGTATCGATGTTATCTATTCCCGCTTCAATTGCCTTTAAGTTAGAGGCAGTGGACATTCCTGTTGTAGCGTGACATTGCATGTGTATGGGTATTGCAAGACTTTCTTTAAGATGAGAAACAAGTTCAAACGCATCATAAGGTTTAAGGATGCCAGCCATATCTTTAATGGCAAAAGAATCTGCTCCTGAATCTTCAACCTTTTTTGCATAATCTAACCAAGTATTTAAATCGTGGACAGGACTAGTGGTATAAGCCATTGCACCTTGCGCATGCTTACCACTTGCTTTCACTTCCTTTATTGAAAATTCAATGTTATTAAAGTCGTTTAGAGCATCAAAAATCCTAAAAACATCAATGCCATTTTCAGCTGCTTTTTGGATGAATAAAGATACAGTTTCATCTGAATAGTGTTTGTAACCTACTAGGTTTTGCCCTCTGAGAAGCATTTGCTGTCTTGTGTTAGGCATGGCTTTTTTCAAAGCTCTAAGTCTCTCCCAAGGATCCTCATTAAGATATCTAATACAAGAGTCAAAAGTTGCCCCTCCCCAAGACTCAATCGACCAGTAGCCGACCTCGTCTAATTTTTTTGCAATGGGCAACATATCAGCAAGAGTAAATCTAGTTGCTAGAAGAGACTGATGGCCATCTCTTAAGACAACTTCGGTGAGGCCTACTTTTTGGTTTTTTTTATCCGACATGTTTTGATTTTGAAATACTAGGATATACTCTTTTAACTTATAAAAAAATATGAAACTCAGTTTTCATAGTCCGTTGCATTTAGAAGATTAAGAGGAAAGAAATGACTGAACGTGTTCAGTATGGAAGTTTACAAATTGCTAAAGAATTAGATGATCTCCTAGCCGAAGAAATTTTACCAGGTCTGAAAGTCACTCGTGACGAATTTTGGTCTTCTTTTAATGAGATTGTAGACGAATTTGTTCCCAGAAATAATTCTCTTATATCACAAAGAGAAAATCTCCAAGAAAAAATAGATAAATGGCATCTAGATAGAAAAGGTCAAAACCATAATCATGAAGAATATAAAACCTTTTTAAAAGAAATAGGTTATTGGGTAGAAGAGGCCAATGACTTTCAAATAACTACTTCACAGGTAGATCCAGAGATAAGTGAGATAGCAGGGCCTCAACTCGTGGTTCCAGTCATGAACGCAAGATTTTCTTTAAATGCAGCTAATGCAAGATGGGGAAGCTTGTACGATGCGTTGTATGGAACAGATATGATCTCGGAAGAAGGAGGAGCAGAAAGAGGAGGGACTTATAATCCTGTAAGAGGAGATAAGGTTATAGAGTTTTCAAAAACTTTCCTTAATAAGACCATTCCTTTATCACAAGGTACTTTTCAAGAAGTTACATCTTTTCAAGTACATGAAGGAAACTTAGAAGTAACTTTATCTGACCAATCAAAAGTCGGTTTAAAGGACAATAGTAAGTTCATAGGTTATACAGGAGAACCTGACAACCCATCTGGAATACTATTTAAAAACAATAAGTTACATATAGAAATTCAAGTTGATAGAGAGGATTCAGTGGGCAAAGATGATGCTGCTGGTATAAAAGACGTTTTAATTGAGTCAGCAGTTACCACTATTCAAGATTTAGAAGATTCTATAGCTGCGGTAGATGCAGAAGATAAAGTCATTGCTTACAGAAATTGGCTAGGGCTTATGAAAGGTGATTTAAAAGAAACCTTCATAAAGGGCGAATCTGAGTTCACTAGGCAACTCAATTCAGATAGAGAATATAAAGATACCCTAGGTAAAGAATTTCTATTAGCCGGTCGAAGTCTTATGTTAGTTAGAAACGTCGGTCATCTTATGACTAATCCAGCTATTTTAGATAAAGCAGGAAAGGAAATACCTGAAGGCATCTTGGATGCCATGTTCACTATCTGTATTGCTAAACATGATCTTGAAGGAAACAATCTTTTATCCAATTCTAGAGCTGGCAGTGTGTACATTGTAAAACCCAAAATGCATGGGCCTGAAGAAGTTCAGTTCACTTGTGATCTCTTTTCTGCTGTTGAAGAAGCATTAAAGATAAGTCCCTTAACAGTCAAGATTGGAATAATGGACGAAGAAAGAAGGACAACTATCAACCTGAAAGAATGCATTCGAGCTGCTAAGGACAGAGTTATTTTTATAAATACAGGTTTCCTGGACAGGACTGGGGATGAGATCCATACAAGCATGGAAGCAGGTCCCATGATCCCTAAAGCTTTGATGAAACAACAACCTTGGATTTCAGCTTATGAGGATTGGAATGTTGATAAAGGATTAAAGGCTGGTTTTAAAGGGAAAGCCCAAATCGGAAAAGGAATGTGGCCAATGCCTGATGAAATGTTAGAAATGTATAAGACTAAAACAATTCATCCGGAAGCTGGCGCAAATTGTGCCTGGGTACCTTCACCCACAGCAGCAACTTTACACGCTTTGCATTACCATCAAGTATCTGTTTCGGAGGTCCAAGAAAAACTTCAAGAAAGGGTCGAGGCTGATATAAACGATATCCTTACCATCCCCATACTTAAAGATCCAAGTTCGTTAACTGATAAAGAAATCCAAGATGAATTAGACAACAATGCTCAGGGAATTCTGGGTTATGTGGTTAGATGGATAGACCAAGGAGTGGGGTGTTCTAAGGTTCCAGATATCAACAATGTTGGTCTTATGGAAGACAGAGCAACCTGTCGAATTTCAAGTCAGCATATGGCCAATTGGTTGCATCATGGTTTATGTAGTGAGGAACAAGTATTAGAAACTATGAAGAAGATGGCCTTAGTGGTTGATCAGCAAAACGAAGGAGATTCTGACTATATAAATATGGCTCCATCCTTTGATGATCAAGCATTTAAAGCAGCTTGTGATTTAGTGCTTCAAGGAAGAATCCAACCGAGTGGTTATACCGAACCTATTCTTCACAAAAGAAGACTAGAATTTAAATCTTAATTAAGGGCAAGGGCTCTAAGTCTAAAGC
>DTSY01000019.1 GCA_012965075.1 Gammaproteobacteria bacterium | reverse complement strand
ATATTGCCGTACCTGATGCCAATAAATACGATTGCTTTTTTGTTACTCCTAAGAGTTTTCCTAAACCTATGACTACAAAAAAGGTGACTAATACAAACCCAGAAATCCAGGGAAGGTAATCTTTACTAATAGCAGTTACCTGGGTAACGCTGATGCTACCGCCTAAAAAGACAATACCAGTTTGCAGAATTCTGGTTCCATACTTCCGAGTAAAAAAATCTTTAGGGATAGTAATGATGTATGAGAGGAAGATTCCTAATATAAGAGCTAAGGCAGCATGGTTTAACCAGAGTGTAGCGGTTAAAAAAATAACAGTTAGTAAGTAAGGCATTTTATTTGGTGGGCCCTCCAGGACTCGAACCTGGGACCAATGGATTATGAGTCCACTGCTCTAACCAACTGAGCTAAGGGCCCTTGAGTTATTTTAACTACGCTCAACTGATAACTGCAATGAGTTAATCGTCTAAAAAGCCTCTTAAATGAGAAGAGCGAGTTGGATGTCTTAATTTTCTTAAAGCTTTGGCTTCTATCTGACGGATCCGTTCTCGGGTTACATCAAACTGCTTACCCACCTCTTCTAGAGTATGGTCTGTGTTCATACCTATGCCGAATCTCATCCTTAAAACCTTGGCTTCCCTAGCGGTTAAACTACCTAAGATATCATCTGTAGCTTCAGTTAAATTGTCTTCGGTTGCGGCTTGGTCTGGAGAAGGAATTGCTGTATCTTCAATGAAATCTCCCAGTGTTGTGTCGTCTTCATCTCCTATCGGTGTCTCGGTGGATATGGGTTCTTTAGCAATCTTAAGTACCCTGCGGATCTTGTCTTCAGGGAGTTCCATACGCTCACCAAGTTCTTCGGGTGTAGGTTCTCTTCCCTTTTCCTGAACCATCTGACGAGACACTCGATTGAGTTTATTAATAGTTTCAATCATATGAACAGGTATTCGGATGGTCCTGGCCTGATCAGCTATTGATCTAGTGATAGCTTGTCTAATCCACCAAGTTGCATATGTTGAGAACTTATACCCTCTTCGATATTCAAATTTATCAACTGCTTTCATCAAGCCAATATTGCCCTCTTGAATTAAATCTAAAAATTGTAGTCCTCGGTTTGTGTATTTTTTGGCTATTGAGATAACCAAACGTAAGTTGGCTTCTACCATATCCTTTTTGGCTCTTCTTATTTTGGCTTCGCCTATGGACATCCTTCTATTGATGTCTTTGATATGTGCAATATCTAAGCCAATAATATTTTCTAGTCTGCCCAACTTATTATGTTGGCGAGTAACATCTTCTATATTTTCTCTAATGGTTTTTGCCCAAGGTTTTCTTATTCTGGACATTTTCAAACCCCAGTTTGGATCTGCTTCATTTCCTGGATAACTTTGGATAAATTCTCTTCTAGGCATCCTGGCAAGCTTTACGAATATTCTGTAAACTTCTTTTTCGCAATCTCTTATTATCCCCAAAGAATCCCTAGCTGGCCTAGCTATGACTTCAAATTGGGTTGGTGAAAGTTTAAGGAATTTAAATATTTCTCCTAATTTTTGTTGTTCTTTAATCGCTTTCTTTGTGGTTCTTGATTTTGAACAAGCTTTTTCTGTTTTATTAAATTGTCTTTTTAGAGCATTAAAGCGCTTCTTGACTTCTACTGGATCCGGTCCAGTTGGTTGTTCGTCGTCATCCTCATTTTTTTCTTTTTTTTGTGCAGCTTGAACAATAGCAGGAGGAGGAATCTCATCATCTATATCCATGAAGCCTACTAAGACTTCCGCCAGACGTTTCTCCTCTTTTAATACCTCTTGATAATCATCCAAAATCTTATCAACAATACCTGGGTAAAAACAACATGCTGCTAAAAGCTCTCTTAAACCTTCTTCTATTCTCTTAGCTATAGCAATCTCTCCTTCTCTAGTAAGCAGGTCCACTGTTCCCATCTCCCTCATGTAAAGACGAACTGGATCAGTTGTCCTTCCAATTTCCGATTCAACAGTGGTTAATGTGGTCCTAGTATCAGGAACTGTTTCAGGAGGAGAATCTTCATTACCTTCAGCATCTTGCTTCCCTTCCTGTACTTCTATTCCTATGTCGATCAACATCTGAATAGTCTCTTCAACTTGATCGGGGTCAGAAATGTCTTCTGGCAACATTGAATTGATTTCTTCGTAAGTCAGGAATCCTTGCTCTTTGCCTTTATCGACTAACTCCCTTAAGCCAGAATTCTCAAGATCTTCTTCGCTAATCAAAGCGGCAGCAAGTTCTTCAGAAGGTTCTTCGACTTCTGGTTCAGTAACTTTCTTTGATTTTCTAGCCATACTCTCTTAAAAAGGGTTGGGGATTATAGTGTTTTTAGACTCTAAATCCCAATATTGATATGAATTATTATTATTCAAGCCCTTTGCTAATTTTGACTTAACTCTCTAAGTAATCCTCTGTCTTCTTCATTTAACTTTTCTAAGTTTGATAATAGATGCTGCTGTAACTCAAAAGTTTCATCTTCGGATAATTTTTCTTTAGCCAACTGTTTCTTTAACTCAATTATTCTTTTTCTTGGATTAGCTCTTTTCAGGGCCTGTACGCAGTCTTGAAAATAAGCCACAGAATTTTTCTTATCCAATGACGGGCTTCCTGATAATAAGCTTCCGATAAAAGATGCCGAATCATTGTCCAAGGAACTAAGGAGATCTGCAACTTGGCCATTGGGAAAATTCTGAAAATATTCAATAACCTGCACTAATAGATTTCCCTCAGGCCGAGAAAGTTCTTTTATCCAGTCAGTAGAGTCTATTTCAGAAATAAGCTCAGGAAAGGTGATTAAAGCTGCAACTGTCTTAGCTATAATTCCTCCAGGCTCAAAGGATTTTTCTTCCTTTTTTTCTTGGGGAGTTGTACTGAATTTGGTTTCCTTGCTTTTTCTAGCTGCCGTCGACCAAGAGTTCTCTTCGATATCCTGTTTGCTTAAACCTGTTATCGCTGAAACCTCTGCCTCCAATAATTTTTTTATTGAACTTTCAGGCATAGACTTTAGCAATTCTATTGCCTTAGATGCTAAAGTTGCTTTTTTCTCTAGAGAACCCGTACCAACAGCTAAAGTTAATCTTTCAATAAAGTACTCGGATAACAGCAAGGCATCTTTGAGCCTTGTTTCAAAGGTTTCTTTATCTTCTTTTTCTAACAAACTTGCTGGATCTTCACCTTCGGGAAGAAAAAGGAATTTTATCTCTGCTCCATCATTGACCACTGGTAAAACATTCTTGAGGGCTCCCCAAGCCGCTCCTCTTCCTGCATCGTCTCCATCAAAGCAAAATATAACTTCATTTACCAGCTGCAATAGCACCTGTGTATGAAAACGGTTGGTTGCTATACCCAAAGTAGCAACTGCGTTATTAATACCATTTTCGGACATTGCTATAACATCCATATAACCCTCAACTACATAGATCTTTTTTAAATTTTTTCTATCCTGTAAGGTCTCAAACAGTCCATAAAGTTCCTTCCCTTTTTGAAAAGCAGGAGTATCACCTGTGTTGAGATATTTAGGCTGGTCTTCAGGCTTCATTACCCTTCCTCCAAAGCCAACCACTCTTCCTTTTCTGTCTTTTATGGGAAACATCAAACGATCTCGAAATAAATCGTAAGCTTCTTTATCTTTATTCCTTTTGGTCAGACCCGCCTTAGTTTGAAGCTCCACAGAGAATCCTTTAGTTGATAAATAAGAAGATAAAGCATTCCAAGATTTTGGGGCATACCCTACTGCAAACCTTCTGCATGTACTGCCAGAAATATGCCTGTCTTCTTTGACATATTTTTGAACTTGTTTTGCTAAAGCTGAATCTGCCAAAGAAGCCTCATAAAAATTTGAAGCAATGGTTAAAACCTCAAATATTGGATCTTTATCTTCTCTTTTTTTCGAAGACTGTTCATAAGGAACCTCCAAAGCTGCTCTGGAGGCCAGAGCCTCAACCGACTCAACAAATCCCAAGCCTTCAAAAGATTCTAAAAAACCAATCACATTGCCTGTAGCTCTGCACTTAAAACAGTAATAGAACTGTTTTTGAGGGCTAACGCTAAACGAAGGATTGCTGCCATCATCACAAAAAGGACAAAGACCCCAGTGATCTTTTCCTTTCTTTTTTAGCGGAACATAACTATCCACCAAAGCAACAATGTCAGTCATGTCTACAATTTCTCTGATGAAAGCTGGTGGTATGGATCCTGACATTTATCTGTTCTCCGAAAACCAGCTTTCTAAAATGATTTGTGCAGAAATTTGGTGGGTGTCAGCTGAAACTGATATTAAGTTATCTTTCGCAGATCGCAATCTGTCTTTAGCTTCTCTTGTTGTAAGTCTTTCATCTATTAATTCAACAGGGATGTTATACCTCCTGTTAATTAGATTTGAAAATTTATCACTCTTCTTTTTCATTTCACTATCTGATCCATCCATATTTAGAGGATTACCAACTACAAAAAGTCTGGGTTTCCATTCTTTAATCAAAATATCTAATATATTCCAATCCGGCTCTCCATTGTTAGCTTGTAAAGAATGAAAAGTCTGAGCAGTACTAGTGATCTCTTGACCTATTGCCATACCAATGTGTTTCAAACCAAAATCGAAAGCAATGATTACTTTGGATGACAAGTTCATTTAGACAGTTTTCCTTCTAAGCAATCCAAGAGATCTGAAGCAACATCGATGTCACAAAGATTCTTGTACTCTCTAAAACAAGTAGGGCTAGTAACATTAATTTCAGTTAAATAATCTCCAATGACATCTAAACCGACTAGTGTTAGTCCAAGTTCTTTTAGCCGAGGACCAACCTGATCACAAATCCATCTGTCTTTGGAAGTTAAAGATCTTGCAACTGCATTAGCTCCTGCAGCTAAATTCCCTCTCAACTCTCCCTCGGCTGGAACTCTGGCTACAGCACCTCCCATTGGAGAGCCATCAATCAACAATATTCTTTTATCCCCTTCGGTGATCTCTGGAATATATTTTTGAATCATAACTTTGGTGAAACCATTTTCTGTCATGTTTTCAAGGATTACTGCAACGTTGGGATCTAAGCTTCTAACCCTAAAAATTGAAGACCCGCCCATTCCGTCCAATGGCTTAACGACAGTATCTAAATGCTCATCAATGAAACCCCTTAATAATTCTTTATTGCTGGCTACTAAATAAGGTGTACAGCAGTGAGGAAATTCGGTTGCAAAAACTTTTTCATTACAATCTCTTAAACTGCTGGGTTTGTTTACCACTACTACCCCTTCTCTTTCTGCTGCCTCCAAAACGTAAGTGTTGTAAATGTAGTTGGCATCAAACGGGGGGTCTTGCCTCATAATTATCAAATCCAAATTAGCTAAACTAGTTACAGCATTTTCAGAAAGCTTAAACCAATTTTCAGGGTCATCTTTGACTTTCAGTGTTTGAGTTAGCGCATGGGGGCCGTCCTCTTTTAAAAAAAGGGAACGGGGTTCCATGTAAATAAGATGGTGTCCTCTAGATTGTGCTTCTAAAAGAATCGATAATGTACTGTCCTTTTTAAAACTTATGGAACCGATTGGATCCATTACTACACCAAATTTCATATAACCTCTGTAATCATAGTAATCTTACTTCAACAGGCGCTAAAACTCTTCACACATTGCTCGTATTGCACTGACAACGGAGATCACTGCTGTATCTGCCCTTAATACTCTTTCTCCCAATTTAACTGGCAAGAAATCTTTTTCAGTTAGTAAGTTTATTTCACTGTCAGTGAAATCACCTTCTGGCCCTACTGCAATTGCGACTGAATCATCAAAAGTTAAGCTAGATAATTTAGTTTCAGCATTGGGATAAAGAACAATTTTATGTTTGGCTTTGACTGCTTGGGCCCAATCTTCCAATCGTTGAATTTCATTTATCTCTGGCAACCAGTTTTCTCCACATTGTTGGCAAGCGTGTGTAGCAATTGACTGCCATCTAGCTTTTCTAGATTTAGTTGAATTTGACTTTAATTTGATTACTGTCCTCTCTGTGTAAAGAGGAGAGATAGAGGCTACGCCAAGTTCAGTTGCCTTTTGAATTGAGAAACTGAATGGTTCTGTTTTTATTAAGGACTGACCCAGTGAAATTTTAATTCCTTTTCTATCTTGAAAAACTAGCTCCTCAACTAACTTAACTTTGACCCTTTTCTTTTGAGAAGAAATGATTTCGGCAGTACAAGAAGATCCTTTGCCATCAAATAACTCGATCAAGGAGCCTTCTTTTTTTCTTAGTACGTTAACTAAATGTTTAGAGGAATTCTGAATGAGTATTAAGACTTTACCTATCTCAAGGTTCTGACCGCAATATATTCTTGTATAGTTCATGGCTACAATGAGACTTTATATAGATATTATTACACTGATCTCATAAGGAAGTTGTGAATGACTAATAAACAATCAGTTACTATTTATTTAATTCGACACGGAGAAGCCAAAGCTGCCTGGGATCAGGACCCTGATCCAAGTCTAAGTGAAAAAGGAAAGCAACAATCTGAGTTGTTGAAAGAAGAAATCCTTCCAGACCTACCTTCAGACTTCGAAGCTATTTCTAGTCCTCTCTTAAGAGCACAAGAAACTGCAATACCCTTAAAAGAAAAGTTAGACTTTGAACTAAGTATTAATGATACCTTTTCAGAAATTCCTTCTCCAGGCATCCCCTTATCGGATAGAAGAGACTGGTTAAGAGCCGTATTCGATGCAAATGTTAAAGAGCTGCAAGAACCTCAATTACTCTGGAGAAACTCCATAATTGAGTCTTTAAAGCTGCTTCAAAACAACACGATTATCTTTAGCCACTTTATGGTTATAAATTGTGTAGTAGGATGGATTAAGAATTCAGAAAAATTCGTCTCTTTCCATCCAGATAATTGTTCCATCACAAAAATTATAAGGGTCGAAGACAAATTTAAAATCTTGAACCTAGGAAGAGATTTCACTACCACTGTTCAGTAAAAAAATAAAGCTTTCTGAGTAAATTATTTTTCTTGAAAGTCGTGAACAGGTGAGTATGATTTAGGTCCCATTTAATTAAAACTGTATCGACCAAAATTTAGACAATCATGGCTTCCAAAAAAAAGAGGGAATTTAACGGCGAAGGCAAGAGATTGAGCGATCAAGTAGCCAAGAGCATGAGAAAATACTTCAGGGAGCTGGACGGTGAAAAAGCTACCAATATTTATCAGTTAGTTCTTAAAGAAGTAGAGCAACCTCTTCTGGAAACTGTCATGAAGGAGTGTAAGGGCAATCAAACTTTAGCAAGCCAAGTCCTGGGTCTAAATAGAGGGACATTACGTACCAAACTAAAAGACTATAATTTAATTTAGGCACATCAGTCTGAATGGCAGAAACAGCCGAACCTATCAAAAGAGCTCTCGTCAGTGTTGCCGATAAGAAAGGTCTAGTAGAATTTTGTCGCTCCCTGACCGAAGAATTTAAGATTGAAATAGTATCTACTGGAGGAACTCTCAAGACTCTCCGAGAGGGCAAAGTTAGTGCTATTGAAATAAGTAAATTTACGAACTTTCCTGAGATCATGGATGGTCGCGTAAAGACTCTTCACCCTAAAGTACATGGTGGTATCTTGGCTCGACGAAATCAGGATGAAGAAATAATGGAAGAAAATAATATCTTGCCCATTGATTTGGTAGTGGTAAATCTCTATCCCTTTATTGAAACTGTCTCAAAAGAAAATGTAACTTTAGCTGAGGCCATAGAAAATATTGATATCGGTGGACCCAGCATGGTCAGGTCCGCAGCAAAAAATAATAAGTATGTTGGGGTTATTGTGGATCCAGATGATTACTCTCTAATCCTAGAAGAAATAAAGAAAAACGGAGGATCACTTTCTCAAGAGACAAGAAGCTCTTTAGCAACCAAAGCATTCACTCACACAGCTAATTACGACACAGTTATTTCTGGTTACCTATCTTCTCTCAACGAACAAGATTTTCCCGATCGTATTTTTGCGAAATATCAAAAGAAGGAAATTATGCGTTATGGAGAAAACCCACATCAGAAAGCAGCTTTTTATATCGACACTACAAAAACAGGAAATGGCGTAGGCAATGCCATTCAACTTCAAGGGAAGCAACTCTCTTACAACAATATTGCCGATACTGATACAGCCATTGAATGTGTGCGTAGTTTTGAAGAGCCTACTTGTGTGATTATTAAACATGCAAATCCTTGTGGAGTAGCAACTGATGATGATATTACTAAGGCTTATCAAAAAGCCTTCGCAGCTGATTCAACTTCAGCTTTTGGAGGAATCATTGCATTAAATAGAAAGTTAGAGGAAAAAACAGCTCAGCAAATAATAGATAACCAATTTGTCGAAGTAATTATAGCTCCTGGAATTTCTTCTTCAGCTCAAGAGATCTTAAGCAGTAAAGAAAATATTAGAGTTCTAGAAATGGAAAAAATGAATGCTTTGTCTCCTGGATTTAAGTTTCTAAGTGTCACAGATGGTCTTCTGGTCCAGGAAGCCGATAGCGGCGCCGTATCAGCAAAAGATTTGAAGGTAGTCTCTTCACGAGAACCCAGTGCTAAAGAAATTCAAGATTGTTTATTTGCCTGGAAGGTTTGTAAGTTTGTCAAATCAAATGCGATTGTGTATGCAAAAGATAATCAGACTGTAGGAGTTGGAGCAGGACAGATGAGTCGCATAGACAGCGCCCAAATAGCCGCCTCAAAGGCGAAGGAAAGAGGATTTGAAACCCAAGGATGTGCCATGGCTTCGGACGCCTTTTTCCCTTTTCGAGATGGAATTGATGTTGCTGCTTCTGTGGGTATAACTTCAATTATTCAACCGGGTGGATCCATTAAGGATGATGAGGTAATTGAAGCTGCTAATGAAGCAGATATTGCCATGATCTTTACTGGGATGAGACACTTTCGTCACTAATTATGAAAGTCTTAATTGTAGGCAGTGGTGGAAGAGAACACGCCCTGGCTTGGAAAGCTATTCACAGCGAATCTGTTACTGAAGTTTATGTGGCCCCAGGTAATGGGGGCACCTCGAATGAGGAGGGTGTTACCAATGTGGATATTGCTGCAGAAGATATCGATAGACTTGCAATTTTTGCTGCAGAGCACCGAATAGATTTAACCATAATAGGTCCAGAGGTTCCTCTGGTAAGGGGCATAACAGACAAGTTTGAATCGCTCAATCTAAATTGTTTTGGACCGAGTAGAGAAGCAGCACAACTTGAAGGCTCTAAAGAATTTATGAAAGATTTTCTTTGTAGACATGAAATACCAACAGCTGTATACCAGTCTTTTAGTGATCTTGGGTTAGCCATGAAGCATTTGGAAGGATCAACAGTTCCAGTAGTTATCAAAGCTGATGGACTGGCTGCTGGTAAAGGGGTTACCGTTGCACAAAGTTATTCCGAGGCTGAAAAGGCAATACGAGAGTGTCTGGAAGAAAAATCCTTTGGAGAAGCTGGAAATAAAGTTGTTATTGAAGAATTTCTTGAAGGAGAAGAAGCGAGCTTTATAGTACTAACTGATGGTAAAACTGTTTTGCCTTTAGCTTCTTCACAGGATCATAAGACCAGGGATAATCAAGATCAGGGTCCAAATACAGGAGGGATGGGAGCCTACTCCCCAGCTCCAGTAGTAACAGCCGAGATCCATGAAAGGATTATGGACCAAGTCATAATCCCAACCATTGAAGGCCTAGCTAAAGAAGGAATAAATTATTGTGGCTTTCTTTATGCAGGACTGATGATAGACGCTGAGCAGAATATAAAAGTGTTGGAATTCAACTGTCGGTTTGGGGATCCAGAAACTCAACCAATTCTAATGAGATTGGAATCGGATCTTGTAGAACTATGCTATCAAGCTAGCAAGGGTGAATTAGAACAAATAGAACTACAATGGAATCCTAAAGTGGCTCTAGGTGTAGTTATGGCTGCTGGAGGATATCCTGATAATTATGAGAAGGGTCATACCATTCAGGGGCTGCCTTCTGAAACGGAAAACTTAAAAGTTTTTCATGCAGGTACTCAAGCTCAAAACAATGTCATTAAGACTGATGGCGGAAGGGTTCTCTGTGTAACTGCTTTAGGTAAAAATACTACAGAAGCGCAACTTAATGCTTATAATTGTGTTGAAGAAATAAATTGGAAGGACTGTTTTTACAGGACAGACATAGGTTACCGAGCAATAGAAAGAGAATCATGAAAAATTTCTTAGATGATCTAATCATTGAATTAGATAAAGGCATCAAGTCTTCTTTGTCTAGCAGACAGGAATATGAAAGAGCTTATCCCGCAGAATCTATTCACGAGGTTGAGCTTAATGAATTTGAAAAAAATCATTCTGCTGGCCTGATGAGGGTTAATCATGCTGGGGAAGTTTGTGCCCAAGCACTTTATCGAGGTCAAAGTTTAACCGCAGAACTTAAAGCAACTCGAGAACAAATGAAACGCGCAGCATCGGAAGAGATGGACCATCTAGCCTGGTGCAATCGTCGCCTTGATGAATTGGGAGATAGTCCTAGTGCACTTAACCCTCTTTGGTACTTCATGTCTTTTTCAATAGGTGTATTAACGGGTCTAGCCGGAGATAGGTGGAGTTTGGGCTTTGTGGAGGAAACAGAAAAACAGGTGGTGGCCCATTTGGATTCTCACCTTGATCAAATTTCAGATAAAGACATAAAAACAAAAACTGTGATAACTAAAATGAGAGAAGATGAAGATGCTCATGCGAAACAAGCTAAAGAGTCAGGAGCTTCTGAATTACCAGATGAAATAAAGACAGGAATGTCTTGGATAGCAAGGTTAATGACATCTACCAGTTACCACATCTAGTTGGGAGATATAGATTAAATCTATTGCTAAATTGTTTTACATAAGTATAGTGCGTCTCGCAGTGTCACTGCATTGGTGTTTAATCAGGAAAATTATATGAATTTGTATGTAGGAAATCTTCCGTGGCAAGCTACGGAAGAAGAACTGGAAGCTCATTTCGCTCAAGCCGGCCCTGTTAAGGCCGTGAGAATAATTACCGAAGGTGGATCAGGCCGTTCAAAAGGGTTTGGTTTCGTCGAAATGGAATCCTCTGAAGGAGGACAATCCGCAATAGACTCACTTAACGGTAAAGATTTTGGCGGAAGAGAGCTAAGAGTAGATACAGCTACTGAAAGACAAAGAAGTTAATAAGAAAACTTCCTTTCAGTCAGCAGTAGACTCACTCGTCTTCTATCACAACAGCTGTCCCCAAGACTAGCAGCTCAGCTGCCCCTTGGGAGATTACTGAGGTGGTTGTGTTTGTGCTAATGATGGCGTTGGCGCCCATTTGTTCCGCGCTTTCGATCATACGATCGATAGCTTGTTCCCGGCTTTCTGCCATAAGTTTTGTGTATTCATGAATTTCCCCCCCCACTATATTTTTAAAAGCAGCAAGGATATCCTTACCGATATGCCTTGCTCTAATGGTATTACCTTTTACTATACCTAAAGTCTTAACTATCTTTTTTCCTGGAATATCAGGACTTGTTACAACTAACATTATTAAACCTCTACATCGTTATAAGGATCGTCTTTAGACTCTTTGTATCGTTGCCAGATAGCTGAAATAAGTAAAGCAAGAATTCCTATCCAAATAACGGAAAGTGATACTGAAAACACCAATGATTGTGATTCCAAAACTCCTTTTAATACTCCCCATGCCGTTATAACCAACCAGCCTCCAATTAATGCAACAATTCCAAAATTTTTCATAAAATCCATTATCTACCTATAAAAAATGTTCTTCAACTCCGTACCCGGGTTTTCTGCTCTCATCAATGCTTCTCCAACTAAGAAGATATTTACCCCACATGAGATTAATCTTTTAATGTCTTTAGAAGATTTGATTCCACTTTCTGAAACTGTAAGAATTTCCTCCGGAATTTCTTCAAACAACCTTGTTGTTGTCTCTAGATCTACTTCAAAAGTTTCTAAATTTCGGTTATTTATTCCTATTAGTTTTGATTTCAAATCTAGTGCTGTTTCAACTTCTTCTTGGTTATGAACTTCAACTAATACATCCAAGTCAAGGTCCAGGGCCAGATGATAAAAATCTTGAAGCTCACTTTTGGATAAAGCAGCCACAATTAATAAGATGCAATCTGCTCCTTTGTATCGACTTTCGTAAATTTGATATTCATCAACAATAAAATCTTTTCTTAACACAGGTAGGTTAACTGTCTCCCTGACTAGCAAAAGATGTTCTATAGAACCTTTAAAAAAAGGTTCATCTGTAAGAACACTTAAACAAGCAGCATAAGCTTGCTGGTATTGTTTAGCTAGTTCGACCGGTGCATATGCTTCTCTTATAAGACCTTGGCTGGGAGAAGCTTTCTTCATCTCAGCTATAACGGCAAACTGGTTCTTCTCTATTGAATTTACTAACGCATTGATGAAACCCCTTGTTGGCCAGAGGTTTTTGGAAGAGTTATTAAGTTTACTTAATGGCAATTTCTTCTTTTTCTCAGTTACAGAAGCTCTAGTAACTTCTAATATCTCGTCCAGGTAAGTATTTTTCATTAATCCTTTTTTTGTAAAGACTGACTGTACGCAGAAAGTTCCTCAAGTTTTTCCAAGCCTCTGCCTTTTGTTATGCTCTCCAAGGACACTTCAACCCCTTCCTTTAAGGTTTTGGTTAAATCTGCTACATATAGGGCTGCACCTGAAGTCATGGCAACCATTTGACTGGCAGCCTCATTTTCTCCTCTCAAAGCTTGCTTAGCTAACAGCAAACTGGCCTCTGGAGAATCTACTTGAAGTCCCTCAGTTGATAAGCTCTTAAATCCAAAATCACTTGGAGAAATAGAGTATTCTTCAATCTTCCCATCCCTTAATTCAGCTACACTAGTTGGAGAGGCCGTACTAATTTCATCTAAGCCATCTTCTGAGTGCAGCACCAATACATTTTTACTTCCTAACCCCTTTAATACTTCAGCAATGGGCCTAACCCATTTAGCATCAAACACACCCAATACTTGATTTAAAGCCCCAGCAGGATTGGTCAGTGGCCCCAATAAATTAAAGATGGTTTTTATGCCCAGTTCTTTTCTGGGGCCTACTGCATATTTCATAGCGCTGTGATGGGCAGGCGCAAACATAAATCCCAAACCTACATTTTCAATACATTCTTTAACTTGGTCAGGTTTAAGATCCAGGACAACTCCAGCAGCTTCCAGTAAATCAGCACTACCACTCTTTCTGGTTGCACTACGATTTCCATGCTTGGCAACCTTCGCTCCACAAGAACTAGCTACAAATGCTGCTGTTGTTGAAACATTAAAAATTCCTGATGCCACACCGCCTGTACCGCAAGTATCAACCAAATGTTTAGTATTAACTGATACCTTTGTTGATAATGTTCTCATAACTTCTGCTGAGCCAATCACCTCATCTACTGATTCTCCTTTAGTACTTAAAGCTACTAAAAAAGCTTTTATTTGAGCTTCCGAAGTTGACCCGGTTAAAATTTGTTTCATTACTGATGAAGCATCTTCTCTCGACAAGTCTTGGCCTTTCATAATGGTTTTAATGCCTTCTTGTATATCCATATGCTTACTAAATATTTAAAAAATTCTCTAATAATTCCATTCCTTGTTCTGTTGCAATTGATTCAGGATGAAATTGCAGACCTACTAACGGTAATTTCTGATGCTGAATTCCCATTATGGTTTTACTCTCTGTCCGAGCATTAATATGGAAGTCTTTGGACAAAGTAGCCTCTTCAACTATTAGTGAGTGGTATCTGGCAGCCTGAAAGGGGTTCTCTAAACCCTTAAACAATCCTGACCCATCATGAGATATAGGTGAGAGCTTGCCATGCATAATATTGGTAGCTCTTATAATGTTGGCTCCAAAAGCAGCTCCTAAACACTGATGTCCTAGACAGACCCCTAAGATAGGAAGTTTATCTTTAAATTCTTTTATAAGTTCTACTGAAATGCCAGCTTCTTTTGGTGTGCAAGGTCCTGGAGAAATGACAACATACTCAGGACTTTTTTTCTCTATATCATCGAGAGAAATTAAGTCATTGCGATAAACTTCTACCTCTTGACCTAGTTGACAGAAGTATTGAACTAGGTTGTAAGTAAAAGAATCGTAGTTATCTATCATTAATAACATAAAGTTAACCCTTCAATTTCTGTTGAACCATTTCAACGGCTTTGAATATAGCTCTGGCTTTATTCAAGGATTCTTTCCATTCAAGTTCAGGATCAGAATCTGCAACAAAACCCCCTCCCGCTTGAATGTACAAAACTTCGTCTTTAATTATTGCTGTTCTAATGGCTATGGCCATGTCCATATTTCCCTGCCAAGAGAAATATCCGACCGCACCACCATAGATACCTCTTTTAACAGGTTCAAATTCATCAATGATTTCCATTGCTCTTATTTTAGGAGCTCCAGAAAGAGTCCCTGCTGGAAAAGTTGCTCTAACGACATCCATAGCTTTTAATCCTTTTCTTAGCTTAGCCCTAACATTAGAAACCATATGCATAACAT
>DTSY01000018.1 GCA_012965075.1 Gammaproteobacteria bacterium | reverse complement strand
CCTGTCATTATTCCTTGAGGCTGAAAACACTCTTGTGAGAACTCTTTGGCTTCAAATCTTGATAGAAAAGACTCAGGTGGCCTTGGAGCTTTCCACCTTAATTCATCGACGGGGGGTTGAGCAAAAGGAATACCTCTCCAAGCGAAAGTTTCATCTTCTTTGAAACCTATCACCTCCCCTTGAGCTGTAGTTCTTACAGAGTTTTCATCTAAACCCTTACTGCAGCCAAAGGATATTAAAATTCCTAAAATTAATAATAGATATATTCTTTTCATTATGCTCCTTATTTTATGAAACCAATTAAGGTCTCATGGTCCTTTCTTTTATGCCTAGATTCTGAGGCAAATTCTTATACGCGGTCTCTACCCAATCACAGAGTAATGGCCTTGTATCCCTGGGATCGATAATTTCTTCGATGCCAAACATCTCTGCTGTCCTGTAGGGTGATCTGACTTCATCTAATGAGTCTTCTATTTCCTTTTGCCTTGCAGCTGGATCAGGGCTTGCCTCTATATCTCTTTTATAGGCAGCCATAACCCCACCCTCTATCGGCAGTGAACCCCAATCCCCTGAAGGCCAAGCGTAGCGCAGATTGAGTTGATCTGAATTACCGTGTCCACCACCAGCTACTCCAAAAACTCGTCTTATGATTACAGAAACCCAGGGAACTGAAGCTTGCCATACACTGTAAAGGGCCCTTACACCATGACGTATAACACCAGATTCTTCCGCTTGAAGACCAATTGAAAAACCCGGGTTATCAACAAAGTTAACTACGGGAATGTTAAAGGTATCGCAAACATCTACAAATCTAGTCATTTTTTCTGACGCCTTAGCTGTTACGGCACCACCATCATAGTTACAATCATTGGCTATAATACCTACCGGGTATCCGGACAGTCTTGCCAACCCTGTCAGTAAAGATTTCCCATACCCAGCACCTATTTCAAAAAAACTTCCCTTATCCAACACTAAATCAATTATTTCTCTTACCTCGTAAGGGGCCTTTCTGTCTCTAGGTATGATTGATATTAACTTTTCTTCCTTTCTGTCAGTTGGATCATCATTTTCCTTTCGGGGAGGAACTTCCCAGACGCTTGAAGGCATGAATGAAAGAAAAGTTTGTATTTGTTTAAAAGCATCTTCTTCACTTACAGCTTCATTGTCCACTGCCCCTGCTGTTTTGGTATGAATATCACTGCCTCCGAGCTCTTCTCTTTCCATTTTTACCCCAAAGGCCCTTTCCACAACCGGAGGCCCAGCAACAAACATTTGAGCACTGCCTTTAACCATTATTGAAAAATGAGAAGCAACCACTCGTGCAGAGCCTAAACCCGCTACTGATCCCATGCACGCACCCACTACAGGGACCATGCTCAACAATCTAACTATATTTTGCCAGCTTGGTAATCCAGGAACATAAGTCGCTCCCATGGTCTCAAGAGTTTTTACACTTCCTCCACCACCACTGCCATCAACAAGATTTATTAAAGGGAGTCGAAAGTGTTCAGCGAGCTTTAAACTGTACAAAGACTTATTGCCTATTCGAGCATCAGCGGCCCCTCCTCTGACAGTAAAATCATCACCTGCAACAACAACTTCTCTTCCATCAACCTTACCCCTTCCAAACACAAAGTTTGCAGGGACAAATTCTTGGATTTCTCCATTTTCATCATAAGTGACCTTTCCAGTTATCTCCCCGGTTTCATGAAAAGAGTCTTTATCCAATAGCTGATCAATTCGTTCCCTTACTGTAAGACGACCTCTGGCATAGTGTTTGGCTATGCGTTCAATGCCTCCCATTTCCTTGGCAAGCTCAGCACGTTTTTTTAATTCTTCTAGATCTTTTTCCCAACTCACAACTAGTCCTTTGAAGTCATTATATTCTCATACTTTTAAAAGCTTGCAAGCATTGCATTAGTTTCGTACATTAGTTCATAGATTAAAGGAGAAAAAGTTATGCAAATTGCGCCTATACCAACACTTTCTGAGGAAATTAATGATATTAGACTTCGAACAGCTGACATAGTAGGTAATCGGATCATTCCCAATGAAAAAGTCATCTACTCCGGTGGAGAAAAATCTGCAAAGCTAAGAAAAGAGATTAGAAAAGAAGTTAAAAAACAAGGTCTTTGGGCCCCTCATCTACCTGAAGAATATGGCGGCATGGGCAACGGCTTCTTAACTCACGCTTATATGAATGAAATCTTAGCCTGGTCACCTCTTGGAAATAGATTATTTGGTGTGATTGCTCCCAATTCAGGGAACCAAAAGATCCTGGTTAAATACGGAACAGAAGAACAAAAGAAAAAATGGCTTATTCCATTGATCAACCAAGAAATGGAATCAGGCTTTTCTATGACTGAACCAGACGCAGCTGGCTCTGATCCAAGGTCACTGCAAACAACTGCTGTAAGGGAGGGAGACGAATGGGTAATTAATGGCCATAAGATCATGACCTCAAATGGGCAAAGAGCAGATTTTTTAGTTGTGATGTGCAGAACGGAGGAAGATGACGATGATTCGGGTAATGCCAATATGAAAATGACTCAAATTATTGTGCCTACAGACACTCCCGGTTTAGACAGAATCAGATCAGTCCCTATATGGGGTCACACAGGTGGTGATCATATGGAGATAAAATACAAGGACGTTAGAGTACCAGTTGAAAATGCCTTAGGCGAAAGAGGATCCGGTCACCAAGCTGCCCAAGACAGATTGGGAGCAGGAAGAGTCTATCACTGCATGAATACCATTGGGCAAATGTGGAGGGCTTTTGACATCATGGTTAGATATTCCACACAAAGAGAAGTTCATGGAGGAAAGTTGGAGACAAAACAATTCATGCAAGGTTTTATTGCAGACTCATATATAGATATCCAAGCTGCAAGACTGATGACCATACATTGTGCAGAAATTATGGACAAAGACGGTAATTCAAGGGTTGATATTTCCGCGATTAAGGTTTTTGTTCCTGCGGCAGGTAGTAGAGTGGTCGACAGAGCAATACAAATGCATGGCTGGAGAGGAGTTTCCAGCGATCTTCCTCTTGCTGGAATGTTCCAAGGCTTTAGGACTCTAAGATTAGCCGATGGTCCTGATGAAGTTCATAGAATACTGATAGCAAAAGAAATACTTAAGAAGTACCACGATGGTCTTTCTTGGGACTTTGGTGTTTAAGACAAACTAGATACAGGAACCAGTTTTACCGTTGAAGTGGCAGTAGCTACTAGTCTTTCTTTTTGATAAAGCTCGCTAGCCAAGTAAACAATATTCTTGCCCAATTTCAAAACTCTGGCATGGCAATTAAGCTTACCTGGATGTGAAGGACCTAAGAAACTCACATTGATATCCAGAGTCACTGGATTAAACTTTGACTCTAATAAAGCTATTAACAGATGAGCCATCGGAGCATCCAACATTCCGGTGACAAACCCTCCTTGCACCACTTGCTTGTCTGAGTGACAAAATTCGGGTATGGCTTCAAACTCCATTTCAAGTTCGGGTGGCTCAGACTGAAACTTAATTGCCCTGCCCCCTAAAGTTTTGATGCATGGAGCTTGATGAGAAAGAAGCATTTCTAATTTATCTTTATCGCTCATGTAAACTGTCCTTTTAAGTTTTAGAGAAATAAGTCTAAACTATTAGCAATTAAGGATAAATCAATGAATGCTGCTGATGCGCTTCTTAAAACACTTGTAGATAATGGCTTAGAGGTTGTTTTTGCCAATCCTGGTACCTCTGAAATGCATTTAGTAGCAGCAGTGGATCATTACCCTCAAATTAGACCCGTACTGGGTTTATTTGAAGGAGTGGTAACAGGAGCTGCGGATGGCTATGCCAGAATGTCAGGGAAGGCTGCTGCCAATCTTCTCCATTTAGGTCCAGGTTTAGGTAATGGATTTGCTAATATCCATAATGCTAAAAAGGCAAGATCTCCCATGATAAATATAGTCGGAGATCATGCTACATATCACCTCAAATACGATGCACCACTAACGTCTGATCTAGATGGCTTGGCAAAATCTAGTTCTGACTGGGTTGAAAGAGTTAAAAGTCCTGACGAACTTCCAGCTGGCGGAGCTAGAGCATGGCAAGCAGCGCATAATTTTCCTGGAAAGATTGCAACTCTAATTGTTCCTGCCGATTGTGCTTGGAGTGAAACTGATAAGAGTGGAGAAATACTAAATAGCAAAGGGCCTGAAGATATCGATGAAAATCTTTTAAAAGAAGCTTATAAAGTTTTGACAGATAAAAGTAACTGTATGTTATTTCTTGGAGGAGAATTTCTTGATGAAGAGTCTTTAAATGTGGCTGCAAAAATAGCAACTAAGACAGGAGCAAGATTAGGAACTGAAACTTTTAGAAAAAGGCAAAGAAGAGGTCAATCTATTCCTGTGGTAGAACCATTGCCTTATTTTTCTGAGATGGCAGAAGACTTCCTCAAGGGAATTGAAAGTATAGTCTTTGTGGGTTCAAAACCTCCGGTTTCCTTTTTTGCTTATCCTGATAAAAAAAGTTACCTCTCACCAGAGAATTCAAAACTAGTGCAATTAGCTACATTTGAACAAGATGGTAGAAAAGCCCTAGAGTCCTTACGTGAGATGCTCAATGCAAATGAAATATCAGAGGAATTCTTGCCTTCGCCAACCAACCCAGCCCCTTTAAATGGAGAATTGAACGCAGCTCATGTCGGTTCATTAATAGGAGAACTCCTCCCTGAGGAAGCCATAGTCTCAGATGAAGCTGCAACTTCAGGATTTGCAGTTTACCCAAATACATGGAATTCAAAACCTCATGACTGGTTATCTCTAACCGGAGGATCAATTGGTCAAGGCTTACCTTTAGCCACAGGGGCAGCTATTGCCTGTCCCGATAGACCTGTTGTTTGCTTACATGGAGATGGAGGGGCCATGTATACCATTCAATCCCTCTGGACTCAGGCCAGAGAAAGTTTGAATGTTACAAATATTATTTTTTCTAACCGTGCTTACGCTATATTAAAGGTTGAACTAGAAAGAGTGGGCGCTTTACAAACAGGAGATCGAGCTCAGTCTTTATTTTCTTTAGAAAATCCTGATATCAATTGGACTTCTCTTGGAAAATCTTTGGGAGTTGAATCCTTTACTACTCTAACCGTTGAAGACTTTAGAAAGGTATTTTCTACTGCTGTCAAAGAACCGGGCCCATCTTTGATTGAAGTTAGAATTTAAAAGGAATTGGTGGTAAATGGACTTTCTACTGCGCCCAACCAAAATTTTATAAGCCCATCTACCAAAGGGGCAGGACGCAGTGAAATTCAGCTCTTGCAGCTAATTAAAGGGTGATAACTGCATCCTGCTTAATAATTAGAGGGTCTTACTTGGAGGTATTTCATGGGGAGAAATTGACGCCTCTAACTATTAGTTTTAATTATAGTTTAATATAGATTATTTGTATAGTACTTAATGGTCGGGGCGGCCGGATTTGAACCGGCGACCACTAGACCCCCAGTCTAGTGCGCTACCAGGCTGCGCCACGCCCCGCTTAAATTTCAAACAACTTGTTTAATTTCTTTAAGGATTTCTTCTAAATCATCTATTAAATGATCGTTAGATGGAGATTCTTTGGAAGAATCTTTTGAACTCAGTTTTTTCTTAGCTCCAGATATGGTTAATCCCTCTTCATAAAGTAAAAACCTAATATTTTGAACTAGTAATATATCCTCTCTTTGATAAACACGCCTACTGCCCTTTCTGGTTGATGGTTGTAATAAATCAAATTCTTTTTCCCAAAATCTAAGGGTATGAGATTTAACCTTACACAAGTCTGAAACTTCACTAATTGAAAAGTATTTTTTGTCTGGTATAGAAGGTAACTTATTCACTCAGAATAGTTGCTAGTTTCTTTCTTAACTTTTGACCTGCCTTAAAAGTGACTACTTTTCTGGCAGATATAAGAGCCGGCTCTCCAGTTTTAGGGTTTCTACCTGGTCTTTCATTTTTATTTAAAATTTTAAAGTTTCCAAATCCTGAAATCTTTACTTCTTCATTGTTTACTAAAGAGTTTTTTATTTCTTCAAAGAATGCTTCAACTATTTCTTTCGATTCAACTTTATTGAGTCCCATATTTTCATGGAGATGATTTACTAAATCTGATTTTGTAATAGTTTTAGTCATTAACTTCTCAATTTAGCATTAAACTTTTTAGAAAGAAAAGCTACTAATTTTTCAATAATTTCATCGATCTCTTTATCTTTAAGTGTTCTATTGGAGGCTTGCCAACCTAGGGCATAGGTTAAGCTTGTTTTACCTTTAGGTATTCCTTTGCCCTTGTAGACATCGAAAAGTTTGATTTCTTTTAACTTGTCCCCTGCCCTGGAAGCTATTGAATCCGTAATCACTGAACTGGCAATATCTTCATCAACAATAAAAGATAAATCTCTTTGCGCAAAAGGGAAGCGAGAAAATTTCTCGAATTTTATATTACTTTTGCTTGACGTTGCATCAATTGAAATTTCAAAAAAATTAACTTCTTGCTCAATATCAAATTTATCTAGCAATTTAGGTTTAACTGAACCTATATAGCCTATTACTGATTCCCCTTTAAGCAAAAGTGCTGTTTTGCCAGGATGTAAATAAGGAATCTCAGTTTTCTTGAAATTATATTTAGAGGAATTGCTTAAAACATTTTCTAAATCTCCCTTTAAATCAAAAAAATCCATGGGTTCATTTGAACTAGACCAGTTATCCTTATCTTTAATCCCTGAAATCAAACCACCGATTAATTCTTTTTGATTGATCTTGTGATTTTTACCCTTCTGAAAAACTGTACCAATTTCAAAAATCTTGAGGTTTTCATTTCCTTGATTAAGGTTGTAAGACAACGTATCTAATAAGCCGGGTAGTAGGCTTGGTCTCATGATATTCATATTCTCTGAAATAGGATTATTAACAAAAATTAACTGTCCCTTTTTGGGCTCCACTAGTTCTGCAAACGATTCATCTATAAAAGAGTAGGTAATAACTTCGTTGTATCCCATAAATTTAAAAGAATTTCTAACGGAATTATGTAAAGAATCGACAGGATTGTTAATTTTTTTACTTAAAGGGCGGTGTGGAAGATTGTTATAGCCTACTAATCTAGCTATCTCTTCGATTAAATCAGCTTCAATTTTTAAATCAAATCTCCATGAAGGAACTTTGACTTTTATTGATTCACCAGTTGATTGAGAATTAACTAAACCGAGGCTCTTGAGATTTCTCCTAATAAAGGGCTTTGAAAACTCAGTGCCTAAAATCTTATTAACATTCTTGAAGTTAAGAGCTATATCTTTATTCTTAGGTATGGAGGATCTTTTGCTGAACTCTTGTACTGGAGAAAATTCTCCTCCTATTGATTCATGTATTAATAAACTAGCTCTTTCAATTGCCAAAGTCTGCAATTCAAAGTCAACACCACGTTCAAACCTCGTTGATGCATCTGTCTGTAGTGAGAATTTTCTTGCTCGACCTCTTATAACTTCTGGCTTAAAAAAAGCACTTTCAAGATAAATTGAAAGTGTTTTACTAGATATTCCTGTTTCAAATCCACCCATTATTCCTGCTAGTGCAACTGGCTTACTCTCATCCGCTATAACAAGACAATTTTTATCAAGTTTGAGTTTATTTTCATCTAAAAGAGTTATCTTTTCCCTTTCTTTGGCAAACCTCACTTCTAGATTCCCTTCAATTTTATTGGCATCAAATGCATGAAGGGGTTGACCTAACTCTAGTAACACATAGTTGGTAATATCCACTATGGGATCAATTACCTTAATGTCGCTTAACTTTAATCTTTCTTTTATCAAAGGGGAGGTCTTCTTCTTTAGGTTTACTCCAGTTAAATACCTGCCTACATAACGAGGAGCCTCATCGCAGACAGTGACTTTTATAGGACTCTTGACAGAACTATTTACTTTTTTGATCTTGGGGAATTTAACAGTTAAGTTGTTGAGCGCTGCGATCTCTCTTGCTACTCCCAATAAGCTATAACAGTCTCCTCGATTAGGCGTAAGGTCAAGTTTAATAATGGCGTCTTTCCCGGTTAACTTAGAGTGATAATTCTTGTAATTATCTACCTCTAATCCCAGCATGGTTAGCTGATCGCAGAGTTCTTCATCAGAAATGTTTAAGTCAACAAATTCTTTTAGCCAGTTCCTACTGAATTGCATTAGCTTTTACTTAAACTGTTTCAAAAATCTCAAATCGTTTTCAAAAAAAGATCTTAAATCAGGAATGTTATATTTAAGCATTGCCATTCTTTCGGGGCCTAGCCCAAAAGCAAAGCCAGAGTATTTCTTGGAATTAATACCAGACATTTCTAAAACATTTGGATGCACCATTCCGCAACCTAAAATTTCTAGCCATCCCTTTTTCCATTTTATATCCACTTCAGCTGATGGCTCTGTAAAAGGAAAATAAGAAGGCCTAAATCTGAGCTCAGTTTGGTTTCCAAAAAAATCATTAATAAAGTCCTTTAACATCCCTTTTAAAACAGAAAATGAGGCATTTTCTTCAAGAACAAGACCTTCTATCATATGAAACATAGGGGTGTGTGTTAAATCAGAATCCTTTCTGTAGACTCTACCTGGGCTAATTATTCTAATTGGTGGGTCTTGCTTTTCCATGGTTCTAATCTGCACTGGAGAAGTGTGAGTTCTTAACAGAACTCCATTATCTAAATAAAACGTATCATGCATATCCTTGGCCGGATGATCTTCGGGAATATTAAGGGCTTCAAAATTATAGTATTCGCTTTCAGCTTCAGGACCAGAGCGGATATCAAAACCCATTGATACAAAGAAATTTGATATTTCAATTATTGTTGAGGTAACAGGATGAAGGGTTCCGGACTCCCTTGTTCGACCGGGTAAAGTAACGTCTAAAGAATCTCTCTTTAACTCTTCAGAAAAAATTTTTTCTTTCAAGTGGTTACGCCTTGACTGAAAAATAGCTTCAAGACTGCTTTTTAATTCATTAAGAGCCTTCCCTGAATTTTTCCTTTTTTCTTGTGGTAACTTACCCAAGCTCTTAAGGAGTAAATTGATTTCCCCATTTTTTCCCAATAAATCTGTATAGCTACTTTCTAATGCCCTTAAATCCTTTGCCTTTTGAAGCTTAGACTTAGATTTCTTTGATAAAGAAGATATATTCAACTCATGGTCTCCAAGGGATAGCCATTATTATAGAGAATATATCTCTATGTAGGAGACAATGTGGCTAAAAATATTATGCCGCTAAATTAGATTTAGCTTGTTCAGCCAAAAGAGAAAAGCCTTCTTTATCATTAACTGCTAAATCAGCAAGTAATTTTCTATCAAGCTCTATATTGGCTTTTTTAAGACCTGCTATAAGTTTGCTATAAGAAATACCATTTTCCCTAGCTGCAGCGTTTATTCTTATTATCCATAACGATCTAAAAACTCTCTTTTTCTGCCTTCTGTCCCTATAAGCATATTGACCTGCTCTCATAACAGCTTGTTTAGCTACCTTATAAGTCCTGCTCCTGGCTCCTCGATAACCTTTAGCTTGTTTAAGGATTTTCTTATGGCGCTTCTTTGATTGCACGCCTCTTTTTACTCTTGCCATTTTTTTTGTGAATTAATTATTCTTCTTTAACATACGAGAAACTTTCTTTTTGTCTCCCCTGGATATAGGAACGGTACCCCTCAGTTGCCTTTTATTTTTGGTTGTTCTTTTTGTAAGGATATGACTTTTGTTAGATCTTTTTCTTTTAAGGCCACTTCCAGTTTTTTTGAACCTTTTACTTGCGCCACTATGTATCTTTAATTTTGTCATTTCTATTTATTTCCTGTTTGGAGCCATCATCATCACTAATTGCCTTCCTTCAAGGGTAGGAAATTGCTCGACATTAGCCATATCTTCTAAATCCTTTTCAACCCTTTTTAATAGTTTCATGCCTATATTTTGATGAGCCATTTCTCTTCCTCTAAACCTTAAGGTAACTTTAGCTTTGTTTCCTTCTTCCAAGAAATTCTTAATTTTATTAACTTTAATCTGATAATCATGTTCTTCTGTTACCGGCCTAAATTTAATTTCTTTGATTTGAATTCTCTTTTGTTTCTTTTTTGAAGCGGATTTTTGCTTTTTTGAATCAAAAATATGCTTTCCATGATCCATTAACTTACAAACCATTGGATCGCCTTCCTTGGCCATCTGCACTAAATCTAGAGATGATTCTTTAGCTTTGCCTAAAGCTTCTTCTAAAGAAAGAATTCCTAATTGCTCTCCTTGATTTCCTATAAGGCGAACCTTATTGGCTTTTATTTCATCATTAATAGGTAACCGTTTTGCAGTTTTACCGAAGTTTCTTCTTGTAGCTATTGCCTACTCCTATCTTAATTCTTATTTTTAATATCCTTGGATAACATGCTTGAAAATTCTTTAACAGACATAGAACCCAAATCTTTAGCACCCCTTGCTCGAACAGAAACCGAATTTTTTTCCAATTCTTTATCCCCTACTATTAATAAATAAGGGACCTTATGCACAGAGTGGTCGCGAACTTTATATGTGATCTTCTCATTCCTCAAGTCACTTTTAACTCTAAATCCATTTTTTTTAAGAGAATCTCTTACTTCTTTACTATAAACAGAGTGTTTATCAGTGATATTCAGTACAACTGCTTGAACAGGAGACAGCCAAACAGGCAGGGCTCCGGCATAGTGTTCTATTAAAATACCAATGAACCTTTCGAATGAACCTAGTGTAGCTCTGTGCAGCATGATGGGAGTTTCTCTATTGCCTTTTTCATTTACATACTTAGCTCCTAGTCTTTCAGGCATAGAGAAATCTACTTGTATAGTCCCACATTGCCAAACTCTATTAAGAGAATCCCTTAAATGGAAATCAACCTTTGGTCCATAAAAAGCTCCTTCCCCTTCAAGCCTCTCCCATTTCAAATCTTTACTATTCAAAACTTCTTCAAGGGCTAATTCAGATTCATCCCAAACCTTATCATTTCCAACTCTCATTTCAGGCCGAGTTGCCATTTTTACTCCAATATCTTCGAAACCAAAATCCTTATAAACATAGAAAACCATATCAATAAAGTTACTTATTTCTGTTGCCAATTGGTCATGAGTGCAAAAAATGTGAGCGTCATCCTGAGTAAAACTTCTCACTCTCATTAATCCATGAAGAGTCCCAGAAGGCTCATCTCTAGTACAAGAACCAAATTCACAGAGTCTAAGAGGCAAGTCTCTGTAACTTTTTAATCCTTGATTAAAAATTTGAACATGGCCAGGACAATTCATCGGCTTCACAGCATATTCTCGTG
The DNA here is from genome assembly GCA_012965075.1 of Gammaproteobacteria bacterium. Classification (GTDB taxonomy): domain Bacteria; phylum Pseudomonadota; class Gammaproteobacteria; order Magnimaribacterales; family Magnimaribacteraceae; genus AEGEAN-183. Next base: position 3,250 of record DTSY01000018.1, on the reverse strand, counting down.
ATTCAGATTCAGTCCTAAACATTCCTTGATTAAACTTTTCAGTGTGCCCTGATTTCTCCCACAAACTAATATCTAAAATAGATGGGGTGTGTATTTCTTGGTATCCTCTTTTGAGTTGCTGCTCTCTTAAATAATTCTCAATTTGAGTAAATATAGTCTTTCCATTAGGGTGCCAAAAAGGCATTCCTGGAGCTTCCTCCTGAAAATGAAATAATTCTAGACTTCTTCCTAGTTTCCTGTGATCTCTTTTTTCTGCCTCTTCTAACCTTTTAAGGTATAAATCAAGCTCTTTCTTAGTCTTCCAGGCAGTTCCATATATTCTTTGTAACATTTCATTATTGGAATCACCTTTCCAGTATGCCCCTGAAATTCTGGTAAGTTTAAAAGCGCTTAAATGCTTAGTGTTAGTCACGTGTGGACCTTTGCACATATCGACATACTCTTCATGGTGATATAAGGCTATTGTTTCTCCGGTCGGTATTTCATCAATAATTTTAAGTTTGTAGGTCTCTCCTCTAGATTTAAAAACTTCTTTGGCTCTTTCTCTATTCACTACTTCTCTTATAACTTGATATTTCTTTTTTGCTAACTTCATCATTCTTTTTTCTATGGATTCTAAATCTTTATCGCTCAAAGATTTATCTAAAAGGATGTCGTAATAAAACCCTTCATCTATTACTGGACCTATAGCTAATTTGACTTTGGGAAAAAGCTGCTTCAAGGCATGGGCTAATAAGTGTGCGCATGAATGTCTTATAATTTCTAGACCTTCAGCGTCTTCAGCAGTGAGGATTTGAACTTTACAGTCTTCTGTTATTTCTTCAGAAGCATCGACTAAAATATCATCTAATTTTCCAGCTACAACAGCTTTTCCTAGACCTGGACCAATTTCTTTAGCCAGATCTTCGACCGTTATCGGGTCCTTAATTCTTTTCTTAGTTTTATCTGGTAGGGTAATCTGCGGCATATTCAGTGGTGACCCTAACTAAAGGCCACTTGTTATTAACATTCTATTTTCGTTTGGCTTTCCATGCAAGAAACCTCTAAGGAGAAAGCAATGTTTTCCGCCATTTATTTGACTCTAGAATAAAAAGCTCCCTTCTGTGAAGCCTGTTTACCTCATTTTTCCAGAATTCTATCCTATTAGGAATTAACTTGTACCCTCCCCATCTAGATGGCCTTTTCAAATTGCTTCCTGAAGACCTTTTCTCTAAATCTTTTGCTTCTTTCACAAGATTTTCATAATTTCTTATCTCTTTGCTCTGTAGGGAAACACTGGCGGATATTTGCGACCCCCTAGGTCGCGACTGAAAATATTCATCTGACTCTTGGTCAGAGGTTTTAATACAAACTCCTTCAATTCTTATTTGTTTATCTGTTTTAGCCCACCAAAAATTTAAAGCGGCTTTAGAGTTTTTCTGCAATATTTTCCCTTTATGACTTTCATAATCTGTATAAAAAACCATACCTTCATCTGAAATAGATTTAAGTAAGACCATCCTTGAAGAAGGTTGACCAAAATCATCTGCTGTCGATAAATTCATAGCATGCGGTAAAGGTACTTCTAACTTTACAGCCTCTTCTATCCACTCATTTATCCGAACCAGAGGTTCATGAGAAAGACTTGAACTCTCAAAGAACTTCATGGATTATTTTCTAGAAATCCAGTAATCAAGACTAAAGTACCTTCCACCCCCAGAAAGAAGAAGAATTACTAACATAATGGAATAAGTGACTGCCATTTCAATACCGTTAGATTCTAGTGCCCATCCGTTTTGCCAATGTACTAAAAGAATTGCATTTGCCATTACAATAAGTAGAGGAATTGCAGCCCATCGAACGAAGAGACCTATCAAAAGAAGGCAAGCTCCACCAATTTCTGTAACTATAACCACCCAACTGAATATTTCAGGGAAGATTAACCCTAATGAACCTAACCACTCTGTAAATTGATCAAAAGTATTTAATTTATCTGTACCTGCAGACCAAAAAGTATAAAAAAGGTACAGTCTAATAGATAAAAATCCAATAAAATCAAGGTTTTTTAAATTTTTAAGGAATCTATGAAAACTAAGCAATATTCTCATTCAGGATTAAATCTTTTGGACTATTATACTGCCAACCGAATATCCAGCCCCAAAAGAACATATAACCCCTATATCATTCACGTTTAAATCATCTTGGTATTTATGAAAAGCAATTATTGATCCAGCTGAACTTGTATTGGCGTATTCGTCTAGAACAATTGGCATTTCTTCGGCTCCAGGATCTCTTCCTAATAATTTTTTAGCTATGAGCTGATTCATACTTAAATTAGCTTGGTGCAGCCAAAGGCGTGAAACTGTATCAATAGGTATATTGTTTTTTTGCAAATGATCTTCTATTAAAGAAGCTACTATAGGTATGACCTGCTTAAATACCCTTTTTCCTTCTTGAATAAATAATTTATCAGGAGAATTTAAATCGCTATTCTCAGCTTGATTTAAAAAGCCAAAGTTATTTCTAATATTATTAGAAAAAACTGTTTTTAATCTAGTGTCTATAATTTTATAACCTTTTTTATCAGATCCTACATCTTGTTCTAAAAGAAGGGCTGTACAAACATCTCCAAAGATGAAATGACCATCCCTATCTTTGAAATTTAAATGTCCACTACATATTTCAGGGCTAACTACCAAAACACTTTTTGCCAATCCAGCTCTTATGTCACTAACAGCATTTTGGATTCCGAACGTTGATGAAGAACAAGCAACGTTCATATCGTATGCATAGCCTTCTATTCCCAGTAAATCTTGTATTTCAATGGCTACTGCTGGGTAAGCCCTTTGTAAGTTTGCGCAAGCACAAATAACAGCATCCACATCCTCTGCCTTCTTGTTAGCATTTTCTAAAGCCTGTAAACAAGCAGAAACAGCTATCTCTGCCTGGACTGAAGGTTGCTCATTGGATCTTTCTGCTAACAAAGGTCTCATCCTTTCAGGGTCAAGAATGCCTTCTTTGTCCAAAACGTAACGACTTTCTATTCCAGAAACTTTTTTAATGAAATCCTCGTTAGAGTGAGTTAAAGCTTCTATAGTGCCTTTTGAGATATCTTCTTTATACCTTTCATTATAAGAGTCAGCGTACTGGTTGTAGCTCTCAACTAACTCTTTATTATTTATACTCTGTTCAGGGGTATAAATTCCGGTTCCACTAATCACTACAGACATAACAATTTTCTATAAAATCAAGAATAAACGTAATGGAAAAA
>DTSY01000017.1 GCA_012965075.1 Gammaproteobacteria bacterium | reverse complement strand
ATATGACGGATAACTTTCTTTCTTTTTCAAAAGACGCTGCTAAAACCCTAGGGCTCTCCGAAGCAGTAATGCTAGAGACAGTAAAAAAGGTAATAAACTCGCTGAATAATGAATTTATAGAAGTGAGATTGATACTTGAGGAAACCATTTTCTGGAGTGAAAATGAGGTAATAACTTTGCTCTCAAAGTTACAACTAAGGGGCTTAATCAACTTTGATAAAGGCGCTAAAAGAATTTCTTTGGCATCCTCTGGAAGCAAAGCCAGAAACGAAAATACGGGCACAAAAGCTTTTGAAGAAAGAAAGGAGTCTTTCATGGAAAAAAATTGGGAACCAGATGCTGCTTTAATAGATCAAGCCAGTGACTATGGAATTTCTAAATCTTTTGTATTGTCTCAATTAGATGACTTCGTACATCTTCATAGAGAGAAAAGTGACACCAGTTACTCATGGGGGGTTAAATTCCTAAGGTTCGTTATTAAGAAATGGCGTTCACAGGAAATTTCAGACTTTAAAAAATTAAAAAGAAAAGCTATAGATCAATCTTGGCTGCCTGACGAAGAAGCCATAGAGATACTAACCAAGGCTGGGGTTAGCGAAGAATTTATTAATGAAGAAACACCTGAGTTTATTTTGTACTGGAGCGAAAAGGGAGAAGAATCTGATACTTGGAACAGTAAATTTATTGCACAAGTTAGAAGGCAGTGGGCTAAAACCCAGCATTTAATTGATAATTCTGAACTTCCAGAACCTATTTCGCCAAGCTGGAAACCAAGCCAAGATTTCTATGAAGTTTTAGCTCTTACAGAAATAGATCGGGGTTTTGCGGATTCAACCTTAAGTGAGTTTATTCTCTATTGGCGAGAAACTGGCCAAGCTCATAATTCTTGGAATAGTAAATTTATTCAGCATGTGAAATATCAATGGCAAAAACAACAAGGATACAATCGGACTCAACCTTTAAAGGATATCGACCAAAGAATACAATCCAGTTGGGAAATCAAACCAACAGAGCAAAACCTAACTACTGAAGTGAGTTCGAAAGAAAAAATCCAATCTAAGTTAGAAGAACTGAAAAAGAAACATCTAATTTAGTTTTATTACTACTATTTTAGTGTTATAGTTAGGTATAACACCTACTTACACATGAAAATAAGACAAACATACATTACTTCATTTCTTACTTTGGTCTTAGCTATTGGCTGGATGTTGTCTGGAATGCTTTCAGACCAAGGCATTGAAGCTAAATCTAAGATTACACTTGAGACCATATCATCAGTAACTGTTCTAAATAGCAATGCCTTCGAAAGAGTAAAAAAAATAAAAGTGAGTGGAGTCACTGAGGCAGATAGATTAGTTAAGATAAGGGCTGAGGCAAGCGGAACAGTGGTTTCTAGACCAGTAAAGCAAGGTCAGTTTGTAAAAAAAGATCAATTGATCTGCCAACTATACAACGCAGGGAGAACTTCGTATCCAAAAGTAAATGCACCCTTTGATGGTTATTTAGAGACTTTTTCAGTGAAAGAAGGAGATTACCTTAATACCGGGGCTGTTTGTGCAACCATAATTGATCCAGACCCCATGAGGTTAATTGGTGAAGTTTCAGAAAAAGAAATTAACTTTGTTAACGTGGGTTCGAAGGCCAGGGCTGAATTAATTTCTGGGAAAAAAGTTGAAGGAATAGTTTCCTTTGTCAGCACGTCTGCCAATAAAGGAACAAGAACATTTAGAGTAGAAATAGATGTCAAAAATTCTGATAGATCTATAAGAGATGGAGTATCGGCTCAAATAGAAATCGAAGGAAATACAATCCTTGCACACAGAATATCACCTTCTATCTTAATGCTTGGTGAAGATGGCGAACTGGGTATAAGAACTGTAAATGAAGACAATCAGGTAGAGTTTAACCAAATAGAAATATTAGAAGATACTATTGATGGCATTTGGATATCAGGTCTTCCAAGAAATATAAAAATAATTACTATTGGTCAGGAGTATGTCTTCCAAGGCCAAACGGTTAATGTTAAGGAAGTATCACAATCTCCTGAAGTATGAAGAATATTGTTTTAGCTGCAATTAACAAATCTCGTGCTTCAGTAAGCGTTTTCATATTACTCAGTTTATGGGGCATCTATGCTTTAGGAACCTTACCAAAAGCTACTGAACCAGACGTTCAGTTTCCAGGAGTCGGAGTTTCAGTGGTTTACGAGGGCGTCTCCCCCCAAGATGCAGAAAGACTCCTCGCTAAACCACTTGAAACTGCATTAAGAACTATCGAGGGAGTTGAGGAAGTTAGAGTAACCGCTACTACAGGTTACGTATTTATCGCAACATTATTTGACCAAGATTGGGATATGGACAAGGGCCTTTACGATGTCAGAGTTAAGGTTGATGAGGTCAGACCTCTACTCCCTGCTGATACCAGAGAACCAAATGTTCTTGAATTTTCTACTAGCGATGAGCCAATTCTGACTGTTGGTCTACTGAGTGATTCTGTTTCTGAAAGAGTATTAAGAAAGCTTGCTGAAAACCTTAAAGATGAGATTGAAACTATTCCAGAAGTACTTGAAGCTGACCTTCAGGGGGTTCCTGAAGAGATGCTGGAAGCTTTAGTTCGTAAATCTGACCTTGAGTCTTACGGGATCTCGATGAGCGAGTTATATCAGGCAATTTCAAACGCTAACCGAGTAATCCCTGCAGGATCACAAGATACAGGTAAAGGAAGATTCCAAGTAAATGTTCCTAGCGTTTTTGACAGCTTAGAAGATATCAATAAGTTACCCATTAAGGTATCAGGAAATTCAGTGGTTACATTAGCTGATGTGGCTGAAATAAGGAGAACTTTTAAAGATAGATCAGGCTATTCAAGAATTAATGGGATGCCGGCTGTTTCTATAGACATTAAAAAGAGGAGTGGAACTAATGTCATAGACACCAATAAAAAGGTTAAAGCATTAGTTGCAGAAGAACAGAAGAGATTTCCTCCAGGAATCGAAGTTATTTACTCTAGAGACAATGCTGAATGGGCACTTGATATGATTTCTGAAACTGAAGGAAATGTTCTTACTGCTGTGGTTATAGTAATGATAGTTGTGCTTGCGGCACTAGGGTTCAGGACTTCAATGCTGGTTGGAATGGCTATTCCATTTAGTTATCTCTTTGCATTAATGATTATGTCCATATTAGGTAAAGAATTTAACTTCATGGTTATGTTTGGGATGTTAATTTCAATGGGAATGACCATTGATGGATCTATAGTTGTTACAGAATATGCTGATAGAAAAATGGCTGAAGGTATGGAAAGAGTTCAAGCCTATACCACTGCTGTGAGTAGAATGTTTTGGCCTGTTGTTACTTCTACGGCTACTACTTTAGTAGCCTTTACCCCATTGATGTTTTGGGGCGGTATGGGTGCTTTCATACGAGATATGCCTATGACTGTTTTCTTCGTTCTCACCGGCTCTCTTCTTTATGCATTATTTTTTGCTCCTGTATTGGGTGCGCTTTTTGGAGGTTTAGCTAAAGGAAGAGGCGCTGAGCAACAAATTGATCAAGTAAGGAGGTTGGAGTCTGATGAGCCTACCTCATTGCCAGGTTTTACCGGATTTTATGCGAGGAGAGTCTCTAATTTTCTGAAACACCCAGTACAAATAATATTTTTGATTACTTTCTCCATCTGTTTAATTATCTTTAAGATTTGGCCCGATCACGGCAAAGGAACCGTTTATTTTCCTGACGTAGCTCCTCAATATAGCAATATAAATATCTCTGCTAGAGGCAATTTCTCCGTAGATGAGGT
>DTSY01000016.1 GCA_012965075.1 Gammaproteobacteria bacterium | reverse complement strand
ATGAGCTGGAGACTTCAACCCTCTGAAGTTGAGTACATTGTTAAAGATTGTGGTGCAAAGGCTTTTATAACTTCTAAGTTCTTAGAAGAAACAGCAAAGAATCTTGAGGGATCTTTGCGAGATGTAAAGAAGTTTATGCTGGATGGTACTTCTAATGGATATGACTCTTATGAGCAAATCTTAGAGTCTATGCCAGCTGAGGCCGTAGATAATGAATGCCAAGGCGGAGCAATGCTTTACTCTTCGGGGACAACCGGAAGACCTAAAGGAATTTACCGAGAACTAGCCTTGAACCCATTGCCATATACCCAAGAAGAAGAAGATCTTGGCCTTGGCAGAGTAGTTGAAGGAATTTATAGTGGTGATGAAAACACCATTTATTTGTCTCCAGCACCCCTATATCATTCAGCACCTCTTGGTTTCAACACCGGGTTTTTATCTCTTGGTGGAACTTCAATAGTCATGGAGAAGTTTGATCCAGAAGCTGCTTTAAAAGCTATCCAGGATTATAAAGTCACTCATTCACAATGGGTTCCGACTATGTTTGTAAGGTTTTTAAAAATGGAAGAATCCTTAAGACAAGGTTACGACTTGTCTTCTCATAAGGTTGCAATACATGCTGCGGCTCCTTGTCCTGTTGAAGTAAAAGAAAGTATGATTAATTGGTGGGGTCCTATCCTTTACGAATACTACGCGGGAACGGAATTTAATGGAATGACCATATCAAATTCTGAAGAGTGGATGCAACACAAAGGAACCGTTGGAAGACCTATATTTGGAGAATTACACATTCTTGATGATGAAGATAATGAGCTTCCTATAGGAGAGCCAGGAGGAATCTATTTTGGCGGGGACACTGCCACAAGCTATGAATATCATAAAGACAAAGAAAAAACCCAAGATGCAATCTCGAAGCAAGGCTACAGCACACTTGGCGATATTGGCTATGTTGATGAAGAGGGTTATTTGTATTTGACCGACCGAAAGGCTTTTATGATTATTTCAGGAGGAGTAAATATTTATCCACAAGAAACAGAAGATGCCTTGATTATGCATCCTAAAGTAACGGATGTTGCTGTATTTGGAATACCGAATACTGAAATGGGAGAAGAAGTGAAGGCTGTCGTGCAGCCTGCTGATATGTCTGATGCAGGACCTAATTTTGAAGTAGAACTTATCGCTTATTGCAAAGAAAAAATTTCCCATGTTAAGTGCCCCAAGAGCATTGACTTTAAAGAGGAGTTACCCAGACATCCTACTGGTAAGCTTTATAAGAGACTTCTAAAAGATCCTTATTGGAAGTAATTATTTAGCTGTTAGCGTTTTGAAATGAAGATCGTTATTAGAAATAGAACCCCATCTAACTTCCGAGATATCTGATAAATAGTTTTGAGTATTTTTCCAAGGTGATCTTGATCCTTGTTTAGGCATTTTGTCTACTCCTCTTTTAATGTAGCCGGAAGAAAGGTTTAGATAATTCTCTTCTTGCAGAACATCTCCCCCTATGGCTGGTGAGCAATAGTCGTAACCTTTTTTATCCATATAATTTAGTAAATTACATACATACTCAGAAGTTAAGTCAGCACCTAAAGTCCAACTAGCAGTTGTATAACCAAAAGTCGCAGACAAATTAGGAACATCACTAAACATTCTGCCTTTGTAGGCCATCTTTTCGCCTATATTGACAGTAGAATTATCTACTTTGACTTCGATACCATTGAGAAATTGTAAGTTGAGTCCAGTTGCAGTAATTATGAGATCAGCTTTAAGCTCATCTCCCGATTTCAACTTAATTCCATTTTTAGTAAATGTTTCAATGTGATCCGTTACTACAGAAGCCTTGCCAGAATTGATGGCTTCAAACATATCAGCATTTGGAACAAGACAGAGGCGCTGATCCCAAGGTTTGTATCTAGGTGTGAAGTGAGTTTCAATGTCGTAGTCCTCACCTAAATGATTTCTAACACCGTCGATTAACATTTTTTTAATCTTTTCAGGACTATTCATACACCTGATATAGAACCATCTTCCCAAAAGAATATTTTTCCAGCGGGTTAAAAAATAAGCAGTTTTTATAGGGAAAATTTTACTAAAGAAATTACCTATAAAATCTTCATCCGGCGCTGCTACATAATAGGTAGGAGATCTCTGAAGCATGGTAATGTGTTCAACTTCCTTAGCCATCGCAGGCACCATTGTTACTGCAGTGGCTCCACTCCCTATAACAACTACCTTTTTGTTTTTGTAATCTACATCCTCAGTCCACTTTTGTGGGTGTACTATTTGGCCATTAAATTGTTCTTGGCCATCAAAGTGAGGAGTATAACCCTCGTCGTAGTTGTAATAACCTCCACACAACATTAAGAAGTTGCATGTAAAGCTTTCAGAGTTACCAGTTTTTTCATTGCTAACTTCTAAATTCCATCTTGAATTTGAAGATGACCATGAAGAGCTCAAGACTTTGTGCTGATACCTAATTTTATTACCAAGGTTATTTTCAGATATTGTTTCTTCTAGGTAATTAAGAATGGAAGGACCATCAGCAATCATTTTTTTACCTACCCAAGGTTTAAATCTAAATCCCATGGTGTGCATATCTGAATCAGACCTGATTCCGGGATAACGAAAAAGATCCCAAGTTCCGCCGAAATTCTCTCTACCTTCAAAGATCACAAAGGATTTATGGGGGCATTTTTTTTGTAGATTATAGCCAGCACCTATTCCTGAAATTCCGGCACCTACGATTACAACATTAAAATGAGTTTGATTTTCTTCCATAGAGCTAATGATTATCTTCCTATATAGATTACTAAAAAAAATGAGTTAGGTCATTTCTCAACACTTCTTTCACAAGCTTCAACCGTCTGAAGAAGCAGGGTATTGATGGTCATAGGGCCAACTCCACCAGGAACGGGTGTAAAAGCAAAGCATTTACTCTCAATGTTATGTAAGTCTATATCTCCGCATTTTTCTGGATGGTATCCGGCATCAATAACAACTGAGTTTTGTTTGATCCAATCAGATTTTATGAACCTAGGAAGGCCTACGGCTCCCACCAAAATTTCTGCTTGTCTTACATGATCCGCTAAGTCTTTAGTTTTTGAGTGACAAACTGTAACGGTAGCATTTTCATTTAATAACATCATAGACATAGGTTTTCCTAATATTGGGCTTCGACCTACTACAACGGCATGTTTTCCAGATATATCTATTTTGTAATGTTTTAGAAGTCTCATAATTCCTATAGCCGTACATGATCCATAAGCAGCTGCACCCATAGACATATTTCCAAAGCCAAGGCAAGTCACCCCATCAACATCCTTTTCTAGGGATATAGAATCAAAACACTTTCTTTCATTTATTTGTTTAGGTACAGGGTGTTGTAAAAGAATTCCATGTACATTTTCATTTTTATTTAATTTAGATATTTCTTCAATAAGTTGAGAAGTCGAGGTGTTCTCACTTAATTCAATTTTAAGAGAATCTATTCCAATTCTTGCGCAAGCATTTCCTTTCATTCGAACATAGGTAGCCGAAGCGGGATCTGAACCGACTAAAATAGCTGCCAGAGTCGGGACGATCTTTGTTCTCTCTCTTATTAATCGCACTCTTTTAGACAGATTCTTTTCTGTCGATTGGGAAAGTAATTTCCCGTCAAGAACTATTGCCATGAGTGTTTAGAGTTAAAGATTAATTCTCTCATTATTTTTAAGAGCTAGAAAGCTAATCTTTTATTTGACGGTCAGTCAAAGGATACTTAACATGCACGGCCTTCGGGGCATAGCGCAGTCTGGTAGCGCA
>DTSY01000015.1 GCA_012965075.1 Gammaproteobacteria bacterium | reverse complement strand
ACCAATAAACCACCAGCAGCTATATCCCAAGCTTCAAGACCACTGCCCCAGAAGCCATCCAATCTACCAGCAGCAACATTAGCTAGATCTAAAGCAGTAGATCCAGTTCTTCTGATGGTTAAGCCATGGGAATAAAGAGCTCTAAAAGTTGCAATATTATCGTGACGAATCCTACCCGTTTCTGTGTTATGAGAAGAGTTGCTGAGGAGTGCTCCTCTGATTCCTGTCCTTTTACTCACTCGAATTCGCCTATTATTTAGATAAGCACCTTTGCCTAAGCTGGCGGTGAACTCATCCTGCCTTGAGACATCCAAAGTTATGGCATGCAGAGTCTTTCCTTTCTCTACATAAGCAATGGTGATCGCGTAGTAAGGTAAACCATGAATATAATTAGTTGTTCCATCTAGTGGGTCAATAATCCAGACTGAATCAGCATCTTCACCTTTCCCTTTTATTTCTCCTATTTCTTCAGATAAATAACTATGTCTGGGGTAGGTCTTTTTTAAAGAACTTATGATGATATCTTCTGCTCTTTTATCCAATTCAGTAACGTAGTCAGTGGGCCCTTTTTCTATGACATCCATCGTATCTACTTCATCGGCAAAACGAAGGAGTTCTTTGCCTCCTGCTCGAGCAGCTTCAAGAGCGATATTTACTTTTGGTTCCATAGCTAATTCAAAGGTTGCGTATTCTATCAGAAGCTAGAAATTAGCCTGATAGAATATGAGTATGTCTGAAAAAGAAAAAGGAAAAGAAAAAGCATTAAAGCTGATCGAAGAATCAATAAAGTTTATTTTAGTTGAAACGACCCATCCAGGAAACATTGGTGCTGCCGCTAGAGCCATGAAGAATATGGGCATAAAACAATTGGGGTTAGTTTCGCCTAAAGAGTTTCCTAATGAAAAGGCTTTTTATAGAGCCAAGGCGGCAACAGATGTACTTGAAAATGCTGAGGTGTATAAAACTCTAAAGGATGCTATTTCTGATTCTCACTTCGTCGTTGGTACCAGTGCCAGAAATCGTAAAGTTCCTTGGCCTATAGTAACTCCAAAAGAGGCCGCGGAAAAAATTCTATCTTTAAGTCAACAACCTGAAAGTAAGATAGCAGTTATATTTGGTAGAGAGGACAGAGGATTAACAAACGCAGAACTTGGTTTGTGTAATCTTCATGTACATATCCCTTCAAGCGAAGAATATACTTCATTAAATCTCTCACAAGCCATTCAGATCTTAGCTTATGAGATAAGATTAAAAGCCCTATCTGTTGAAGGTATGTTAGAAGAACAAGAATGGGATGTTCCGCTTGCAGAAAATGCAGAAGTTGAAAGATTAATAGAGCATTTTGAAGAACTGATGCAAGAAATAGAGTTTTATAAAGTTGATAATCCTAGACAATTATTGACCAGAGTCAGAAGGTTTTTTAGACGGTCTAAGTTAGATCATTTGGAAGCAAATATATTTAGAGGAGTTTTTGCATCCATTCAGAAAAAGTTAAAAAAGTAGTTTTTCTTGTAAGTGTGTTACTTTACTAATACACTTGTACGAAGGTGTTCCCATGCAATGGACTAACGACAAACCAATTTATCAGCAGGTAAGAAACCATGTTGTTTCGTTGATTATTGACGGAGTCTTAGACGCGGGAGAACCAATACCTTCTGTTAGACAGATGGCGGTAGAGGGCGGAGTTAATCCTTTAACAGTCTCAAAAGCTTATCAAGAGTTGGTAGACCTCAAGATCGTAGAAAAAAGGAGAGGGCTAGGAATGTTTGTTACTGTGCCTGCCAAAAAGCAATTAGTTAAGATCGAAAAAGAAAAATTCTTGAAAGGAGATTGGCCAGCAGTATTAAGAAAAGCTGATCAGTTGGATATAGATTTAGTCGAATTAGTTAATAAAAGATAAAGATGGAACAAAATACAGTTATAAAGGCCAGAAATATCGAGAAGAAGTATGCAGGTAACTCAGCTTTAGCGAGTTTCAATTTAGACGTTCATTCAGGGCAAATAATGGGTCTCATCGGGCCAAATGGGGCCGGTAAGTCTACTTTTTTACAAGCTGTACTGGGTCTAGTTGATACGACAGGGGAGCTAGAAGTTCTCGGTCTTTCCCCGAATAAAAATAGACATGAACTACTAAAACGAGTTTGCTCTATAACCGATGTAGCAATTATGCCTAGATGGATGAAAGTAGGGCAAGTTCTTAAATACGTGGAAGGAGTTCACCCAAGATTTGATTTAAGCAAAGCTAGGAAAATCTTATCCAACACCAATATCAAGAGAAATTCAAAGGTACGAACTTTGTCCAGGGGAATGATTGTGCAACTGCATCTCGCAATAATCATGGCAATTGATGCAGAGCTTTTGGTTCTTGACGAACCTACTTTAGGTTTGGATTTATCCTATCGTAAAGAATTTTATTCCCAACTAATTGAAGATTACTACGATGGTAACAAGACCATCATTATCAGCACCCATCAGGTAGAGGAAATAGAAGGGGTGTTATCCGATGTGGTTTTCATGGACCAAGGGAAAGAAGTAATGAGTGGGTCCATTGATGAATTAAATCAAAAGTTTCTTGAACTGAGACCGAAAGCTGAAAATATTGAGAAAGCAAAGGCCCTGAATCCCCTCTACATTAGAACCGAATTAGGAAGGCCCGTATATCTGTATGAAAATGTTGAAGCAGATAGACTAGGAGATTTCGGAGAAGTACATCCCCCTGCCATTGCTGATCTTTTTCTAGCGGTGATGAAAAAGAATAAAGAGGGAGAAGATAAATGAACGCCCTGAAGGCCATGATCAGAAGGGAATTGCAGGAACATAAATGGGGATTTGTGTATTTACCTTGGATTGTGGCAGCTTTTATGTCTCTTGTAGTAGTGATGGTTTACTTGGGTTTGACCGAAGTCAATACAGAAAATTTCAAATTCTCTACAGATGTCTTTTCTGACACAAAGGTAGTACAACAAATGAACGAAGCTACGTTTGATCAGAGAAAGGCAGCTATTAGAGCCGGGTTGTTGGTCTTAGGAATTCCTTTGGTAATAGCTTTAGGCTTTGCTGTTCTTGCTTATAGTTTGAGTACATTTTTTGATGAGAGAAAAGATAAAAGTATTATTTTCTGGAGATCTTTCCCTATTTCAGATTCCTTTACGGTTTTTTCAAAATTAATAGTCGCTCTAGTTATTGCCCCTTTATTAGTCATTCCTGCTTTATTGTTTTTACACCTGGTGTCAGTAACAGCAGGATCTATTTACTTTGCTGTTTCAGACATCGTCCCCTTTACTTGGGCTTGGCAGGCTTACCCTTGGCTAGACTGGATTAGAATTATTTTTAGTCTTTGGATGCAAAGCTTATGGACTCTCCCAATAATCACTTGGATTATGCTCGCTGGGGCTTATTCTCGAAAACCTGTGGTAGCCGCAATACTACCGCCCGTAGTCATAGTATTAGTGGAAGGAGTTTCTTTGTCTTCATCGGTTTTTTTTGATTCCTTAGTAGAAAGAGTGCAGCCTTGGTCACGAGCAGGTTCATTTCCTAAAGAATACGAATCCACCCTAGGAGTAGCTGAACTTAGTGATATTCCGTTGTTGTTTGGCATGACTGAGTTTTGGGCTGGAATTTTAATCAGCTCTGTTTTCATCTATTTAACTATTTATTTTAGAAGTAAGAGCGATTACGCTACGGTGGAATAGGGTTTGACCTTAAGGTCCATGATTCTTACAATGCCGCACTAAATCAAGGGTCTCCTTCGTCTAGTCTGGTCTAGGACACCTGGTTTTCATCCAGGCAACAGGGGTTCGAATCCCCTAGGAGACACCAGCTTTCTGAAACCTT
>DTSY01000014.1:1278-3876 GCA_012965075.1 Gammaproteobacteria bacterium | reverse complement strand
TGATCTGAAAGAATTTTTTTTCTAATTTTAGACCCAGAAGCAAGAATAAAAGATTCGGAGTTAACTATGTCTTGCTTAGACAACTTTAAGAGAATTAACTGTTGGCTGAATTTATGAGATTCATAAATTCACTTCTGGTATTTGAATTCGTTCTAAATAAACCCAACATCCTGCTTGTGATAGTGCTACTTTCAGTCTTGTGGGTTCCTCGAGTTGTCATGCATTGATGCTGAGCATCAATTACTACTGCCACACCTTTAGGTTTAAGTACTTCGTTTATAGTGTCCGCAATTTGGGCTGTCATGATTTCTTGAGTCTGAAGACGTTTAGCAAAAACATCAGCTATTCTTGCTAATTTACTTATGCCTACTATTCTTTTATCAGGAATGTATCCAATGTGAGCAATACCAATAAAAGGAACCATATGGTGCTCACAATGAGATTCAATAGTAATATTTCTAACAATGACCATTTCATCGTATCCCTCAACTTCATCAAAGGTTTTTGAAAGAATCTGCTCCGGTTTACTATCGTATCCACTAAAGAATTCTTTGTAAGAGTTAACCACTCTTTTGGGGGTTTCTAGTAAACCCTCCCTTTCAGGATTGTCTCCAGCCCACTTGATTAAGGTTTTAACTGCCTCTTCTGCTTGTTTTCTAGAGGGTTTATTTCTTATTGGTGTAACTTTCTTCTGAGAAACTTTCTTCATTTCAAAATTCAAGTTGTTAATTCAGCACGCATTATACAGATTCAGGTTTATTTAAAGAGTTATTGGCCTCTTTTTTGATCTTAAGCTGTTCTTGTATTTGTGCATGATACTTTCTGTTAATTCCATATCGGTAGTAAAAGAAGACTGCTATGAAACCCCAGACCATGGCGAAAGGTCCATCAATTATTCCAAGTTTGAAAATCATCTCGCTAGACAATTCTCCTGGGACAGCATTCTGAGGAAAACCTATATACTTCAATGCTATACCAGCCACCACATGACCGAATGCATTAGAAGCCTTACCAAAAAAAGCTCTAGCTGAATAATAAATTCCTTCTTGTCTCATGCCTGTTTTTAGCTCATTTTCGTCTGATACATCTGCAAGAGCTGACATCACACTTATGTGTAAGATGGAACCGCTTGCTGATGAGACAGCCCCAAAGCAAATGATGAAGACAACTAATTCCCAAGTAGTATTTTGGGGAGCTAGATCAAAAAGCCTAAGTGTGACAGCCATGGACCAAAAAATACTGAGGGATAAACAGGTAAAAACAATAGTAGCTCTTTTATCAAATCTTCTGTGTAATCGAGCAGCTAGAATGAATCCCAAGACATAACCGATAATATTATTAATAATTAAAAAACCTATTTGATAAGGAGTTAATTCCCAAAAGAAGGTAACCATGTATAAGCCCAAAGTTTCATGGGTTCCTATCAGCACGGATAGAAAGAAAAGACCAATTAATAAGTTTAAGTAATTCTTATTTGTTATAGCGCCTGACATGTCCTTGATTAACCTTTTAAATCCTATTTTTTCTCCATCATCTGGAGGTTTTTTAAGGAAAGGAATGCGGTCTTTGGTAAACCAAGCAGAAGCAAGAATGCAAGTTGCAATCAAAACCGAAGCATAAATTACTATGGGAAAATAGGCATCTATGTTTCTCTGTCCGCCTTCGAATTTATCGAATATGATGAACCAAACAAAAACGTGCATAAACACAACTCCTACATATCCGAATAGAGTGTTGTAGCTCATTACCTTTGAACGCTCATCATAGTCGTCTGAAAGTTCAGCCCCTAAGGCTAAGTGGGGCACCGTAAATAACGTCAGGCTAACCCTTAAAAATATGGTGAAGGCTGTATACCAAGCAAATAATTGAAAATCCGTATTCACAGAATCTGGAGGATTAAATATAAAAAATAAAGCTATTAGTATTGGTCCGGGGGCAGCAAACATAAAAGGATGTCGCCTGCCATATTTAGATCTGAATCGATCAGAAATCGAACCCATAACTGGATCAGTTATAGCATCGAAAACTATAGCTATGGCAACAGCGTATCCTGCTAGATCAGGAGGAAGTCCCAAGACCTGGTTATAAAAGAAAAAAGTGAGAGCGTTGAACATCCATAAAGTTCCTGCTTCTCCTGAGGCTCCAATACCAAAAGATAGCTTGGTACGCATGGAGACAGTTTCGAGCTGACGCATTTAAAAATTTCCCTATAAAGAACTCTTTTTACGATGATTAGACTTTGAAGTCTAGTAAATAGCTATCAAAGACCAAGTAACTAACCAAAGCAGAAGAGAAATAAGGACTGCTCCTGAACCCATGTCTTTTGCATACTTTGTTAAATCATTTTCTTCTGTGCCAATTCGGTTCAAAGTTGTTTCAATGGCAGTATTTAATAATTCCACTAACAGTATGAAGAGAGTGCTTCCTGACAATAGGATTATTTCAAGCACATTTTCACCTATAAAAAAAGAGGCAGGAATTAAGAAAGCGGAAAGTATAAACTCTACCTGAAATGCAAATTCTTCCTGCAAAGCTCGATAAATGCCTTTGAAAGAATTAATGAATGCTGCGTATATCTTTTTAAAAAACATCAAATAC
>DTSY01000014.1:0-1178 GCA_012965075.1 Gammaproteobacteria bacterium | reverse complement strand
ATAAATCTTGCTAGTTTGGAAACTTTAATACCTATTCGCAATGAGAGAATGGGCAAACTATTATTTGAAACAAAAATTTATCCAAGTGCTTTTTTCAAACTGGAAGTAGATCTAGAAAAGATCTTATTAACTGAAGTTGGGAAATCTTCTGAAGTTGAATACAGAGGGATGTTTGGACTTAAAAATAAGCAGTTTCCTTTGCTTGTGAAGCTAAAAGTAACAAGGTTGAATGATCAATCCTTTTCAGTTAGTAGTTCAGAACCTCTGTTATTAAATGCTGACAGGCTAGGTTTGTCTAATGGCATCGAGTCTTTAAGAGCAGTTGCAGGCCTTCCAAGTATAAGTAAATCGGTGTCAGTAACCTTTTCATTAATGTTTCGTAAATAGGAGAAATTACAAATGACAGAATTTTCAAACCCAAACTTTTCACTGGATTTAAGTGATCAAGTGGCATTAGTAACGGGAGCTTCTTCAGGATTAGGTTACCGTTTTGCAAAAGTGTTAGCTAAATGTGGAGCTAAAGTTGCTATTTCAGCTAGAAGAGTTGAAAAGTTAGAAGAACTGGCCAAAGAAATTAGGGATGATGGTGGAATCTGTGAACCCATACGTGTTGACATGGTTGATAGGGAAAGTATTAGAAACGTGGTTCAAATAGCAGAAGATACTCTGGGTGTTGTAAATACCTTGATTAACAATGCGGGTATACCCGATGCGCAGTGGGCTATTAAACAGTCTGATGAGTTGATTGATAATGTAGTAGATACAAATTTAGTAGGTCCCTATCTTCTTTCCAATGAAGTGGCAAGAAGACTCATTGATAAAAAGTTACCAGGAAGGATGGTAAATATTTCCTCTATGGCTGCATTTAATACCACCCCTCATTCTGCTGCATCTCTCTACTCCATAACAAAGGCAAGTGTAGTTAGACTAACAGAAGCTTTAGCCACCGAATGGGCAAGCTACAACATAAATGTAAATTGCATTGCACCGGGTTGTTTTTCTTCTGAAATGCTTGATGGAATGTTAGAAAGAATAGGGGACATCAGCCAAGGATTCCCTAGAAAGAGGATATGTGATCCCGCCCAAATGGATTCAACGCTATTGTTTCTTGTTTCTCCTTCATCTGAGTGCGTGACAGGTACTTTTATCAAGATAGATGATGGTCAAGGGTCTAGATA
>DTSY01000013.1 GCA_012965075.1 Gammaproteobacteria bacterium | reverse complement strand
ATTCTTACCCAATAATGCCGTTGAATACTTCGTTTCTTATTATGATTATTATCAACCCGAAGCTTATGTGCCTACGACTGACATTTATATTGAAAAGGACGCTTCTATAAATGAACACATAAACCAAATGCGTTTATCAGCCACAAAAGCGGTCATGGAAAGAAGAGATGTGGTGATAGTTGCTTCAGTTTCCGCAATCTATGGATTAGGAGATCCCAGAAGATATTTTCAAATGGTTATTCATTTAGATCGAGGAGAACAGATCAATCAAAGAGCACTTTTAAGGAGACTAGCTGAGCTGCAATACGAAAGAAATGAAGCAGACTTTAGAAGATCGGTTTACCGAGTGCGTGGAGATGTAATAGATGTTTTTCCTGCGGACTCTGAAAAGGAAGCTTTACGAATAGAGTTATTGGGTGAAGAGATTGAATCATTAAAATACTTTGATCCTTTAACGGGTGAAATTATTAGGGAAGTTCCAAGAGCCACAATTTATCCAAAGTCCCATTACGTCACCTCTAGAGATAGGATTTTGAAGGCTATTGAATTTATTAAAGAAGAGTTGGTGACGAGACTAGAGGAGTTAAACAAAGAAAATAAACTAGTTGAAGCACAACGGTTAGAACAACGCACTTTATATGATATTGAGATGATGCAAGAACTTGGTTTTTGCTCTGGGATTGAAAATTATTCTAGATTTCTTTCAGACAGACAGCCGGGCGAGCCGCCACCAACTTTGTATGACTACCTTGCTGAAGACACTCTGGTTTTCATAGATGAATCTCACGTCTCGTTGCCACAATTGGGCGGTATGTTTAGGGGTGATCGTTCAAGAAAGCAAACTCTGGTTGATTACGGGTTCCGTCTCCCAGTTGCTTTGGACAATAGACCGTTAAGGTTTGATGAATGGGAAATGCTATCAGGTCAAAGAATCTTTGTTTCCGCGACTCCCGGAAAATATGAAAAGGAAAAATCGGGAAGAATAGTTGAGTTGCTGGTGAGACCAACGGGTTTGGTGGATCCTGAAGTTGAGGTTAAACCAGCCACAAACCAAGTGGATGATTTACTTTCAGAAATTCATAAATACGCACCCAAGAATCAAAGGGTGTTAGTTACTGTGCTAACCAAGAGAATGGCAGAAGACCTGACTGACTATTTAGATGAAAATGGAATTCGAGTTAGGTATTTGCACTCTGACATAGATACAGTGGAAAGGGTAGAGATCATCAGAGATCTCAGGCTCGGAGAATTTGATGTTCTTGTGGGCATCAACTTACTAAGGGAAGGCCTGGATATTCCGGAGGTTGCTTTGGTTGCTATTTTAGATGCTGATAAGGAAGGCTTCTTAAGGTCTGATGTCTCTCTTATACAAACAATTGGAAGGGCAGCAAGACATATTTCTGGCAAAGCCATTCTCTATGCTGACAAGATTACTGGCTCAATGCAAAGGGCCATCGATGAAACTAACCGAAGAAGAAAAGTTCAGGAAGACTTTAATAAGGAACACTCCATTACTCCTAAAGGAATAAAGAAATCTGTACTAGATATTATGGAAGGAGCAAGATCAACAAGAAAAAGGGGCCGTGCTAAAAATAACAAGAAGGTACTTGATATCTTTAATTTTACCCCCTTGGAAGAATTGCAAGATGCTGATCAAATGAGAAAGGAAATTAACCTTTTAGAGGACTTGATGTATAAGCATGCCAAAGATTTAGAATTTGAAGAGGCAGCAGCTCATAGGGACAGAGTCACTGCACTAAAAGAAAAATTATTTATGAGTTAGAGGGCTTAAATTGAGGAACTTCTTTTATTTACAGAAAGAGTCCTATAGTAGAGTTGCACTTTTTGTACGTAGTCCAGAGCTTCATTGATTCTAACAACCATCGAGGGATCCTTTTCTTCTGTTGCCATAAGCATCAAAGCTTTGCTAACTTCGATCCAACTATCTGCATTGGCATTAGTATTTCGAGTTTTTTCTCTGGCTTCTTTCAAGTAGCTAAAACCCAAATTATAAGCAGCAATCGTCATCCAAAGTTTATCCTGTCTAGGAATCGAATCTGGAAATTTTTCCAGAAGATTTTGAAAATAAATAGAACCCCCTTTGACACTTTGCTTGGGGTCAGTTCTTTTAGAAATACCAACCTCTTTGGCAGTGGTTTGCGTAAGCATCATTAACCCTCTAACACCAGTTTTTGATATTGCTTTTGGGTTCCAATGGGATTCTTGATAACTTATTGCGGCCAACAATGTCCAGTGTTGATCCGTTTGAACAGCTGCCTCTTTAAATAATTCTTCCCACTCAGGCAGCCTTTGAACAACCCGAGTCAGGAAAATATCCTTTCCTGCTGGATCATGCTCTTCCCAGAGTAGATTTAACTCTTCTTCAAGATAAGCGGTGTTGTTAGAGTTAAAGGAAACTACGGAATTGTCCAGACCTAGTAAGACAATAATAAGAAAGCCACAAAAGGAAACCGGTCTGATCTTTTTCACGACAAAAAAATACCCCTCTTGGGGGAGTGATTATAAACAACAATTTAACATTTACCACTATATATTGTGGTTAAAAAAATAAAACAACACTATATAAAGTGGTTTTTCTATTTCAAAGCTTAACCTATAATACGCCCCTCAAAACTTAATGGTTTCAGCGAAAGAAGATTCTCTCTCTTTTGTTGCTTTAAATGGGCAACAAGGACTCTCTGAGTTTAGATTAAAAGCTCTTCTCGAACTTATTAGAGAAGATTTTTCTCAGATTCAAGCAATAAATTGTGAAGATTTTTTCTTTAGCTCTTTGCATTACCAATCTAAAGAACTAATAAAACCAACAGAAAATGAGCTAAGTAAAATTCTGAAGGCCAAAATATTTAAAAAGGAACTGAAAACTAATCAATTTATTTTGATTCCTAGAGTTGGAACCATTTCTCCTTGGTCTTCAAAAGCTACAGATATTCTAATTAATGCTGGTCTTGATTCTCTAAAAAGAATTGAAAAAGGTTTGTGTTTTTCGTTAGAAGTTCCACTTAAACTGGAAAAGGACTCGATCAAAGAAATAGGACAAAAGATATACGATCGTATGACACAGAGTGTCATAACTGACATTTCTAGTGCTGAACACTTATTTCGACAACTTCAACCTAAGCCCGTGCTTGTATTAGATATTTTGAAGGAAGGAAAAAAATCTCTTTACGAAGCAAATGATTTTCTTGGTTTAGCTCTGAGCGAAGAGGAAATCGAGTATCTGTATATGAATTACCTAGAAAACAATGCTAATCCGACAGATGCCGAACTTATGATGTTTGCCCAAGCAAATTCAGAACATTGTCGACACAAAATCTTCAATGCTGAGTGGGAAATTGATGGAAAAAAAGCTCCTAAAAGCTTATTTGATATGATCCGCAATACTTACGCAAAAAACTCCAAGGGTGTTCTTTCAGCTTATAAAGATAATGCAGCTGTATTAAAGGGTCATAAAGCCAAAAGGTTTTACCCCGATTCTTCTTCTGTCTATATAACTAAAGAGGAGCCTATTCATTTAGTAACGAAAGTAGAAACTCACAATCATCCAACAGCCATTTCTCCCTTTCCTGGTGCTTCTACGGGTTCAGGAGGAGAAATAAGAGATGAAGGTGCTACAGGAAGAGGAGCAAAACCTAAGGCAGGCTTATGTGGATTTAGTGTTTCAAATTTGAGAATTCCTGACTTTGAAGAAGATTGGGAAGGAAAAGAAAATAAACCTGATCGAATATGTTCTCCTTTACAGATAATGCTTGAAGCTCCCTTAGGAGCTGCAGCTTTCAATAATGAATTCGGAAGACCTAATATCTTGGGTTATTTCAGGACTTTTGAAATGACAATTAATGATAATGTATATGGTTACCATAAACCGATCATGTTGGCGGGGGGTTTAGGTAATATAAGAAATTCTCATGTGGAGAAAAGTATTG
>DTSY01000012.1 GCA_012965075.1 Gammaproteobacteria bacterium | reverse complement strand
GAACAAATCCATGCCAACAATTATTAGTTACTTCAAAGGCAATCATGCTACCCATGGTCGCAGGGATTTCTTTTATATAACTATCCAAATTATCCTTTTCTTTTAACATTCTTAAGAGGCCTTTAGCTTCATCCCATTTTTCATTTAGATACAAAAGAACTGTAATAATTTTAGTTTCAGAATCAGAATGGATTTTTCCATCTTTCATTCTGGAATATCCTCTAAAAGTTGTAACTACTGGTTTATCTTTAAGATCTACCTTAAATTTTTCCTCTAGGATTATTCGCATTTGGTCTCCTTCTAAGCTTCTCAGCAAGTATCCTATGCTATCTCCATAAGTAACTGAATCTGATGGAAAACTACCTCCTTTTTTTATATTAGGAAAATCAGAGGCTATTTTTGGGTGATCTTCTTTGTTTAAAAAAATATCTTCAACTGCAAAGAAAGGAAAGTAGTCAGCATTTACTTTCGCATCTTTTATTAATTCAAAGTTAAGCATTAAGGTTTAGAAACTTTGGAGTCAACTTCTATTACTTTTTTCATATAAGCCTTGAAGGTATCAGCTTCCTGACCTCCAACTAGCAGATATTTTTTATTAAAAATATAAGTGGGGACAGAGAAAATTTTCATTTCTTTAGCCCTAAGCTCTTCTCTTAGAATTTCATCAGATCCTATATCGGTTTTTAAGAAATCTTCAATTTCACTTTTCTGTAATCCATTTTCAGTTGAGATTGAAATAAGTTCATGGATAGATCCAATATCTCTTCCTTCCGTAAAATAGGCATGAAAAAGAGCTTCTGCAATAACGTCCTGCATATCTTTTGATCTACTAAACCAAAGCAATCTATGGGCTAGGAAGGTATTTGGCAGATTTTTACTTTTATCGAAATTAAATTCTAAACCAGCTTTTTTTCCTTCTTCAGTAATGTGATTAAATCGATCTTTTAAACCATTAGAATTTCTAAACTTGATCTTGTAGTACTCTTCTTTATTAAAACCTTCAGTAGGAATTTCTGGATGTAATTCATAGGGTTTCCAGTTGACTTCAAAGAGAATTTCTTCATTTAAGTCTTCCATAGCTTTGGAAAGTTTTTTATATCCTATTGCACACCATGGACAAACAACGTCTGAGACAATATCTATTTTTAATTGACTTCTATTCATCTGAATCTATTTTGGAATGATATAGTTATATTTCACAAAAGTTAATTTATGAAATCAGTTTGTATTTTTGCCGGATCTAGTTTGGGTCGCAAAGAGTCCTATAAAGATATAGCTATTTCCTTGGGGCAGGAACTTATTAAGAATAATTTCTCTATGGTTTACGGAGGTGGAGGAGTTGGTTTAATGAATGAAATTGCAAATGAAGTTTTGAAGTGTGGAGGTGAAGTAACTGGAGTTATAACCGAAAGACTTAAAGATGTTGAGGCAGGTCACCAAAACCTAACCAAGCTTTATGTTGTTAAGACCATGCATGAAAGAAAAGCAAAAATGGCAGAACTTTCAGACGCTGTCATTTCTTTACCTGGTGGAGTTGGAACTTGGGAGGAATTTTTTGAGGCTCTTGCTTGGAACCAACTAGGTATCCATTCAAAGCCAATAATTCTTTTAAATGAAGATGGATATTACGAAGATTTGTACTTATTTACTAAAAAAGCCTGTAAAGAAGGCTTTATACCTCAATCTACTTTAGACGACTTTCATTTAATATCAAACATAGATGAAGCTATTAATTGTATAAAGAATTTTAAGCCACGTGATAAGAGTCAATGGTTTAGAAGACTTAAAGAATAAGCCTTTTATCTCCTTTTTATAATAAATTAAGTTAATAATAATCTCTAAGTTATTGTTTATATTTAATAAATATAATAATTCTAAATTCAAATTAAATTTTTTCTCTTTTGCTTGCAATCTTTTTTTAATTTGATATCTTTACAACTACGCTATTACTCAGACGAAACTGGACCTCGAGACCCAGATTCTAAAGAGAATGGACAGAAGAAGAAGGGTGAAAAGATAAGCGAAAGCAAGTCAACTGCACAAGAAGGGTACTTGTAGCACAGTAAGAAACCCGCACTGAACCCTTCAACTTCGATTTAAAACACTGCATTTAGCGGTGTTTTTTTTATTCGAAGTTATAAGATTTTATAAGTGAGTGTAAAGTCTTCCCAGAGTCGAAAGTACTCTCATAGATATCTAATGAATCCATAGTGGAACTTATAGAATCATCTAATTCAATTAGTTCCGAAAAAGGTCTGCTCTTATCCTTGAATCTAGCCAGTGTGATATGGGGTCGAAAGGTTTTTAGGGCCATTCCAAATCCTATTTTGGCTACTGTTACCTCTATTTCATTAAAAAGCGTTTGAAGTCTTGGGGTTAAAGAAATATTTGCGACTAAAACTTGTCCATTTTCATTAGGAAAATAGCTTAAGTTGCTTATCTCAATAGGTAGATTTTTAAATGGTGGTCTCTGGTTTAAATCATTAAACATCTCTTCCTTTTGTTCAGGCTCCATTGAACCAATAAAATTCAAAGTTATATGGTGCTGATTATTTCTAGACCAATTGACCTTTGCGTTTTTATAAAGAAGCTTCCCCTGATCATTTTTAAGATCAGAAATAATTTTGTTTAATTCTGGTTTTGGTGTGAGAGCTATAAATATTCTTGTCATTTCAGAACGCGAAATATTAATGATTACTTAGATGGAATCAAGTACTTTATTCTTTCATTAGGATAAAATAAAAAAAAAGGGAAAAATTTGTCTGAGAAGAAAAGAGTCTTAACTGGTATTACTACAAGTGGCATTCCTCATATTGGCAACTTGGCTGGAGCTATTTTACCTGCGATTAAGGCTAGTAAAGATGAATTAACGGACTCTTTTCTCTTTTTGGCTGATTATCATTCGCTTATTAAAAATAATGATCCAGATTTAACTTATACATCAAGTTTTGAGATAGCTGCTTGCTGGGTAGCCTGTGGACTTGATCCAAAAGAGGTTATTTTTTATAGGCAATCAGATGTTCCTCACATTATGGAGTTGACATGGATACTTGGTTGCCTGACGTCTAAAGGACTGATGAATAGAGCCCATGCTTATAAAGCAGCTGTTTTTGAAAATGAAAAGAATGATCCAGATAAAGGAATTACTATGGGATTATTCAATTATCCAGTTCTAATGGCAGCTGACATTCTTATGTTTAATGCTGATGTTGTTCCAGTAGGACAGGACCAAAAACAGCATGTGGAAATGACTCGAGATATAGCTTTAAGGTTTAACCACCATTATGGAGAAGTGTTCACCATTCCAGATGTGTCCATAGAGGAAGATGCGGGGGTGTTGCCTGGAACTGACGGAAGAAAAATGAGTAAAAGTTATCAGAATGTTATACCTATCTTTTTAAAAAAAGATGACCTGAGAAAAAGGATAATGAAAATTAAAACAGATTCAAAAGAACCAGGTGAACCAAAAGAAATAAATGAATCATCAATCTTCAGTATTTATCGTGCTTTTGCTTCGGACAATCAAACAAAAAATCTAGCCAATCAATATCAAGAAGGGATAGCGTGGGGAGAAGCTAAAGAATTATTATTTGAATTGCTAGAAGAAAAAATTAACCCTTTTAGAAAAAATTACGAAGAACTCATAAAAGACAGGTCTGGATTGGAAAAGATATTATTGTTAGGAGCACAAAAGGCGTTAGATGTATCAACACCAATTATTATAAAAGTTAGACAGGCTGTTGGTATAAGAGAATTTGGGGATTAAAGTAATTTAATCTTTTTAAAAATCAGAACTGAAAAATTCTGGTTTATTTTTTATATGAAAAAACTTCCTTCAATTATATGGTTACTGTCAGGCGGCCTTTTTTTTGTAGGAGCTGGTCAATCAGTAGTTTTTATCACTATCCCTCCCTTAGCTAGGGATTTAGGACTGAATGAGATTCAGACAGGTTCTATATTTGCATCTTCAGCTCTGGCGTGGATGGTGTTTAGTCCGTACTGGGGTAGGCTAAGTGATCGTAGAGGAAGAAAGAAGGTTGTTTTAATAGGGCTTCTGGGATGCGCTTTGTCTTTAATATTATTTAGTTCAGCTCT
This sequence comes from Gammaproteobacteria bacterium, assembly GCA_012965075.1. Taxonomy (GTDB): domain Bacteria; phylum Pseudomonadota; class Gammaproteobacteria; order Magnimaribacterales; family Magnimaribacteraceae; genus AEGEAN-183. The sequence continues at coordinate 11,128 of DTSY01000012.1, read as the reverse complement.
TACCTTAGGTACTTCTAATGTTCTTTTAGGTTGGAAACTTTTAGCTGTCTTAATTTTAGCTAGAATGGTAAACGGTGTTTTAGGTAGTGCTACTAGACCTGCAGCCGGAGCTTGGATAGCTGATGTAACTAATCCAGAAGAAAGAGGAGCTGGCTATGGGCGACTAAATTCGGGATTTTCTGCAGGAAGAATAGTTGGACCGGCAATAGCTGGATTTCTGTTGTTAATTTCTTACACTCTTCCTTTCTATTTATTCTCCCTTGGTCTTGTAGTAACAACTCTAGTTTTAATTGGTCAACCTTTAAAACATAAAGACTTAAAGAACAGGAAGGAAGAAAGTAAATTGAGGTTATCAGATAACCAGGTATGGCCATTTCTAGCAGTTGCTGCAGGAATGGGTATTTGTAATGCGACGTTAGTTCAAACGGCCTCATTCTTTTTTCAAGATATAGTAACTCCTATGGCTTCAAATCCTATTACTTATGCAAGTATAGGGTTTATGTTAATGGCATTTGGAAGTTTATTAGGGCAGTTATTATTAGCTGATAGGTTAAGAATTTCTCCGGGATCGTTAGTTCGTTATGGGACTTTAGTAACAGGCATTTCACTATTAGGTATATCTCTATTTAACTCACTCACAGCCATTTATTTTCTTTTCTTCTTTTTAGGGTTAGGTCATGGAACTCAAAGTACAGGAATATCTGCTTCGCTATCTTTATCTGTAGGTCAAGAAAATCAAGGTAAGGCAAATGGCTTTATGGGGATGATTTTGCCCGTAGGACATGTAGTTTCTCCATTTTTAGCAATGCCTTTGTACATGGTCTCTCCGACCTATCCTTATCTTTTAGGTTTTATGATCATGTTTCTTACACTACTATTTATCGAAAAAAATTCGAGACATAAATGGATAAGAAATAAAGGCTACAGACGGGTTCCTCAAGACCAAAACCAAGCAGTTGAGGAAGGTTAATTGATGCTATTATGAAAATATTGAAATTACCTTAAATAGGAAAATAATTATGTTTAAAGATGATTTATTAAAAGACAAAAGGATTTTGGTTACCGGTGGAGGAACTGGACTAGGTAAAGAGATGTCCAGGTATTTTTTGAAATACGGAGCAGAAGTGTTGATTTGTGGAAGAAGAGTAGGGGTATTAGAAGAGACGGCTAAAGAATTAATGGATGAGAATGGCGGAATTGTAAAATGTTACGGGTTAGACATTAGGGGAGCACAGGATGTTGATGAAACAATAGAAGAAATTTTTGCAGAAGGGCCTTTAGATGGGCTAGTTAATAACGCTGCAGGTAATTTTATTTCTCGGACACAAGATTTATCACATAGAGGCTTTGATGCCATTGCCAGTATAGTTTTTCACGGAACCTTTTATGTAACCCATTCGGTGGGTAAGAGATGGATTGAGCTTGAAAAAGGTGGGTCTATCTTATCTATTTTAGCTACTTGGGTATGGACAGGGTCAGCTTTTACCGTGCCTTCAGCTATGTCAAAAAGCGGGATTAATGCCATGACAAAATCTCTAGCTACAGAATGGGGTCATGCTGGTATTAGATTAAATGCTATAGCACCAGGACCTTTTCCTACTGAAGGTGCTTGGGCTAGGCTATCTCCTAATCAAGATCCCAATGATACTTCTGGTCAGGGAGCGTACAGTGAAAATCCTATGGGAAGAGTAGGAAAAATGGAAGAATTAGGGAACTTGGCAACTTTTTTAATGTCAGACGGATGTGACTATCTAACTGGCCAAACTATTGCTATTGACGGAGGAGAGTATTTAACTGGAGGTACTTTTTACAGAGCTCTTGCTTCTATGAAAGATGAGGATTGGGATGCAATAAAAGCTACAATAAAGGCTACAAATGAAAAGGATAAAGCTAAAAGAACAGTTTAGACTATGTATTAGGAGAAATTATGACTAACGCAACAATCATAGAAATGAAGAAGGTCTTGGACCTTCAGAAACAACTTCACGTCCAAGAAGGACCTCCGAGTGCTCAGCTAAGGAAAGACAGAATAGATAGATGCATTTCTATGGTAAAAAAATATCAAAATGAAATAATTTCAGCTCTACAAGATGATTTTGGTAATAGAGATCCAGTTATGAGTATCGCCACTGAGGTTATGTCAGCTATTGGTCCTTTAGAGCATGCCAAAAAGAATTTAGTTAAATGGATGAAGCCTGAAAAAAGAAAAGCTGAGATAGCTCCATTAGGCCCTCTCTTAAGCTTGATGGGAGCAAGAGCAAGAATTGAATATCAACCCAAGGGCACAGTGGGATGTATCAGTCCTTGGAACTTCCCTGTTAATTTAGTGTTAGCTCCAATGGGAGGAATTTTAGCTGCAGGGAATAGGGTTATGGTAAAGCCCTCTGAAATTACCCCAGCCACCTCAGAAGTTATGAAAACAATGTTTGAAGAGTATTTCGATGAAGTCGAAATTGCTGTTTTTACAGGTGATGCTGAAGTAGGGGCTGCATTTAGTAGTTTACCCTTTGACCATATGCTTTTTACTGGAGGAACTGCTATAGCAAAGCATGTAATGAAAGCGGCCTCTGAAAATCTTGTACCACTAACTTTAGAGTTGGGAGGTAAGTCACCTGTTATTCTTGGAAAAGATTCAGATATAGCTGGTGCTGCTGTTAGGGTGATGCAGGGAAAAACCATGAATGCAGGCCAAATTTGTTTAGCTCCAGACTATGCTTTGGTGCCTAAAGAAAAAGTTTCTGAATTTGTTGAAGAAAGTGTGAGAGCTGTCTCAACCATGTATCCTTCATTAAAGGATAATGAAGATTACACTTCTATTATTAATGAAAAACACTTTGATCGAATACAAAGCTATTTAAAAGATGCTAAAGATAAAGGGGCAGAAATAGTTGAGATAAATCCAAGTGAAGAAGATTTTTCACAACAACCTCATTACAAAATACCACCTACCTTAGTATTAAATCCGACTGAGGATATGAAGTTAATGCAAGAAGAAATCTTTGGGCCTGTTCTTCCTATCAAGTCTTATGAGAAAGTCGAAGATTCAGTTAATTATGTGAATGCAAAAGATCGTCCCTTAGGTCTTTATTATTTTGGCAACAATAAAAAAGAACAAGACTATGTTTTAAAGCATACTACTTCAGGAGGGGTAACAGTCAATGATGTTATTTCACATATAACCATGGAAGATCTTCCGTTTGGAGGAGTTGGCCCAAGTGGAATGGGTTCTTACCATGGACATGATGGTTTCAAGGAATTCTCGCACGCAAAATCAATTTATAAACAAGTAAAATTAAATTTAAATAAGTTTGCAGGCTTAGTTCCTCCTTATAAAAGTAAAGCTGATAAAGCCTCTGCTTCTTCATAAGAAAATTAAAAGAAACTTTCACTTCGGTCATGACCTCTTTACCGTTATTTATAGCTATTAAGTACTTAAGGGGTAAGAAATCCGGTTTCTTATCTTTTGTATCCTCTGCTGGATTTATAGGTGTTGCTCTAGGTGTGGCTGTCTTAATCCTAGTGTCTTCTGTAATGAATGGATTTGAAAAGGAATTGAGGGAAAGGGTTCTTCAGTCAATTCCTCATGCATCTATTATAGGAGGTATAAAAGTTGATCAAGTTTCTCAAGTCAGAGACATTCTTTCAGAGAGTAAAGAAATTGAAGCTACTTCTCCATATATAGAGTCTCAAGGCTTAATAAGTTCTTCAGAGTCTTTAAAGGGAATTTATATCTTTGGAGTAGATTCTATTTTAGAACAGAATGTTTCTATTGTTAGTTCAAGAATAATAGATGGTTCTTGGAATTCAATTAATGAAGAAAAATATGGGGTTATTATCGGAGATATACTTGCTTTCCAATTAGGGGTGAATGTTGGCGATATGGTTAATGTACTTGTTCCTGATACAACTTTAGGACTTGCTGGAATTCTCCCTCGCACTAAAAGATTTAAAGTAACTGGAATTTTTAGCATAGGTGCACCAGAAATGGATCAGTCTTTTGCTTATATAAACATAACCAATGCTCAAAAATTACTTAGAATGAATAATGCTGTCCATGGAATAAGGATTAGATATAAAGATCTTTTTCAAGCTCCTAATCTGGTTAAGTTAGACACTGTTAAGGTTAATCAAGCACTCAATACTTACTACTCTTCAAGTAATTGGACAAATACCTATGGCACTTTATTTAAGGCAATTAATATGGAGAAGTTTCTAGTTTTTCTTTTACTCTCCCTAGTAATAGTAATAGCGGTTTTTAACATTGTTTCCCTTTCAGTTATGACTATTAATGAAAAGAGATCTCAAATAGCAATACTTATGACTATTGGAGCAACTCAGTCCTTTGTCCAAAGAATTTTTATGTATTTTGGGAGTTTGATAGGTCTTACTGGGACTCTTTTAGGTTTATTAATAGGTTTGTTAATTACTTATTTTCTAGGTCCCATTGTTAGTTTTCTAGAGAGTTTATTGGGTATAAAGTTTTTAGAGGTCTACTTTATTAATTATTTTCCAGTTGACTTTAGATTAAGTTGGATAGCCGTTATTTGTTTGACCTCTTTATCTCTAACTGTTTTAGCAAGTTTTTATCCATCCAGATTAGCTTCTAAAATAAACCCAGCCGAAGTACTTAGACATGAGTAAATTAATATTTAAGTGTTCAAATATTTCAAAGAGTTTCTATCAAGGAAATAAAACAGTGGAAGTCTTAAAAAATATAGATTTCACCTTAGAACAGTCAACCAGTGTTTCAATCGTCGGGCCATCTGGTTCTGGAAAAACAACCTTTCTAAATGTTCTGTCAGGTTTAGACAGCCCTTCGGCAGGTAAAGTTTTTTATAAAGAAAAAGACATAAATAATTTAAATGATAAGGAGAGAGCTTCAATAAGGAATAAAGAAATAGGTTTTGTTTACCAATTTCATCATTTACTTCCTGAGTTTACTGCTCTTGAGAATGTATCTTTACCAATGTTAATTTCAGGGTTAAATATGGAAGAAGCTAATGAAAAAAGTAGTCGTTTACTAAAGAAAGTTAATTTGGAAAATCGGATGGATCATAAACCTTCAGAATTATCAGGTGGGGAAAGGCAAAGAGTTGCTGTGGCTAGATCTTTATCTAATTCACCATCTTGTTTAATTATGGACGAACCAACCGGAGATCTAGATGCTTATAATGCACTTAAAGTATCAAATACTATCTTGGAGTTGTCTGATGAATTCAATATTAGTTTAATTATCGCAACACATGATGTTTCTTTATCATCTAGAACAAAAAAAATATTTAACTTATAGGTAAAGTGGTGGAAAAGGCTGATATTTTAAATAAAGTTAAAGCTTCTGATCTTAAGGTATATGGAAGGCTTATATCCTATGTATTTCCATACTTACCTCAATTCTTAATAAGTATTTTAGGGTTTGCAGTCTTCGCGGGTTCGCAAGTAGCCTTTGCAGAATGGTTGAAACGTGTCATAGATTATACAAATAATCCAACAGATGACTTGAGGCTCATATGGCCTATCTTATTAATCCTAATTGCTCTAGTTAGAGGGATAAGTTTTTTTATCGGTAACTATCTCCTTGCATCTATTTCTAATAGATTAGTTCATGAGCTCAGAACTGACCTTTTTAACAAAATACCAGTTTTACCGAGCTCTTTTTTTGATACTAGGAGTTCTGGACACTTAGTTTCAAGAATTACCTTTAACGTTATGCAAGTAACTGGAGCAGCAACCAGTGCTTTAAAAATTCTTATAAGGGAAGGGCTTCTGGTAATTGGACTGGTCTCCTACTTAATGTTTTTAAATTTTCAATTAGCTTCCATTTTCTTTTTAGCAGCTCCATTTATTGCTCTAGTAGTTGGATTTGCAGGTAGGAGGTTAAGAAAAATTAGTAGCCGAATTCAAACAGCTATGGGCGATGTAACACATGTTGCTTCTGAGACGATCAGTGCTTACAAGGAAGTTAAGGCTTTTGGAGGTAAAGATTACGAAGTGAATCGATTCTTTAAAGCTAGTGACAATAATAGAGTACAGAATCTAAAACTTGAAGCAACTAACGCTCTCGCTTCTCCCCTAATACAGTTGTTGGTTTCAGCAGCTTTGGCTTTAATAACTTGGCTTGCGCTTGATCCCTCAGTCTTAAAAGACATGAGTCCAGGTGGATTTGTTGCTTTTTTTGGGGCTGCTGGCATGTTAGCTAAGCCTGTAAGGCAACTGTCAGAAATAAATAGTCAAATTCAGAAAGGATTAGCTGCAGCTAGTGATATTTTTGAACAGCTTGATGAAGAGCCTGAGAAGAATGAAGGAACTTATGAGAATGAACAGATTAAAGGCCTAATAGAATTTAAAGATCTGTTTTTCTCATATAACCAAGAATCTCCAGAGGTCCTTACAAATATAAATCTTACTATTGATCCAGGAGAGACCGTAGCTTTTGTAGGTAAATCTGGTGCGGGTAAAACATCTTTAGTTAGTCTTATTCCCAGATTTTATGATGATTTTAAGGGTGAGATAAGTTTGGATGGAATCTCTCTAGAGGATTACGAAATAAATAACCTAAGGTCTCATATTTCATTAGTAGGACAAAATATCACTTTATTCAATGACACTGTAAATAAGAACATAAGTTATGGATCTATAGAAGAAGATTTTGATTTAATACAGTCAGCTTCAAAGAAAGCCCATGCTGATGAGTTTGTTAAAGCTATGCCAGATGGATATGAGACAGTCGTTGGTGATGATGGGGTTCTCTTATCTGGCGGGCAAAGACAAAGAATAGCTATAGCTAGAGCTATATTAAAGGATGCTCCAATTTTAATTCTTGATGAGGCCACTTCAGCTCTAGATTCAGAATCTGAAGAATACATCCAAGACGCAATGTCTGAACTGACCAAAGGGCGTACTACTTTAGTCATAGCTCATAGGCTGTCTACCATAGAAAATGCAGACAAGATTGTAGTTTTAGAAGAAGGAAAGATTGTTGAGCAAGGCACTCATAAAGAACTATTAAAGAAGGGGAAGCATTATGCAAGTCTTCACGCAAAGCAGTTTAAAGATGATCTTATCTCTCAACAAATAGAAATAGCTAAACAACCTGAAGACTTTGACTTAGGCTCTTTACCTATTTCTAAAGACCATACCCCTTATCTAGAAAAAGCTTGGTACAACAGAAGTTACTGGTTATGGCTCTTATGGCCACTATCTTTAGTAACAAAAAAGGTATCAGAGCTGAGATTAAAGAAATTCTTAACAGGGAAAACCAAGTCTTGGAAGGCAAATATTCCTCTTATTGTAGTCGGTAATATAGTAGCAGGCGGTACAGGAAAAACACCTTTTGTAATCTGGTTATCTAAGAAACTCTTAGACTTAGGTTATAAGCCAGGTGTTATAAGTAGGGGATATGGAGGCAAAGCTAAAAAGTATCCGTTGGTTATGGAAGATTCAACTCGGGTAAGAATGTCTGGGGATGAACCAAAATTAATCTATCAGAATGCAAAAGTCCCTGTATATGTTTCGCCAAATAGAGTAGCGGCGGCAAAACAAATGATTGAAGAAACTGATTGTAATGTAATTATAAGTGATGATGGGCTTCAGCATTATCAACTCAATAGAGATATAGAAATTGTGATTTTCGACGGTTCTAGAGGCATTGGCAATGAACTATGTTTACCTGCAGGTCCTTTAAGGGAGCCAGTTAAAAGGATTGAATCAGTTGATTTTATTGTTAGTTCTAATAAGTCTTTATCTAAACAAGGTATAAATGAGAATGCCATAATGAAATATAAAGCAACTGAATGGGTACGACTTTCGGATCAGAAGAAAGTTACTTTAAATTCCTGGCCTCTGGGTAAAGTAATTCATGGTGTTGCCGGCATTGGAAATCCTTCAAAATTTTTTACAACATTAAAGGAATTAAACTTCAAAGTTATCGAACATTCATTTCCAGATCATTATCAATTTACAGAAGACGACCTTACTTTTTCAGAACAGTTACCTATAGTTATGACAGAAAAAGACGCTGCAAGATGTCATAAAATACAGGTAAAGAATATTTGGGTTTTAAAAATAGAAGCTGAATTACCAGATGAATTTGCACTTCAATTGGTCAATGAAATAAAAGAGAAAGTTAAATGAGTAATATAGATCCTAAGTTAATGGAAATTCTTGTTTGTCCTATATCCAAAAATTCTTTAGTACAAATAGGTGAAGAACTTCTCTGTTATGAAAGTAAATTAGCTTACCCCATAAGAGATGGTATTCCTATCATGCTTCCTGAAGAAGCTAGAAAGCTAAAAGAAGATGAATTAAAAGAGTGATGTCTTTCATCGTAATTATTCCTGCAAGATTCTCTTCAAGTAGATTACCAGGCAAACCCTTGATAGATATTGGAGGTAAGCCAATGATTGAAAGAGTTTATGGGCTAGCTAAACAGAGTAAAGCTAAAGAGGTTTATGTAGCGACTGATCATAAAGAGATCCTTGATTGCTGTTCTTCATTTGGAGCTAAAGCTGTAATGACGAAACCTGAGCATTTAACTGGTACAGATAGAGTTGCAGAGATGACGGAAATATTGAATCTCACTTCAGATACAGTAATAGTAAATCTTCAGGGAGACGAGCCTTTTCTAAACTTTAGCGATATAGATAATTTAGCTAAGTTTTTTATCAAGGAAAAGAGATTCGATATAGGCACTCTTTTTTCAAATTTTACAGATAAACAAAATCAAAGTGACCCAAACCTTGTGAAGTTATGGGTGGATAAAGAAGGAGCTGTAAAAGGTTTTTCTAGAAGAAGAGACTTTATAGAAAGTAGTCTGTTAATGAGAGCTCTGCATATTGGAGTTTATGCCTACAAAGTTGAATTCATTAGGGACTTTGTGAGATGGAATCAAAGTGAGAATGAAAAGAAAGAAAGATTAGAGCAACTCAGAGCCCTTGATAGGGGTAAGAGAATTGGAGCTATTGAGTCTTTATCTAATGGGCATATAGGTATAGATACAGAAGAAGATTTAACTAAAGCTAGAACATTAATTCTAAATGATTGAGATAAAACAAAATCATTCTTTAAAAGAACAAAACAACTTCAGGTTTGATCATAAAGCTGAGTTTTTCTGTGAGGTGCATTCTGTTGAAGAAAGTCACGAATTTATAGATTACTGTTTAAATAAAAATATACCTATAAAGTTATTGGGGGATGGCACTAATATAGTTTTAACAAGAGATATTGAAGGAGGTGTATTAAAGGTTTCGATTCCAGGTAGAAACATTAATAGAAATGAAGTTAATTTGGGAGCAGGGGAAAACTGGAATGAGGTTGTTTTGTGGTCATTGGAGAATCAATTATTTGGTTTAGAAAACTTATCTTTAATTCCTGGATCTGTTGGAGCAGCTCCTGTACAAAATATAGGCGCTTATGGAGAAGAAATTAGCTCTAAATTAGTATCTCTTGAGGCTCTTAATATAAAGACTAATGAACTTATTTTAATGACAAACAAAGAGTGTAAATTTAGTTATAGAGAGAGTATTTTTAAGAAAAAAGATGATTTAATGATCACCTCAATCAAGCTTAAATTATCTAAAGAACCTAAAGTAAATACTAGTTATAAGTCTTTAAAAAACTACCTTATAAAAGACGATATCAATCCTAATCGTGCTACCCCTTATCAGGTTTGTAGAGCTGTTACATCTATAAGAAACCAAATACTGCCTGATTTTAAGGTAGAACCTAATGTAGGAAGTTTTTTTAAGAACTTAATACTAGATGAGATGACTTTTAACAAATTAAAAAAGAAGAACGTTGATCTTCCTCATTTTAAAAACCCTAAAGATTTAACTTATAAAGTTCCAGTAGCTTTTTTAATTGAAAACGCAGGATGGAAAGGTAAAAAGCAAGGGAATGTTCGAGTGTCTGAAAAACATGCTTTAGTTTTAATTGCGGATAAAGGATCAAATAGCGAACAATTAATAAAGCTGTCTTCTGTCATTGCAAAAGATATTTATGAAAAGACACAAGTAGAACTAGAAGTTGAACCTAAGATTTTTTAATGTCTATTTTTTTGACAATTGCCATGCTTCATTTATTTGCTGTTGCAAGCCCAGGCCCAGATTTTATCTTAGTCAGTAGACAATGCTTACGGTATGGAAGAAGAGTAGCAATTTGGACTAGTTTTGGAATAGCTATAGGAATATTATTTCATGTAGCTTTATCTCTTACGGGGCTAAGTATACTTCTACAAAATCAACCAGATCTATTTTGGTACCTTAAATTATTAGCTTCTTTATATATTGGTTATTTAGGAATAGTTTCCCTGGTTTCAAAAAGTTCCAACAAGTTAGCTGAAGATTCTATAGGCCAAGCTGGAAATCAGTTAAGGTCAGTAACTACAGGACTGCTAACAAATGTTTTAAATCCAAAAGCTTTAATTTTTTTCATAACAGTCTTTGCTTTGGTTTTAAACAAAGAAATAGGAATAATTGTTAAGAGTTTATTGGGAATCTACATGTCAGTAGCAACTTTTATTTGGTTTGTGTTTGTAAGTATTTTATTAACAAATAAAAAAGGAATTGAACGGTTTAGAAATATAATTCCATTACTGGAAAAAGTTACTGGATTTTTCTTGTTATTAATAGCTATTCAAATATTATTTCAACAAACCTATTAGGATCTGAGACTTCTTTGAATAAACCAAACCCAGCATCAATACTGAAACAAATTTCAAATTACAAAGATAAAGAATTGCCACCCGTACATTTATGGAATCCTCCACTTTGTGAGAATGTTGAGATGAAAATTGACAGGGAAGGTAGGTGGTTTTTCATGAACTCTCCGATCGGCAGAGAAAGAATGGTAAAACTTTTTAGCAAGGTCTTAAGGTTAGATGAAGATGGAGAATATTATCTAGTTACCCCAGTTGAAAAAATTAGAATAGAGGTCGAAGAAAGACCGTTTCTTATTATTGATTACCAGCTAATAAAAAAAGATGATAAACAAATAATAAGCTTCGAAACAAATACCGGAGATATTTTCCTTTTAGATAAAGACCATCCAATCAATGTAAATATTAACCCTAAGACAGGTGAGCCTAAACCATATGTATTAGTTAGATCAAACTTGGAAGGAATAATATCTAGAA
>DTSY01000011.1 GCA_012965075.1 Gammaproteobacteria bacterium | reverse complement strand
TTAAGAGGAATAACTCTACCGCCCTCTCCGGAGCTCTTGGCCCCCATGCAGAATCATGCGGAGTTATAAAACAATTTTCTAATTCCCACAGAGGAGAATTTTTATCTAAGGGTTCTGGATCAGTTACATCTAAAGCAGCGCATTCAATTTCTCCTGAAGTCAAAGCCTCATGTAGATCATCCTCAGACACAGTTTCACCTCTTCCAACATTTATAAACATGGAAGATGATTTCATGGCTTTAAACTGCTCTAAAGAGAAAGCTTTTAAAGTATCTTCGGTTACCGGTAGGCAATTAACCACAAAGTCGCAATGCGAAAGCATTTCGTTAAGATCTGAAGGCTTGTATAGTCTGTCTAAATTGTCTGAAGAAACAGGTGTCCTTTTAGTTGCCAACACTTCCATCCTGAAAGCCTTACCTAATCTGGCTACTTCCTGTCCAATTCCGCCATACCCAGCAACTCCTAAAACCATATCAGTTAACTCAGCTACCGAAGTCATTTGTTTCCATTCTTTATTTTTTTGGAGCTCTATATGTGCATCAATGTCCTTTACTTTTCGTAGAATTTGGGCAAAAACATATGTTCCAATGGTGATTGCATGAACTCCTCCACCATGAGAAAAAAGATCCGGTATTTTAATTAACTCCTGAGCTGCCTCACTTTCAATTCCCGCCCAACTTGCTTGAATAAACTTACAGCCATCTATTAATTCGAGGAAGTTATTCTTATAAACTGGATCGCGAAGCATTTTGAACATAATTTCATAAGAAACAAAAACGACTTCAGGATGGCCCTCTCCTCTAGCTAATTTTCCCTCTCTGTTGAGTAAAAGAATGTCATCTTTTAATAAAGATTCATTGAAAACATCTTCGAATGAATTAAAAGTTAATTCACTAATGCAGATTTTCATATTATTTTTATTCTAGTTCGCCTTTCTCTCTCATCTGCATCCGTATTTGGGTAGCACTAATCTCTTCTATAGATTCTTCGAATGACTCCTCTTCAAAAACATATCCAACCCCTCTTCCGTAAGTGATATTAACTATATTTGGAACTAACATAATCTCGTATTCAACACCTCTTTTAAAACCACCTTTTGAAAGGCCTGCTGATATATTTTCGCAAACTAGATCCCAATCAAAAGGATTATCATCATGACCCATTCCCGCAGATACTCCCTTTACATCTCTTACTTGAATAACAACTTGCCCAGTTTTCTTTAAAGCCCTTTTAAACAACTCTTGATGGCCATCATGCCAAGGTTGCCATCTTCCCAAAAGCTGAACGGTGGGTTTCTTCCAATCAAACATTTTTCTTTATATCAGCTGCAATATTTATATGATTTTTGTCATTCCACTCTGTTACTCTAAAGTCAATATTCTCAGGCTTTTCAAACAGTTTGTTGGTATCTTCAAAACGCCCTTCTTTAATAGTATCTAACCAAATGACTATATCGGGATCAAACATCTTTCTGGTCTCTGAAGTAGGACAAATAAAATCACAAATAACTATTCTTTTATTTTCTGATTCATAATCCGCTAAAGATTTCATCCTTAAACTTTGTCTCTTTCTTCCTTCTGGACTAAAGTCCCAATCATTAGCCATTTCCCTAACTTTATCCGCATTAAACCAAGCTGAGTTAAGAAGAGGTTGAAGCCTTTGAGCTAGGTATGTCTTACCGCTTCCGGGTAAACCCATAATTAATATTTTCATTGAACGTTGTTAAATTTTTTAATCTTTATTAAAAACTGATGTATTTGGAAAGCGTATTCTGGACTGATTCTTTGCTTAAGCCAAATTCACTTAATCCATATGAGTGCTTTGCCTTCTCTACTTTTTCAAACTTCTGCGTAAAATCTATCATCTTTCTTTCTGTTTCTTTATCAAGATTTAAGTCCAGTTGAGAATAAATCGCTTTTATCTGTTCTATTGGTTTTACTATAAAGTCTTCGAATTTAACATTGATGAACTTATCCTGACTAATACTACTTTTTTCTTTTTCACCTTTAGCTAAGGATTCTTTCCAATAAGAAAGAGTCATTGCACCAATCTCATTTTTATTCACTCTTTTAGTAAAAGGTCGACGGGTTTTTTCAGTAAGGCTGCATATAGAAGGGATAGTCTCTACTGGGTCTCTATGAATTTGGATAAAGCTGGCTTCTGGATAAACCGTAAGAATTTCATGGAATCTTCCAATATGACCGGGATTTTTAAGCAGCCATCTCTTAGGCCTGTTAAGGCTTTCCAAGACCTGTAAAAAACGTGAATGCCAAAGAAAAACTGAAGCGTGATCTGCCTTTTTTAAATAGTTCTCATAACTTGGAATCCGTGCCATATAAGCGTAAAGAAGACTTTTCAAACTAAAAGCAGTAATTAAGAGACATTCTTCTGGATCAGTGGATTGAATAGGATGGATTAGATCTAAACCAGGTATTAATTTTCTTTTGAAAGACATCAGCAAATCTGTCTTTTTTATACGCCTTTTGTAATCTCTTGTGTGTTGTTCGACTATGGGGAAAGGAAAAAACATTTCCCAGACTAAAGGGCTTCGGTGATTAGAATCTAAACTTAATAAATTAAACAAATATGTTGTTCCAGATCTTGGCAGTCCAATAACAAAAACAGGAGAAGCAGGCTTTTTCAGCTCTTTACCCTCTAGAAATTCAAATATTTTTGATCTTATCTTAAGATGGCTTGTAATTTGATATCTTAAAGCTATCTTCCCGGTTAGGTTTAAATTGGCTTCATTATTAAGTGAATCCAATAACATAGTCAGGGGTTCTTTATAATCATCCTCGCCTAAATTTCCTTTGAATTTGCTTAGGAGAGATTTTTCTGAAAGTAGATAATTCATAATGATGATAAATAATTATAAACTGCTACTGTCTTTCAAATCATTGGTTTCTTAGAAAACCTTTAATATACTAAACAAATAACTTGTTTAAATTAGTGAGGGAAAAATGCCTTATATCAACAACAGAATAGTGCATGATGCAGATTCTCACACAATGGAATTACCTGATTGGTATGACGAATTCGGAACGGAAAGGGTAAAAGAAGTTTTTCGAAAACGTTTTACCAAGTCTCAGGTTGGTGCTTTAGAAAGCATGGAAGCTTTACCTGGCCTTCATAAGAAGAGTAAATACAGGGAGTTAAATGAGAAGGAAATAATGATCAGAAAAAACTATCAGGCTCTAGGCGCGTTTGATTCTAAAGACCGCTCAGAAGCTATTGACCATCTAGGGGTAGCGACTCAACTGGTTTTCCCTACTTCACCTAATGTATGGCTTGAGGACTTAGAACATCGTGACGATTTAGAATTCTTATATGAAACCGCAAGTGCAACAAATAGATCTCAAATTGCCTTTTGTGAACAAGATAAGAGGCTTTTACCAGTAGCCTACATCCCTCTTGCTGATCTTAAAAAAGCAGAGATAGCTGCTAAAGAAGCTCTAGATTTAGGCGCCAATGCCCTATTGATCCCTTGGTCTTGCCCAAAATATCATTCAACTAGTCATCTGGAATTAGATAAAGTATGGGCTCAGGCTCAAGAGGCTAGAGTCCCAGTATTATTTCATGTCGGGGTTGCGGATCGAGTTTTACCAGCAGCACATAAAATAAATGGCCTGCCACCAGTAACAGATTTTCATGGAGGAGAAGAGAATTTTCGTTCAATTTCTTACATGGCAATCTCAAATGGACCCATGCAAGCCCTTTCTCTACTTATACTTGATGGCGTGTTGGATAGATTTCCTGCCCTTATGGTTGGAGTGATAGAACTAGGTGCTGTTTGGGTACCTGGTTTTATGCGTCAACTTGACTCAGCTTTTGAAGCTTTTGGTAGGCATGAAGAAAGATTACAAAATCTTAAGCTCAAGCCAAGTGAATACATAACTCGTCAAGTCAGAGTGACGCCCTACCCTACGGAACCTACGGAATGGATCATTAATGAAGCAGGCAAAGATATTTTTATGTTTTCTTCAGACTACCCTCATGTAGAGGGAGGGAGAAATCCTATGGGTAGATTTGAAAAAGCTACCAAAAATCTTTCTGGAAGTGATCAAGATAAATTTTTTAGAAGCAACTTTGAAGACCTGATGGGTTCTGCCTTTTAATATTTCAATGCTTTTTGACAATAGTTACCAAAATCTTCCTCAAGATTTCTTCGAAAGAATCAATCCTGTTCCTGTAAAAGATCCTCAACTGATCATATTTAATAATGATTTAGGAAGATCCTTAGGAATTGATCAAAAAATCAACAAAAAAGAGTTGGCTAATATATTTTCGGGTAATGAAATCTTGAAAGGATCTTCACCTATTGCCTTGGCTTACGCGGGACATCAATTTGGTAACTTTGTGAATCAGTTGGGTGACGGAAGAGCAGTTTTATTGGGAGAGGTAAGCACTCCAAACCAAGAGCGTTTTGACATGCAATTAAAAGGTTCGGGCCAAACAAGATTCTCGAGACAAGGTGATGGAAGATCCCCACTGGGACCAGTTATTAGAGAGTATGTAGTTAGTGAAGCCATGAATGCCTTAGGCATTCCTTCCACACGTTCATTAGCTGCTGTGACCACCGGAGAGAAAGTATTTCGGGAAGTAATTCTGCCTGGAGGTATATTAACAAGAATAGCTAAAAGTCACATTAGAGTAGGTACTTTTGAATACTTTGCAACACAAAAAAATACTGAAAACCTAAAAACTCTAGCGGATTACACTATCAAACGACATTTCCTTTCTTTGAAAGATGTAGCTAACCCTTACCTTTCATTGCTAGAAATAGTTAGCGAAAGACAAATAGAGCTAATTTCAAAATGGATGGGAGTGGGTTTTATACACGGAGTAATGAATACTGACAACACGTCTATAGTCGGAGAAACCATAGACTATGGACCTTGTGCCTTTATGGATGAATATAATCCAAGTACAGTTTTTAGCTCCATAGATGCTCATGGAAGATATGCATTTGGCAATCAACCCTTGATAGCCCAGTGGAATATGGCCTGTTTTGCTAATAGCTTGCTTGGGCTAATAGATAAAGATACAGAGAAAGCAACGTCCAAGGCTCAAAAAGTTATCAATAACTTTCCAAATAAAATGAGCGAAGCCGTGATGAGTGTTATGTGTAAAAAAATAGGTCTAGATAGTACAAAAACTAACTCCCAAGAGGCGTTAACAAAATTACTGAGAATCATGCTAGATAATAAGTCTGACTACACTCTTACTTTTCGTTATTTAAGTGAAATTATTAAAGGGAAAAGAGATAGCTTGTTTAAACAACAGTTCTTAGAACACAATCAAATTTCTAATTGGTTAAAAGAATGGAAAGAATTAATCAAAGATCAAAATCTAGCCAAAAAAGAAATAGCTTTGTCCATGGAGAGCTCAAATCCAGTCTTTATTCCCCGTAACCATCTTGTAGAAAGAGCTATAGAGGCAGCAGTTGAAAATAATGATTTTTCAGAAATGAAAACTCTCTTAACTATATTAAGTAAGCCTTATGAGGAACAAAGTAAGTATGGTGAATATATGAAACCACCAAAACCCCTTGAAGTCGTTCATCAAACCTTCTGCGGAACTTAAGAAAAACTAAGTCTTTAAATAAAGGAAAAAACATGTCAAAAAACACACAAGTCCTAATTGATAGTCTGCCCGAAGGAAAGCTATCAGAAAGTAACTATAAATTGGTGGAATCACCTATGCCTGAGGCTTCTGAGGGTGAAGTATTGGTAAAAACAATTGCTTTTGCTATTACAGCAGGCACTAGAGCGGGACTCCAGGGAAGTGCTAGCTATGCGGGCGCTCCCCAAACTGGAATAGTCATGAATAGTCTTGGAGTCGGCGAAGTAATTGCTGGAGACAATTCTAGCTTTCCAGTAGGAATGAAAGTCCAGGCTCGGACAGGATGGCAATCTTATTCCGTTCATAAAACTAGCGAGTTAACAGAGATCCCGGAAGGAACAGATCCTTTGCATTACCTTGGACCACTTGGCATCAATGGATTAACGGCTTACTTTGGATTGTTGGAAGTGGGTCAGCCTAAGACCGGAGAAACTGTAATGGTTTCAGCTGCTGCAGGTTCGGTAGGACATATGGTGGGCCAAATAGCTAAGCTAAAGGAATGTAATGTTGTGGGCGTTTGTGGCACAGATGTTAAGTGTGAAAAGCTCATATCAGATTTAGGATTTGATGCTGCCGTCAACTACAAAGAGGCAAATTTTCGTCAGACACTTAAAGAGTCAACGCCAAATGGTGTAGATGTCTACTTTGATAATACTGGAGGAATGATATTGGGTTCAGCTTTATTCCGTATGAACACAGGTGGACGTATTGCTTGCTGTGGTGTTGTGTCTCAATACGATACCAGTTCACCCGAACCTGGCCCCAAAGGTATCCCGGGGTTATTGGTAAATAAACGCATTCAAATGCAAGGTTTCATTGTGTTTGACTTTGCAAGCGAGTATGAGACTGCACGTTCAGAAATAATTAAGTGGATAGATTCAGGGAAATTGAAAATTTTAACCGATGAAGTCAAAGGATTAGAAGCAGCTCCGACAGCGTTTGTTGACCTACTGGCAGGAGGGAATATAGGAACACGCATAGTCCGATTAGACTTAGAATAAAATTTTTAAAGAATACTATTGTGATTAGTTAAAAGCGCTGAGAATTTCTTCATCAAACTGCTCCAACAAGTTCACGTTTCCAGAGGGGATGCCCCCAAACATAATCTCTGCTATACCGGCTTCTTTAAATTCACCAATCCGTTCAATGATGTAATCCTTAGATCCCGCCACTGTTCCAGACCCTAAGCCTTTAACCGCTCTATCAATTAAGTTTTGATCGTCGGTGAGATAACAGGGCATTAATAAAGTTCTTCTGATTTCGTTTGGATCACGACCCCAATCTTCACAGTGCTTCTCTAAGATAGATGATTTGTTCTGATAGTGCTCCAGTGACATTCCCCCGCCTGCCCATCCATCAAGGTTCATCACATCGCCGTAACGAGCAAGGGTTCTAAGTGTTCTTTTTGGTCCGGTTCCACCCACCATAATCGGAATAGGATCTTTGAAACTACCAGGAGAAAGTTGACCTTGTACAATTTGATAATGCTCACCAGTGAAGTCAACAGGCTCATTGCTGTGCATTAGCTCACGAATTAACTGACAGGCTTCTTCAAATCTGTCTTGACGTACTTTCATCGATGGGAATTCCCAACCGTAGGCTTCGTGCTCTCTTTGATACCATCCCGCCCCTATGGCCAGCGTAAAACGACCTTCGCTCACGGTATCAATAGTCCCAGCAATTTTTGCTACATGGGCAGGATTACGATAAGTATTGCCGAGGACTAAGTTGCCTAAACGAAGTTTTTTTGTCATTCCTGCCACAGTCGCAATTGCTGAAAGCCCTTCAAAAGCTGTCAGGGCTTCTTGTTCGCTATCCGCACCGGGGGGAATGTAATGATCAGCAAACCAAACACTATCCCAATTACCAGCTTCCATTGCCATTACTGAAGCGCTTATTTCTTCCCAGCTGGTTCGATAAACATTAACCTGAACTCCAAAATCCATAGATCAAAGATTAATAGTTAATTTACAAAAGTCAAAGTTGCTGTATCAATTTGTTAGTCTTCAGACAAATCTGTCTGCAGCCTGACATAATTCCTATAATGGCTGTCTTCATTACGCATTAGTTCCCCAGGTGAACCCTGTTCAAGAATAACTCCATCTTCAAGAAAAATAATTTTGTCAGCATTAGCAATAGTTGATAAACGATGGGCAATGATAATAACCAAACGATCCTTGGAAGCTTCTTTTAATGCATTGACAAGGTACTGTTCAGTTTCTGGATCAAGAGCTGAGGTGGGTTCGTCTAAAATAAGAATTTTAGAATCTCTCAACAAACCCCTAGCAATAGCTATCCTTTGTTTTTGTCCGACCGAGAGTTTACTTATGGCAGTTGAGCCAAGCTTGGTTTCATAACCTTCAGGAAGAGAGATTATGAAATCATGTATTCCAGCAATTTTGGCGACCCTTTCAACTTCAGCTTGTGAGGCTTCAGGTTTGCCGAAACAAATGTTGTCAAAAATACTTAAAGAGAAGAGTTGAGTTTCTTGAAACACGTAAGTAATTTGGCTTCTTAGACTTTCTATTTTTATATCGCGCACATCAACACCATCGATGAAAACTTCTCCTTCAGTTGCCATATGATATCTGGGCAGAAGATAGGCTAGACTTGTCTTGCCTGATCCCGTGGGTCCAACAAAAGCCACTATTTGGCCTATTTTGGCTTCAAAAGAAACATCTTTAAGCGCTCTACGGCCATCTGGGTATACCAGCCCAGCACCCTTGATTTCAATATCTTCACTAATTGTGTCTATTCTTAAATGACCTAAATCCTCCTCAACTGGAAGATCCATAAGAGCAAAAACCCTTCTCATGCCAGGTGCAAATCTTTGAAGGTGAATCCAAAGTGTCGCAAAAGAAATTGCAGGTCCTGCCATCCATCCAAAATAGAACATTAACGAACCATAATTGCCTGGAGTAAGGTCTCCATCAATTACCCTGGAAACTACTACCCAAAAAGCGATGGTTAAGATCAACACTCCTCCTAAGCCTTGAGCATTAGCCAATAGAATTTCTACAAGTACTGTAAAGCGAAACCGTTTAAAAGATTCCTTACTGTCTGCTCCAAACCTCGCTCTTTCTTGATCGTCTCCTCCTAGACTTTGAACAGCTAGGATGTTATCCATTCCCTCTTCTATAGTGCTTGTAGTTATAGACCCTGAATGTCTACTTTTCTCTTGGACTCTTCTCATGGCTGAAGAGAACGGCCCTGTGATTAAGATGTAAATTGGAAATATCGCAGCCGCACACCAAACAACTTCAGGAACATGAGGAAAGGCACTCATCATGGTAGCCATAGCTGCAATGAATAAGATTGTAGATAATGTAGGACGATTTATTATTTCGTAAAAAATCTGATTAATTGAAGGGCTGTCATACATAACACGATAAATTGCGTCCCCAATTCTCTGGTCTTCTAAAGTTGTTATTGGAAGGGATTGGATACGATGAAACAACTTAGCCCTAATTAAGTGATTGATAGACTGGGTAAGACGAGAATTCATCTTATATTCGTAATACCCAGTTATACCACCAGAAAAACTAAACCCTCCATGAGTCCAGTTATCCTGCTGGGTTGCAGTATCATTGCCCTGTTGCATATCAGCTTCTGAAGTATCTCTTTGTTCATTTGAATAAGCTCCAAAAAATATTACAAGTAAAAAAGAAGACCCTGTTAACCAAGACAAGATTTCCCATGCAGACATGTCTTGCATCAAATCCAGTATAGGATGCAAATACGCAGGGAAGCCTAGGTAACCGGTTGAACTATCTATGGGGTTACCCAAAACAACATGGTCAATCATAATTTGCAATGTCCAAGGGAGAACAAGTATAGGAAACATTAAAGAAAGCAGAGTTAAAACCCACTTAACGGCAAAACGAATTTTGAAAAATCTAACAAATGACCAAGATCTAGCAAGGATAAGCAAGGTTTCAACAAATCCCATGTGGGGGATATTTTCGTACTCGACAGTTAGATCACGAATAGAATTTTTCTGGGCTTCTTGAGGGTCCGTGTTTAAGTTACTACTCATTAACTCTCTTCCCCAGATTGCTGATTAGTTAGGTTGGATTCTGCCTGCACAAAAGCTTTGTACTTTCCATTTTCATTCCTCATGAGTTCTTCATGAGTCCCGTTCTCTAAGATCTTTCCTTGGTCCAAATAAAGGATGTTGTCAGCACGACGGATGGTAGATATACGATGAGTAATCAAAAAGATGACTCGGTCCCTACCCCACATCGACAAATTCTTCATAACTTGTTGTTCAGTAACTGCGTCCAGTGCGGCTGTTGGTTCATCTAAGATAAGTATTGGTGTGTTCCTGACCACAGCCCTAGCTATAGAAAGTCTTTGCCTCTGTCCAGTAGATAATTTTCCTCCTCTATCGCTCAGAACAGTGTCTAAACCTTGAGGAAGATCATGAACATATTCATCCATGCAAGCTATTTCAATAGCTTGATTAATAGTAGAGTCATCAGCCTCCGGGGCAACATATCTAATGTTGTCTCTTACACTTAGAGAAAACAGTACATTTTCTTGAAGAGCAATTGCGGCTTTTTCCCTTAAAGAAGCAATAAGGTATTTATTTAAAGGAGTACCGTCAATCTTGATCAATCCTGAAGATGGCTCATACAGGCGCAGTAATAAAGACATTAGTGTAGTCTTGCCAGATCCAGTGGGGCCAATTATGGCTGTGATGGTCCCAGGTTTGGCTGTAAAACTTACTCCTTCAAGTACTGGAATTCCTGATTCGTATTCAAAATTAATATTTTCAAAACTAATTTCTTTTTCTGGTTTTATTAAAGGTTTCGCATCGGGCTCGTCTTCGATATCGGGCTCGATATCTAAAATATCGAATACCCTGCTTAAACCCATTGCCATGTCTTGTGCTGTTAACCAAAGACGCATAAATAGCCTTACATTGTTTGAGGTAGTATGAAATTGTGTTCTAGCCCACTGAAAAGCTCCTAAATTCCAAACTACCCAACTTACCGCCATTAGTGCTATCAACTCATTTGCATAAGTTTTATTACCTTGATTAGCGCTATAACCCATAAAAAATTCACCTGAAAGAAGGAAAAGTGAAGCAATGACAAACATTATTATCATTAGAAGAGCAACCAGGCGGCGAGACTGGAAAGCTGCATTCATAGCAATCACAGAATCCTTTTCCATGCCCTCCTGAATTCGATCACCGGCATCGTATGCTTTGATAAGTTTGATCGCGGCAAAAGATTCCTGGATCCTAGAGATAAGTTCAGAAGTGTTAGCCCTATACACAAGACTCCTTATTCTCATCCTGGGCATGGCCCATCTAGCCCAGAAGACAGTTGGAATAACTAATGACAAAGCTATAATTCCCATGGTGGGACTGAGAAAAGAAAGTAAAAACAGTGCATAAATGTAATACCAAAAACTTAAAGAAAGTTCCACCAAACGTCCGATAACAGCATTAACTTGTGCGCTGTCAGCGTAAATTCTAAAAATTGAATCTCCCGTCCGGTGGTCGCTGTGATAAGAAAGGGGTAATTGATGCCATCTTTGAACCAGAGCAATTCGCATATTTTGATTAATTTGCTGCATGATCCAAACGGTGTAGTAAGGAACAATCATTCCGATGGGCAAGTTAAACGCCCACAGAGCCAAAGAAAGATAGACCCAAGACAACTTCAGATCATGCCGTTGTTCTTGGGTTAGAGACTCAGTATTTTCACTGCCCATTTCTGACGCTCCAAACCATAAAGAAGAAGCAACTTCCTGTTGTAGAGGCTCACTCTGCAGTAAAGACATGCTTAAAAGATCTGCAATTATTAGTCCCAGAGGCAAAGTAACTAAACCCTGTACGGCTGCCAATAGATAAAGATAAGTGAGGTGAGAGTGTAGCCTGTAACGAGTCACAAGCCTCCCTGATTCAAACCTGAACTGAACCACCCATCCCAATCCGCAGCACAATGTCAGTAGCACGCCATAAATGATTGGTCCCGTACCATTCAGCACCAGGATACAAAGTAACAGAGTAAAGAAGGTGCACAGTGCTAAAAAGATAGCTACTGCTGATTGTCGAACTCCGGATAATTTTCCTAATGCTAAAAGCCACATGCTTAAAACCATGGAAGTAACAAAAATATAAAGAGTGCTTTCAGCCGATCCTAATTCAATGTCTATAAGACCCAATGAAGGCCCCAATATTGCAACCCCAGTAGCTAAAACCGGTGCATAAATCAGTCCATAACCATCTCCAGCTAAAGGCTCTGCGACCTCTTGGCTGGTTCCCTCACTTCTCGTATACCATCTACCTAAAAAATAAGGCCTTACAAAAGGCCATGATCTAAAAAGCAAAACTATCACTTCTCGAAGACCATGATCATCTTCTTCAATGGTTTTGTTTTTCTCCTCGGGGATGTGCCCATCCGTTAAGAAAGGCAAGGCAACAGCTCGTTTAAAGTCTTTAGGATCGAGTTCTGACTTGGGTATTGAACCACTTAGAATCCACATACCTACCGGTATGGCAACTGCAATGATCATCATCCCTACAGAGATGACCATAAAGGCGTTCACAAGATTTCCTCGCTTTTTTCTTCTTCTTGTTTTTCCCAAGTCTCGTACATCTGGAAATAACTTCCTTTCTGCTGGAGCAATTCTTCATGGGAGCCCATTTCAATAATTTTTTGTTCGTCTATGACAACTATTACGTCTGCTCTTCTCGTGGTTGCCAATCTATGAGCAATTATGATTGCTGTCCTGCCTTCCAAGAGTCTATCCAGGGCTTTTTCTATCTTGGCCTCATTCTGTTGATCAACATTTGAAGTCGCTTCATCAAGTATCAAAACTCTGGGCTTGCTCAAAAAAGCTCTTGCTAAAGCTAAAAGTTGTCTCTCACCGGAGGAGAGCGAGGATCCTCTTTCGTGACAATGCGTTTCTAAACCTTCTGGTAGTCTCTTAATCATTTCTTCAATGCCAACAGCTTTACAAGCCTCCACAACTTCTTCGTCCGTAGCATCAGGTCTAGCAAATAGGATGTTATCTTTTATGGTTCCATGGAATAAGAATGGTTCTTGAGGAACTATGCCTAACTGGCTGTGAAGAGACTGAAGGGAAATATCTTTGAGGTTGATATTGTCCAGAGTTATGGAGCCTTCACTAGGGTCATAAAATCTACACATCAACTTTGCTATTGTAGATTTTCCACCTCCGGTAGGGCCTACAAATGAAACTGTTTTTCCTGCCTCTATATGAAGAGAAATATTTTTTAAGACTGTAATATTGTCATCATATGAAAAACTCACATCCTTTAATCTTATATCTCCCTTTAAATCTTTAAGATCGAAGCAATTCTCCGATTCTTTTACACTTGGTTCTGTATCCAAGAGGTCTCTGAGTTTTAAGACTGCTGCATTACCTGATTGAAATTCATTGTAAAGTCCAGAGAGTTCATTGATGGGAATAAAGAACCTTGCTACTAAAACATTGAAAGCAACCAAGCTACCCACTGTAAAAGCTCCTTCTGGATCAAGAGAAGGATTAACATTCTTAAGGATAAAAAAGCCAGCCGTAAAAACTAATAGAGATGTCGCCGTGGTTATAAATTGAGTTCCCTGGCGATAAGTGGCTTGTATTTTTGAAGTGTAGTGGTTTGCATCTCTGTAATCGCCAACAATGTTCCTATGATTGATCACATTGTGTTTCATTCGGTTGAAAGAAATGACCAAGCGCATACCAGACAAACTTTCCTGAAGGTCGGCTAAAACATTCGCAATTCTGTTTCTTACTACTTCATATCCTCTTTCAGAAGTCTTGCCAAACCAGAAGGTAAACCCAAACATTACTGGTGCTGAAAATACAAGCAGTATGAGAGTTAATTGGAGATTAAAAGAGAAGAGTAAAATTAAAATGAAGAATAAAGCCAGTAATTGAGCTACCAAATTGACTAAACCTGTTTGTAATAAATTTGAAAGGGCTTCAATATCGCTGGTCATTCTAGTTAAAAGGCGACCAGCTTTCTCTTCAGTAAAAAAATCTAAAGATAGCCTTTGTAAATGACTAAAGACTCTAACTCTTAAATCGTACATCAATAATTGACCCAAACGACCCAAAAATCTAATCCTTATTCCACTTATGATTACAGCTAAGAATAAACTTCCTACCCAAACCATCGCCACCGTCGTTAAGATTGAGAAATCTTTAGGGACAATGGCCTGATCGATAGCAACCTGAACTAAATAAGGTCCAACCAACAACAGCATCTCTGTCATCGCCACTAATACAAGCGCCAAAAAGAATCTAAATTTGTAAGGGGAAAGGAAACTCCATAGGGTGAAAGTTCTTGAAGAAGGGCTTTTGTGTGAGAAAGATTCTTGTATATTAGAAAAATCAGGTTCTTTTTCAATCAACGCATTGGTGCGATCAAGCATTTCAGGAGGAATTCCAGCAAAAGGCAGGTTAGCTTCTATACGAGCTTCTCTACTCATCAAAACCTCCTTTAAAACCTTCTTCTGAAGTGTCTTTCATAACCATCTCACTTATGCGCTTGCGATATTCTTCATCCGATTCATCTGAAGTCTTTTCTTCTTCAACTACAGTTTCTTTGTTTGATTGTTGAGCAAGAATTTCTGAATATCTTGGCTCATTAGCTAGTAGATATTCATGAGTACCCGAAGCTAGAATCTTTCCTTTGTCTAAGACTAATATTCTGTCTGCTAAGCTTATTGTGGAAAGTCTATGCGCAATTAAGATTGTTGTTCTTTTATTTAATAACTTTAATAAAGATTTATGGATCTTCGCTTCTATTCTGACGTCAATAGCGCTCGTGGCATCGTCAAGAATAAGTATGGAAGGATCAACTAATAGAGCCCTGGCTATTCCTAGTCTTTGCCTCTGCCCACCCGACAAAGTATATCCTCTCTCTCCCACTACGGTTTCATATCCTTCTGAAGTTTGTTCGATAAAATCATGTGCTTCAGCAGCTTTTGCTGCTTGAATAATTTCATCCATTGAGGCATCAGGTCTTCCGTAAGCTATGTTGTCTTTGATGCTAACTGAAAATAAAAAAGGCTCATCTAGGACTTGAGCTATATGGTAATGAAGATTTTTTACCCCCATATCTTGTACTTGGACTCCATCTATGGAGATACTGCCTTTATCTACTTCATAAAATCTTGAAAGCAGTCTGATTATTGTAGATTTACCTGAGCCTGTTTGTCCTACTATTGCGACTGTTTCATTAGGTTCTACTTCAAAACTCAATCCTTTTAAAATTGGCTCATTGGCGTATGCAAAACTTACATTCTTGAAAGAGATACTTCCCTTAATCTCCTTCATCTCAACCTTATCTTCTTTGTCTTTAATTTCCGATGTCTCATCAAGTATTTCAAAGATTCTTCCAGCAGAAGCCTTAGCCCTCTGTTCAAGCATAAGCATCCAACCCAAAAATCTAAAAGGCATTTGAATCATCATCAGGTACATGGTGAAAGCCACTAAAGAACCTAAGGCTATCTCCCCTTCAATAACCAACCAACCGCCATAAACCCAAACTAAAACAGAACCTAAAACAGTAAGGTTTTCTATTAATGGGTTATAAAAAGCAGAAACATCAACAGATCTTACTTGTACCCATTGAAGTTTTGCGTTTGCAGCTATATATATGCTTACAGTACATCTCACCTTAGC
>DTSY01000010.1 GCA_012965075.1 Gammaproteobacteria bacterium | reverse complement strand
ATATTGATCTTCAGATAATTTTCTTATGTTGTAAGGTGGATAGTTAGTTTCATTAGCTCTGGAACTAGCAAGTAGTGCCAAAGAATCAAAAGTTCTATCAAACCCAACAGCAAATGGAGAAATGTCTCTCCAGATCGAATCAAAAGTTGTATTTAACATTTTTTACTCCTTATTTAAGCAAGTTATTATTTAATTTACGTAGGCCCCTAAGGCACCTACACTATATATATTGAGGTTTTAAAAAATTTATCAAGGGAGAAATTATGAAGGATTTATTTTCAATCAAGGGAAAAATAGCACTTGTTACAGGAGGTTCTAGGGGAATAGGAGAAATGATAGCTGCAGGGTTCTTAGCCAGCGGTGCTAAAGTTTATATAAATTCTAGAAAAGGAGAAGTTTGCGATGCTACAGCTGACAGACTTTCAAATGAATACAGTGAAGAATGCGTTTCTTTACCATCAGATCTATCAAATTTAGAAGGTATAGAGTCTTTAGCAAAAGAATTAGGTAACAAAGAATCTCATTTAGATATTTTAGTAAATAATGCAGGCGCAGCTTGGGGAGCTCCTTTAGATGAATATCCAGAAAATGGTTGGGATAAAGTTATGGATACAAATGTAAAAGGGGTATTCTTCTTAACGCAAAAACTACTACCTCTGCTTAGAGAAGGAGCTAAAAGTAATCCTTCCAGAGTAGTAAATATAGGTTCCATTGATGGATTAACGGCTGGAGCTTTTGAGAATTATGCTTACGGACCCTCAAAAGCAGCCTTACATCACTTGACCAGAATATTAGCAGCTACCTTAATCAAAGAAAAAATTATTGTAAATGCTATCGCTCCAGGTCCATTTCCAACTTGGATGCTAAGTACAGGTGTTGGATTTGGAGGCGAAACAGACGTTGATTGGACTACTGTAGGGGAAGGAAATCCAAGTGGAAGAGTAGGAGGCATGGAAGATATTGCCGGATTAGCAATATTTTTATGTTCGAGAGCAAGTGAATATACAGTTGGCCAGACCATAGCTTGTGATGGTGGTTCAGTAGTTAGTAAATAGATTAGTTATCGTGGCTATAAAAAAGAAAATTTCTCTTTTAGGGGGAACAGGAGATCTTGGAACAGGCCTAGCTTCTAGACTGTTAAATTCAGGCTATGAGGTGATAATAGGCTCTAGAACTTTAGAAAAAGCAAAACAATCTGAACAAACCTTAGGTTCAAATGCAGAAGGTATGTTAAACAAAGACGCAGCTTCTCATGGAGAAATAGTAATTTTAACGGTGCCATTTGCACACCAGAGAAACATAGTAGAAGAATGTAAATTAGAATTAAGCGGGAAGTTATTTATTGATACAACTGTTCCTTTAATGCCTCCCAAAGTAGCTACAGTCCAATTACCTGAAGCAGGTTCAGCAGCACAAATATCACAAAATATTTTAGGCGATGAAGTAAGGGTCGTGTCAGCATTCCAAAATATTTCAGCTGAACTATTACAAGGTAATCATAAAATTGATTGTGATGTTTTGGTTTGTGGAAATAAAAAAGAATCAAGGGAAGAAGTTATAGATTTAATTAACTCTATAGGTATGAAGGGTTGGCATGCTGGTATGTTAGCTAATTCTGCAGCAGTGGAAGCCATGACTTCTGTTTTGATAAGTATTAATAAACATCATTCTATCTCCCATTCCGGAATTAAAGTCACAGGCTTGAAAGATTAAAAATTGAAGAAACTTGAACTCATTGCTCTAGAAGGTATCCCTTTAATTGAAGAGGGGGATAATTTAGTCGAAATTATTCTTTCTGCCTTAAAAGGAAACAAAATTTCTTTAAGTAACGGGGACGTCTTAGTTGTTGCTCAAAAAATAATTTCTAAATCAGAAGGTAGATATGCCTTTTTAAACGATATTAAACCTTCTCAACAGGCAATTGATCTTTCTATAGAAACAGATAAAGACTCTAAACTAGTTCAGTTAATTTTAAATGAATCTAAAGAAGTAGTTAGGTATAGAAAAGGGGTCCTAGTAGTAGAGAACATTCTCGGCTTAATTCATGCTAATGCAGGTATAGATAGATCAAATATAAAATCAGACTCTGATAATCCAAGGGTATTACTGCTTCCTTTAGATCCAGACAAAAGTGCTACAGAAATAAGAAAAGAAATACTAAAAAAAACACAGAAGAAAGTAGGAGTTATTATCAATGATAGTTCTGGTAGGGCTTGGAGGAATGGAATTGTAGGAATTGCAATTGGTTCAAGTGGTGCTGAGGTTCTATCTGATTTAAAAGGTAATCTTGATTTATTTGGAAATACCTTAGAGGTAACTGAGGTTGGAAAGGCAGACGAAGTAGCTTCAGCGGCTTCTTTGTTAATGGGACAAGGAAAGGAAGCGCTACCTGTAGTAGTTTTAAAGGGGTTGACTGAATCAGAGGACCTAAATGGTGCTAAGGCATTAATAAGAAAACCCTCCGAAGATCTTTTTAGATAAGTTATGCAAAGAAAAGTATTAGCATTATGCGGTGGAGTTGGAGGAGCAAAATTAGCATATGGCTTGTCGAAGATTGTGCCGCCTGAGGAAATAATTTTTCTTGTTAACACGGGTGATGATTTTATTCATTTTGATTTAAACATCTCTCCTGATTTAGATACTGTTATGTATACGCTAGCCGAATTAAATGACCCTAAAAAAGGATGGGGATTAAGAGATGAAACCTGGAATAACTTAGAGATCTTAAAAGAATATGGAGTTGATACTTGGTTTCAATTAGGAGATAAAGATTTAGCAACCCACATCAGAAGGACTCAGTTATTAAAAGATGGAAAGAAGCTGTCTGATGTAACAAAAAGTCTTTCTCAATCTTTAGGTGTTCAACATATTATTCTTCCAATGTCTGAAAATCCTGTACAAACAATTGTAAAAACAGATAAAGGAGAGTTAGTTTTCCAAGAATACTTCGTAAAATATCAATGTGCACCTAAGGTCGAACAAATTAACTATGTTGGTAATGAAACAGCTGAAATACCAACCTATCTTAAAGAACTCATAAACAAGAATAAATTTTCAGGAGTTATTATTTGTCCATCTAACCCTTATTTGAGCGTTGACCCTATACTTTCTATAAATGAAATAAAAACTTTTTTAGTAGAAACTGACATACCAATTCTTGCCATATCTCCAATAATAGCTAATGATTCCATCAAAGGACCAACTTCTAAAATTATGAGAGAGATGAAAATTAATCCATCAGTAGAGTCAATAGCACAGCACTATTCAGAGTTAATAGATGTGTTAGTAATAGATCATAAAGATGCAAACTGTCAGCCAATGACAGACTCAATGACCTTTATAGTTGACTCTATCTATATGAGTAATTCAGAAGAAAAAATATCTCTTGCCACTAACTGCCTTGAAAAAATAAAAGAATTAGCTTAACTACTATGATTTGGGCGATTACTCCTATCAAGTCTTTTAAGAGACCAAAAAGTAGACTCGGTGATGTTCTAAATCTAGAAGAGCGTAGAGTTTTAGTAAAGTACATGTTAAAAAAAATTCTTCTCAGCCAAAAGAAAAGCAAACTATTTAAGGAATATATGGTGGTTACGGAAGACAAAGATGTTGTTAGATTTGTTAAAAAATTAGGATTTAAAGCTCTTTTACAAAAAAAACCGGGCCTCAATCAAGGCATTAGCGAAGCTTCATTGAAGGCAAAAAATTCCGGAGCTAAAAGTATATTAATTTTACATGGAGACATACCTAGGACTAGCGCCTCTATTTTAAAATCCGTCACTAATGAACACAGAAAACTAATCAAAAAATTTAAGAAAGGAATAACTATTTCTCCTGATTCTTTGGGAGAAGGAACCAATTGCATGATATGTACTCCTCCTGACGTCATAAAATTTAAATATGGACCAGGCAGTTGTTTAGCCCACATGGAATTAGCTCACCGGGATAGCATACAGGTTAGGCTTTATCGTTCTAAAAAACTAGGATTTGATGTTGATAGGGATTTTGATTTAACTAAATTAATTAAGAAAAGTGGTTACACTAAGGCCGTAGACTATATAGAATCTATAAAAAGCGATGGAACATAAATTTGATTCAGGCGATCAAGGAGTAATAGCCTATAAATCATCAAATCCTTTTGAATTCTTTCATATTTTAAATTCCAAAGAACAAGAGGAACAAGATATGTTCGGCACTCTTGTTTTTCCTGAAAAAAAGAAAAAAACTTATCCTTTGGTTATATGTATGCACGGAAGTTTAGGTTGGAGAGGCCACCATCATGAGCATTCAGTCAATTTTTTGAATAACGGCTTCGCGATTTTTAGAGTAAACAGTTTTGATGCAAGACAAGTTGTTTCAATTGTTGAAGATCAAATGCAAGTTACTTTGGCTACCGTTCTTACCGATTGCTTTAATGCCTTAAAGATTTTATCTAAACATCCTGATATAGACGCTAATAAAATTTTTATCACAGGATGGAGCCTGGGGGGAAGCACAGCTCTTTATTCAGCTTGGGAACCGTTAGCTGAAAAACTTGCTCCTGAAGGAGAAAGATTCGCCGGGCATATCGCATTTTATCCAGGTGCATTTATTTGGCCAGAAGAAATGAGATGGAGTAAATCACCAATTTTAAATCTTGTCGGTGAGGATGATGATTACACTCCCTCCATTTTAATAGAAAGATTATCTCCAGCTATAAATGAAAATGGGGGTAATAGTAAGATAATTTCTTATGAAGATAGTCATCACTCCTTTGATGCTATAGACCCTGTAATGTTTATTCCCAATGCCATAGCAGTTGGACGCAAGCACACTGTTGTAGGAAAAGACGGTTTGCAGTACTACGAAGACAAGGAAGGTAATAAGTTCTTTACGAACGAACCTCATGAAAGGGCTCAATTATTTAAAGATAGAGCCAAAATAGGAGCCCACTTAGGAGGGAACTGGAAAGCTAGAAAAGCCTCTATGAAAGATTCCGTTAATTTTCTATTAGAAAATATTAAATAGTTGAAACAAAAAGAATTACTAGCCCTAGCTAGAAATACAAATACTTCTGATTTAATTAGAGAAGCTTCCGTGATTAGGGATAAAGGTTATGGATCTTTGGTTACTTACTCTCCAAAAGTTTTTATTCCCTTAACTCACTTATGCAGAGACGTTTGCCATTATTGTACTTTTGCTAAGACTCCAAAAAGAATTTCTTCACCTTATATGTCAGTTGAAGAAGTAGTTGACTCTGCTAAGAGAGCAGAAGCACTAGGGTGCAAAGAAGCTCTTTTTACGTTGGGCGAACGACCAGAATTAAGATATTCGACGGCTAGAAAAGCGCTTTCCAGTATGGGATATACAACTACTTTAGAGTATTTAAAGGTTGCTTCTCAAGCTGTAATAGATAACACAGGATTACTCCCCCACTTAAATCCTGGGTGTATGAGCTTAACAGAAATTATGGAACTCAGACCCGTCAGCGCTTCCATGGGCATGATGCTAGAGAGTTCTTCTAAGAGGTTATGCGAAAAGGGGGGACCCCATTATGGGTCACCTGATAAAGATCCTAAAAAGAGATTGGCTACATTGGATTCAGCAGGTAAAGCCAAAGTACCTTTTACTACAGGAATATTAATTGGTATAGGTGAAACCAGGCAGGAGAGAGTTGAGTCTCTGATTGATATAAGAAAAAGCCATGATAAATATGGTCATATTCAAGAAGTGATTATTCAGAATTTTAAACCCAAACAAGACACTAAAATGTCTGATCATGCAGAACCTCTAACTGAAGAACTTTTATGGACCATTGCAGTTGCAAGAATAATTTTTGGTTCTTCAATGTCTATTCAAGCTCCTCCAAACCTAAGTCCAAATAAGTTAAATTTACTGATAGAAGCTGGAATTAATGACTGGGGAGGTGTGTCACCTATAACACCTGATTTTGTTAATCCTGAAGCGCCTTGGCCACATTTAGATGATTTAGAAAAACAAACTCTTCTTTCGGGGAAAATCCTTGTCCCTAGGCTAACCATTTATCCTTCATATATAGGTAATCTTAGAGATTGGGTTGACGATAAGCTTAGCCCAAGAATTTTAAAGCTATCGGATTCTGTTGGCCTTGCAAGAGATTCAGAATGGACTACGGGTAAAAATAACCCTAGTTTTAAATTAAAACCAAAATCAATTATCCCGTTAAGAAACTCTTT
Organism: Gammaproteobacteria bacterium; assembly: GCA_012965075.1. Classification (GTDB taxonomy): domain Bacteria; phylum Pseudomonadota; class Gammaproteobacteria; order Magnimaribacterales; family Magnimaribacteraceae; genus AEGEAN-183. Next base: position 42,583 of record DTSY01000010.1, on the reverse strand, counting down.
AACATTAAAAGATCATGTTGACTTAGCTTTAAAGGGAAAGAATTTGAAAGTAGATCAAATAGTGGATCTATTTGAAGCTCGAGGACCAGATTTTACTTATATCAAGAAAGCTGCCGATGAGTTAAGACAAGATCTGTCAGGAAACAAGGTCTCCTTTGTGGTGAATAGAAATATTAACTATACAAATATTTGTTATTACCACTGTACATTTTGTGCTTTCTCAAAAGGAAAGACATCTGAAGGACTCAGGGGTAAGCCTTACGATATTTCTTTAGAAGAAATAGTTAGAAGATCAAAAGAAGCCTATGAAAGAGGTGCAACAGAAGTATGTCTTCAAGGGGGAATACACCCTAGCTATGATGGAAACACTTATAAATCAATCGTTAGTTCTATCAAAGAAGCTGAACCCGATCTACATATACATGCTTTTTCTCCTTTAGAAATTTGGCAAGGGGCAAGCACCTTAAAGAAAGAACTCAAAGAATATTTAGGTGAATTGAATGAATTAGGACTAAACACCTTACCAGGGACGGCAGCAGAAATATTAGATGACGAAGTAAGAAATATAATTTGTCCTGACAAGATTAATACTTCTGAATGGTTAGCAGTAATGAAAACTGCCCATGAACTTGGAATGCGAACTACAGCTACAATAATGTTTGGCCATGTAGACAAACCAATTCATTGGGCTAAGCACTTGCTCAATATTTTAAATCTACAGAAAGAGACAGGAGGCTTTACTGAATTTGTTCCATTGCCTTTTGTTCCAATGGAAGCTCCTATGTATGTAAGAGGTCAGTCTCGTTATGGTCCAACACTTAGAGAATCTATCCTTATGCATAGTGTTTCAAGATTAGTGTTTAATTCGTTTATTCCAAATATCCAAACTTCGTGGGTAAAGATGGGAAGAAGAGGGATAGAAGAGTGCTTAAATGCAGGAGCGAATGATTTAGGCGGTACTCTTATGAATGAATCCATTACCAAGGCAGCAGGCGCTGAACATGGACAAGAATTTCCCGTTCAAGAACTTAAAAACTTCATTCAAAACTTGAAAAGAATTCCTAAACAAAGAAACACTCTTTATGGAGAAGTGGGTGAAGAGACAAAGAAGAGAAGCGTTGATCCAATCCCCTTAACACCCATTACCAATAATTTAGAAGATAGAAAGCACCATGTTATTGCTAGTTCACAATGAATAAAGCTTTAATTAAAAAAGGAGAAAAAAATGGTTAGTGGATACTGTGATGAAAAATTTGCCGAGGCAAGAGAGGTTTTTAGTAAAAGTATTACTTCAGGATTTGAATTAGGAGCTGCTATTTCTATGGAGATTGAAGGTGAAACAGTTTTAGATTTATGGGGAGGAGTAGATAACCCTTCTAAAGGGACTCAGTGGCAGGAAGATACAATTGTGAACGTTTTCTCTTCTACAAAAGGCATTGCTGCAATTTGTCTCTTGCAATTAGTGGAGCAGGGAAAGTTAGACTTAGATTCACCTGTGGCTAGGTATTGGCCTGAATTTGCACAAGGAGGCAAAGAGACTATTCCAGTTAGGTACTTGTTTTGTCATAAATCAGGCCTTTGTGGAATAAGACAACCTTTAGATCAAGGAGCATTTTGTGACTGGGAATTAATTTGTAATGCTTTAGCAGCACAAGAACCTTTTTGGGAGCCTGGGACAGCACATGGTTATCATGCTATTACTTATGGTCATTTAGTTGGGGAAGTCCTTAGGAGGATAGATGGAAGGACTATTGGTCAATATTTTAAAGAAGAAATTGCTGAACCTTTAGATTTAGACTTCTGGATTGGCCTCCCTGACTCGGAGTTTTCTAGAGTTACAAATCTTAATCCATCGAAACCATCACCAATGCAATTTTTATTCCCTTTAATAGGTAAATTACCAAAATTTCTTATACCAGGTCCTATGAAATTTTTACTGGATTTTGGTGATACAAGCACTGCAGCGGGAGCTGCTTTTAGCAATCCGCCTATGGAAATGGATCCTGAAAAGGGAATGGAAGCTAATACAAAAAAATGGAGAAATGCAGAGATTCCAGCTGCAAATGGACATGGGACGGCAAGAGCCTTAGCAAAAATCTACGGTGTCTTAGCGAATGAAGGAAGCCGCGATGGGGTGCATGTACTAAAACCAGAAACTATCGAATTGGCTAGACAAACCCAATCAGATGGAACGGATTTAGTTTTGGGTAGAATGCATACTAAGTTTGGATTAGGATTTATGTTGGGAACAGAACACGTCAGTATGGGACCTGGTGAAGGTGCTTTTGGTCATGGTGGGGCAGGAGGTTCCTTGGGTTTTGCAGACCCTGATAACAAAATATCTTTAGGATTTGTAATGAATCAAATGCACCCAGGAATTACTGCTTGGAAAACTGCTATTGATGTTGCTGATTCAGTTTATTCAAACTTATAACAAAAAATAATGTTTGGAATGCCAATCAACAGATACGGGGATGCTTCTGTATTTGAAGCCAGTAAGGAACTAAGTACACCAAGCGTTAATGCAAATGAGGTCCTTATTAAAGTTAAATCCAGTTCTGTTAACCCTATTGACCTAATGAAAAGAGAAGGATATGGAAAAACTATTTTTGAAAAACAAAGGAAAAAATTATTTCCTTGGATTCTTGGAAGTGATGTATCTGGAATTGTTAAAAGTGTTGGATCAAAAATAACTAAATTTAAAGAAGGTGATGAAGTATGGGGAAGTACTTCAGATCCTAAATGTGGAACATATTGCGAATATAACGTCTTTAATCAAAATGAAATTGACTTTAAACCTGAAAACTTATCGTTTAATGAAGCCGCCTCTTTACCCTATGTCGCTTTGACCACTTGGTCAGCTTTAATCAGATGGGCTGCTTTAAGGCCACAAGACTTAGAAAGTAAAAAAGTATTTGTTCAAGCTGGTTCTGGCGGAGTAGGAACTTTTGCAATTCAACTACTTAAATATTGGGGGGCGCAAGTTGCTACTACATGCAGTCAACAAAATCATAGGTTAGTAAAAGAATTAGGTGCTGAAGTAGCCATAGACTATAGACAGGAAGAATTTAAAAATCTTTTACAAGATTATGATGTGGTTTTTGATTGTGTTGGGGATTTTGGAGGTTCGGAGTCTGTAAATAATTGTCTAAGTATCTTAAAAGATGAAACTACCTCGCACTACATCTCTTTAAACCATGCTTTTCTTAGAACCATTGATGAAAAAGGTTTACTTCTGGGACTTCCGTCAGCAATAAAATTAAGACACCAAACAAAAAAAGATGCGAAACCGATCAATCTTCATTGGTCTGTATATAGGCCTAGCAATTCAGGATTAAGAGAATTGGGTAGAATGGTTAAAGCAGAGATAATTAAACCGGTGATTGATTCAGTTTATTCTTTAGAGAATATAAAAGAAGCTCATGAAAAAGTCAGCACTTCTCATGCTAAGGGTAAAGTTGTAATAGAAGTAAATACAGAATGACTAAGCTCAGTGTAAATGTGAATAAAATTGCTTGGTTAAGAAATGCCAGGGGAGGAGATTACCCAAGTATCAAAGAATTTTCTAAGATTTGTATAGATAGTGGCTGTCAAGGCATAACAGTGCATCCGCGTGATGACATGAGACACATTAATCCGGAAGACGTGAAGATTTTAAAAGAACTAACCAAGGAATCAGAGGTTGAATTTAATATCGAAGGGAATCCTTTTAGTGAACAAAAAGAGAAATATCCTGGTTTTCTTCAGTTGATCAAATCCTATCAACCCGATCAATGCACTCTGGTTCCCGACGCATCCAGTCAGCTAACTTCGGATCATGGTTGGGATCTGTTAGGAGATAACAGCAGATTAGCCTCTTTAATTAAAACAATAAAAACATATGGGTCAAGAGTGAGCTTATTTATGGATCCCAGTGAAGAAGGAATTTCTAAAGCTAAAGAAGTCGGTGCAGATAGAATAGAACTTTATACAGGGCCTTATGCAGAGGCAGTTAAACATCAGAAAGACATAAAAGATTTAATTAAACAATACTCTAAGGCTGATAAACATGCTCATAACTTAGGATTAGGTGTAAATGCAGGTCACGATTTAAATTTATCTAACTTAAGTATTTTCTTAAGTGAGTGCAATATAGATGAGGTGTCTATAGGCCATGCTCTAGTTACTGATTCACTAAGATTTGGTATGGGAGACACCGTTAAAAAGTATCTTCATTTATGCAAATAAGATAAAATTCAAAAATTATGGATATAGAGCAAGAAATCAAAGAACAAATAAGTTCCAATCCTATACTTTTGTATATGAAAGGATCTCCTGACTCCCCTCAGTGTGGTTTTTCTTCTAAGGCAACACAATTATTGATTTCATGCGGGAAACCATTTTCTTTTGTAGATATTCTTTCAAATCCTGAAGTAAGAGCAAATTTACCAAAGGTCTCTAACTGGCCTACATTTCCTCAGCTTTTTATAGATGGAGATTTAGTGGGCGGCAGCGACATAATGGTGGAAATGCATGAAAATGGAGAACTACAAAAGTTAATTGATACCATAGAATCAGAAACCTAAAAATCCATATTCTCAGGAAATTTGACGCTATTCTCCAAATGGATAGAATAGGTCTTAGAACTTAAATTCTGCGAGGAAAGAGATGAATAAAATTGGTTCTGGTTTACCACCCTTTGAACTTGATAATTCTAAAGTAAAGAAAGCTTTGGTTTTGGGGTCTGCAGTTGCACTAACAGCAACACCAAGTCTTGAAGTAATAGCTCAAGATCAAGAGGCAGAGGAAGAAATTATAGTTACAGCCTCTAAAAGAGCGTCAAAAATAGAAGATTTACCAATGAGTGTTCAGGCTATTACAGGGTCTAGGCTGGAAGACGCTGGCGTGAATGATTTCATGGATTACGCTGAATTAATTCCTTCACTTTCATATATACAGTATGGCCCAGGTAGATCAGCTTTTTATCTAAGAGGCACTTCAGATGGAAATTTTGGAAACCTGGCAGGACCTAATACAACCGTTGCTTTGTACGTAGATGAATCTCCTATTAATTTTGTTGGGTTAAATCCGGATATGCATATCTATGACATGGAGAGAATTGAAGTTCTGAATGGACCCCAGGGAACTTTGTATGGTTCAAGTGCTCAAGGTGGAACTGTTAGACTAATTACAACTAAACCTCAGAGAGGGGAATTAGATTTTGGTATTGAAGTAGATACTTCTAGCGTTTCTAAAGGCTCTACAAGCGATAGCATTGAAGCTTATATAAATGCACCAATATCAGATAACACAGCAATTAGAGCAATAGCTTACGAAGTAAATGAAGGTGGCTTTATAGATCTTGTGGGAGGCACCAAAACTTTTACAGGAAGCAACTACACGGTACCACTTCATGAAGACGATAATTCAAACGAAAGCACCGTTAAAGGATTTAGGGCCAGTTTGAGAACCTGGTTCAATGAAAATCTTACAGGTACTTTGACACATATATCTCAAGAATCATCAACAACTGGAAGCTGGGATCATCAACCTAAAACTTTAGGTGATTTAAAGAGCAGTAAGGTAATTGGTGAGTTTACTGATGATGAGTGGGATCAAACTAGTTTAACTTTGGAGGGTTCCCTTCAAAACGATATTTCTTTTACCTATGCAGGGACTTTCTTTGATAGAGATGTTAGATATTTATGGGACTACAACGACTACGTTGAATATTACAATTTAGATAGTCCATTCCAAAATGGATTTGGTTATTACAGTTATTACACTTGTGATTATTACACTTATTCTTATTACTATTATGGAACTTGGGATGGCGCTTGTAATGATCCAACAATGTGGGCTGATTATTCACTTAGTATGGAAAGAGTTACTCATGAATTTAGAATTACTTCAGGAACCCCAGAAGATGATTTGCAATGGATCATTGGCGTTTTTTACGACAAGTTAGAAAATCCATACAAGTACACTTATAAATGGCCTGGGATGCAAAGTTACTATTCTGATGGAACTTGGGGTGGTCCAGGTATCGCTGGTCGGGAAGGTATTTGGTGGGACTTAGATAACTTAAGAGAAGATGAAATGAAAGCTATCTATGGTGAAGCAACAGTTTCAGTGTCGGAAAAGTTGAAATTAACTTTTGGTATGAGAAAGTTTGATTCAAAACTTCATATAGTGGCTAAAGACGGATATTTTGGAGGTTTTGGATCTGCCTATTATGGTCATGACAACGACAGGGTTGAGAAAGATAGTGGAACCTCTCCTAAATTTGCAGCTGCATATGCATTAGATAATGGAGCTTTGTTGTATCTAAATTATTCCCAAGGCTATAGACCTGGAGGAACCAATAGGACAAATAAGAACAGTGATGCAGCCCCACTTTTTTACGACTCTGATGAATTAAATAACGTGGAGTTAGGATATAAATATGCCTCAAGAGATGGGACAAAGAGGTACAACGTTGCTCTTTATTCAATGCATTGGAAAGATATGCAGTCAGCAAATTTTGATTTGGACTTAGCAAGTATTCAATTTAATTCCAATATAGGTGATGCTATTATTGAAGGTTTAGAGGCTGACGTTACTTTATTAACTGAAAACGGATATACCTTTATAGCTGGAGCAACATTGCTGCATCCTAGATTGGATGAAGATTATGTGTTGGATGGAGCTGTTTTGGCTCCAAGAGGGACACGATTAGCTAACGTTCCAAAACTAAAAGCTTCTATGGCAGTGAATAAAGTTTTTGATCTTAAAGGTGGTTTGAGTGGTTATTGGGACTTTAGTTTAAGCAGGACCGGAAAAAGAAAAACTTCAATGACCAATCCTATTGATCAAAATGCTTATACCTCGGCTAACTTTTCTTCTACCGTTCAAGGAGATAATTGGGCAGCTGTTCTGTATATTGATAACTTATTTGACACTAGGGCAACTCTATTTGAATACCAAGGATATAGGCCTGAAACTATATTTACTAACAGGCCAAGAACCTTAGGATTAAGGTTAAAATATAAACTTTAGTTCTTAAGGTTTTCTGAAAGTTCTTTAATGTAGCTGGGTCTTGTCCTGCAACAGCCTCCAACAATAGAAGCGCCTTCTTTTATCCATTTACTAGTTTCTTTTAGGTATATTTTTTCATCTATTTCAGTTGCAGATTCCCAATGTTTTTCCTCAGCTAATTTAGATTGAGTAGAAGTTGATTCTATCTGTACATTTTCTGCATTTGCATAGGCTCCCAAGCGAATATCAGTAAGTTCGTTAAGCACTTTCAGAGAAGGGGTAACTAAGTTAGCTGCACAGCAATTAACCAAATAAGCTTCTGGTTCTAAGCCTGTTAATTCAGCAAAAGCATCATTGACTGTTTCTCCGCTTGGAAGAGTATTCATTTGGTTGCCATGAAGAGTCCAACTTACCCATACAGGCATATTTGTATTTAATGCTGCGCGTAAAGCACACTTTGCCTCTAATGCACTTGCCATAGTTTCACAAATAATAATATCTACTTTATCTTTTAGAATGCTAGCAATTTCTGAATACTGCTTGTTCATTTCTTCTTCTTCAAGAATTAGATCTGCTCGATAACTTGTTTCTAAAGGAGGTAAAGATCCCAGTATTTTAATTTTTTTTGAATGTGTTTTTGATAAAGCAGATTTTGCTATTTCTATAGATTTGATGGTCAGGCTTTCTAGTTCATTATCTAAATTAACTCTGGAGAGAATGGGTCTTGTAACAGCATAATTATTTGTGGTTATGTAGTCACTTCCAGCTTTAATATAATCAATGTGTATTTCTTCTACTGTAGAGGCAGCTTCTTTAAGAGCTAAAGCAGACCATATGGATTCCACATGCGAAGGTACTTTTACGCCTCTTCTTCTTAGCTCAGTACCCATAGCTCCATCTCCAATAATCAAATTTTTCATAATATTTCTATAAGATAATCTAGGACTGTGTTTGGACTTTCTACCATTAAAGTATGTCCCGAGTCATGTATTTCTTTAACTAAAGGGTCCTTAAAAGAGTTAATTAAATCATTTGCTTTAAAAGGAGGTGTGAGGAAGTCTTTCTTACCTAAAATTAAAAGAGTGGTAGCAGAAACTTTTGCAGCACTTTTCAATCCTGAATCATACTCTGCACAAGCTTTTAAATCTTGATAAATAACTCCTTCATTTGATTTTTCTAATAGTTTTTTTGTAGAACCTGTCATCCACATTCCAGGGTTAGTATTTCTACCAAGTCTAGCTTGATTGCTATATCCCATGTAAGTAAGAATATCTATAGCTTCAGGTTTATTATTTTTTGCATAATCCAGAAGAACATCAGATACAGCCATTGGAAAAGCAGTCCCCACCATAACAAGATTAACCGCTCTTTTTTCTGCTAAAGCAGCAGTTTCAAGTGCAATTAAGGAACCCATGCTATGGCCTACTACAGAAAACTCATTAACTTTTAAATGATCTAAATAACCAAGTAACCATTTAGCCATGTCTGGTATTGTTTCTAGTAGCTTGCCTTTGGATCTTCCATGTCCAGGAAGATCAATGCCTAAGACATTTCTGTCTTTTCTAAGAAAGTATCTAATTGGCAAAGTCCAGACAGTATGGTCCATGCCAGTGCCATGAATAAAAACTATAGGGTGTTTAGTGTCTTTTAGGCCTTCAGGCCCAGAAAAACTGTAAATATTTTTCATTACAAGATCTTTTTGGCAGCCCTAAATCCTAAATCTAGATCATTGATTAGATCTTCAGGGTCTTCCAGTCCTACAGAGAGCCTTATGGTTCCTTCTGATATTCCAGCTTTTTCTAATGAAGCTGCATCCATTCTATGATGAGTTGTACTGGCTGGCTGGATAACTAAAGATTTAGCATCACCGACATTAGCTAAATGCGAAAATATACTTAAATTTTCAATAAAAGCCTTACCTGCTTCTCTTCCTCCTTTAAGTTCAAAGGTAAAAACAGCTCCACATCCTTTAGGCAGTAACTTTGAAGCTAGTTTATGGTCAGGATGAGTTGCTAGAGTAGGGTATATAACCTTATCTACTAAATCATGATTATTTAGATATTCAACTATTTGTAAGGTAGTAGCAACGTGTCGATCCATTCTAAGGCCTAAGGTTTCAATTCCTTGTAATACAAGAAAAGCTGTATGAGGACTCATACAAGCTCCAAAGTCTCTAGCACCTTCTTTACGTGCTCTTGTTATAAAGGCAGCAGGTCCAAATTCTTGAGTAAAAATCATATTATGAAATCCTAAATAGGGTTCAGTAAGTTGAGGGAATTTACCAGATTTCTCCCAATTAAAATTACCGCTATCTACCAATAGACCTCCTATTACTACTCCATGGCCAGAAAGAAATTTAGTAGCCGAATGAAAGATTAAATCTGCTCCTAAATCAAAGGGTCGCATTAAATGAGGGGTGGTAAAAGTAGAATCTACAAGCAATGGAACTCCATTTTCATGACTAATATTAGATATAGTCTCTATATCCATAACATCTAGTCCAGGATTGCCTAGTGTTTCTCCAAACACTAAGCGAGTATTCTCTTTAAAGCTTTTCTTTACCAGATCTATATCTCTAAAATCAATAAAAGTGGTTTCTATACCAAACCGGGGAAAGGTGTATTCAAGAAGATTATGACTGCCACCGTACAAACAATTTGAAGCAATAATATGAGAACCACTATCTAAGATTGTTGAAATGGCAAGATGCATTGCAGCTTGACCACTTGAAGTAGCTATTGCACCAATGCCTCCTTCTAAGGCTGATATTCTTTCTTCTAATACAGAATTTGTAGGGTTGGAAATTCTAGAATAAACGTGACCAGTTCTTTCTACATTGAAGATTCCTGCAGCAATTTCAGAGTTATCAAATACAAAAGATGAAGTTTGATAAATGGGTGTTGCCCTGGCACCTGTCGCTGGGTCAGGTCTTTGCCCTGCATGAAGAGACAAAGTATCTGGTTTTAACTCTTTTGGATCTTTCATAATAAATTACTGTTATTTAATTAGCTTCCTTTGTTATATCTTTAAGTACTGAGATAGCCATTAAAGGATAAATAAAAAGTAAAGGCAAAGAAGCTAGTATTATTAAGTTTAGGGCTACTTGATGGCTTGAGTAAATAATTAAAGCAGCTGGGAGTATTCCCAGTACTATTGCCCAAAATAACCTTAGGTATTTTCCTGGATCTGTGTTTTCAGAAGAATTTTTTTGTACATGATAGGCAATTACATAGGACATCGAATCATAAGAAGTTGTGACAAAAATAACTGTTATTCCACAGAAAAGGAAAAGCATTAAAGTATCAAATGGCATAGTATTAATAACTGCTATGGCTAAATCTCCGTGTGTACTACCTGTAATTTGAGAAACGGCTAATGTTTCATTAACGTCTAGGTCCATGGAGTACCCACCTAGAATCATAAAAAACAGCCAACTTCCAAGGGAACCAAAAACAAGCATACCTAAGATCACCTCTCTAAGGGTCCTTCCTTTAGAGATCCGAGCTACAAATAAAGCTACTAATGGTCCAAAAGCTACCCACCAAGCCCAATAAAATACTGTCCAGGTGTCAGCAAAATCTGATTGCTCTGTAATACCTAAAGTACTCATCTCCCAAAAGTGTGTAAACATAAAGACTAAACCATCAAAAGCAGAATTAATTATTTCAAAAGTAGGTCCAAGAAATAAAACTGTAATTAGAAAAATGCCTGCAAGAAGCATATTTATATCGCTCAACCTTTTAATTCCATTAGTTAAGCCTTTGTAGACACTAAATCCAAACAGCCCAACACACAAACCTAATACACTTAGATCTACTAGAAAAGTACCGTCAAGGTTAAAGATATCTGAGAACCCTGTACTTAACATAGGTAAGTAGGATCCTATTGTTCCTCCCGCTGCTCCTATTGTTGCAACCACAAAAAGAAAATCTACTAATCTGCCTAACAAAGAGTTTTCAACATTTCTTAGGCCTAATCCTCTTAGACTTGAACTTAAGCGCAATGTACTTAAATTATATTTATAAAAAGAAACAGAAAGGGCAACTGCCGGAATGGCATAAAGAGACCAAGCACTTATCCCCCAATGGAATAGGCCGTAAGCGCTTGACAGAGCATAAGATTCTTTTGAATAAGGAATGATTCCAAATAAAGGTTCATCTAGGTAATAACCCCATTCAACACCAGACCAGTAGATAATTCCCCCACCAATTCCTCCACAAAAAAGCATCCCCATCCAACTAATAGTTGAGAATTCAGTGTTTACTTCTTTGCCTCCAAGTTTATATTTACCATATTTTGAAAAAGCCAGATAAAGCACGAACATAAAGCAAAGTGGGGTGAGGATTAAAAATATTGGGCCGAATACTGAAATAACAGAGTTCTTATAGTCTTCAATTAAAATAGCAGTGCTTTCAGCATTGTAAAGTATAAAAAAAGCGATGCCGATTACTACAACTAAACTTGTTACAAAAGTTATGTAGTCAACGTTTTTTTTACTAAAGCTGTTAAAAAATTCTTCCAAGCTATGAAGCATAACTTTCACTAAGCTAGAATGTAAGAGTGAATCAAGAAAAAGATATTCAAGTTTCAGTTAAGGAAGCTTACGGTAATGCTGTTTCATTACTGGAATCAGGAAACTATGAGTTAGCAGAAAAGCAATTGGCAGAAATCCTTAAAAACTATCCTAATGATCCTAACGCCCTTAGATTAAGTGGCCTTTCTTCTATTGACCAAGGTAAACCAGAAATATCGCTGATACCTTTACAAAAAGCTATTAAAGTTGCTCCTGATTTTGCTCAAGCTCACGAAGATCTTGGAACGGCTTGGTTTCTTTTAGGTGAACTAGAAAAATCAGAAATTTGTCTAAAAGCAGCCTTAAGGTTAGATCCCGCTAAATTCTCAGCTTGGAAGAATTTAGGTGATCTACTATCCGATCAGGGAAAAGAAGAAGAAGCAAATAAAGCTTATGAAAAGGCTCTATCAACTGATAGCAAGTACAGCGATCTTACCAAGGCAATGACTTTAGTTAAAAAGGGTCAAATAGGGGAGGCTGAAAAAATATATAAACAGATACTTAAAGATGATCCTAATAACGTAGATGCTCTTCGTTTATTAGGTCTAGTTGCTACAAAAGGAGGGGCTTTAGATCAAGGAATAATGATATTAAAAAAATGTACAGAGATAGCTCCTGATTATGCTTTAGCTTGGGAAAATTTAGCGAACATGTACAGACAGAAGGAAGGGTATGAAAATCTTGATAAATCTATTTATTGTTTTAAAAAAGCAACAAAATTAAGACCACACTGGGCTGAGGGTTGGGCTGGATTAGGCACCGTATTTACAAGATCTTCACTGCATGAAGAAGGTATTAATGCCTATCAAAAATCAATTGAAATTAAAGAAAACCAACCAAGAGTACATCTTAGCCTTGGACACGTTTATAAAACAACAGGCCAACAAGACATGTCTATTGCCTCTTACCAAAAAGCAATTAAACATTTTGAGATGTTTGGAGAAGCTTATTGGAGTTTAGCTAACCTTAAAACTTATAACTTCTCAAATGAAGAAATTAAATTAATGGAATCACAACTGATCAAAGAGGATTTACCAGAAAAAGAAAGGGTACATTTTTTGTTTGCTTTGGGGAGGGCTTATGAAGACAAAAAGGACTTTAAGAAGTCTATAAGTTACTACGATGAAGGAAACGATCTAAATAGAGGAAGAGGTAGCTATGATCCTAAGGCAGTAGAAGCCATAAGCAAGAGAATAATCAAATTCTTTGATAAAACATTAATAGAAGATAAGCTTAATTGGGGTGATCAAGCTTATGATCCTATATTCATAATTGGTTTACCAAGATCTGGTTCAACATTAATTGAGCAAATTCTGTCCAGTCACTCAGAAGTAGAGGGAACGATGGAGCTTCCTAATATGCTAAATATGGCAAGAAAATTGGGGTCAGGTAGTAAAGACCAAACTGCTTATCCAGAAATCTTATCTACACTTTCAAAAGAAGAGATTGAATCTTTAGGTAAACAATATATTTCAGAAACAAAATACTTAAGATTAAATTCTCCCTTTTTTATCGACAAGATGCCTAATAATTTTAGTCATATAGGCTTAATTCATTTAATTCTACCTAATGCAAAAATAATAGATGCAAGAAGAAATCCTTTGGATACCTGTTTTAGTTGTTATAAACAGCTTTTTGCTAGAGGACAGATGTTTACTTACGACCTTAATGAGATTGCAAGATATTACATTAACTATATAGAGCTCATGGATCATTGGGATGAAGTATTACCTAGTAAGGTTCATCGAGTGAACTATGAAGATGTGGTAGAGAACCAGGAAGAAGAAACTAGAAAACTGCTAGATTATTGTAATCTTCCTTTTGAAGAGCAATGCTTAAAATTTTATGAAACTAAGAGAGCCATAAAAACCGCAAGCTCTGAACAAGTTAGGCAACCTATTTACAAGCAAAGCGTTCAACTTTGGCAACATTACGAGAAATATTTAGATCAACTGAAACAAGGTTTATCACCTTTAAAAGAAAGGTTTAATATTCCTGATTAATCCTTTTTAAATACAGTTTTTAAAATTAAAAAGTATACTGAAGGAAGAGTGAATAATGAAATTTTACCCGGAGAAATGCGTAGGGTAATCAGCAGAAGACGCTTTCTTGAATATGTTGCTTTTGGAACAGGTTTGCTGGCATGGCCTTTAAATATTAAAGCAGAAACCAAACACTACCTTATTGTTGGAGCTGGTATTGTAGGAACAGCAATAGCTTATGCTCTAGAACAAGCAGGAGAGAAGGTTACTTTAATAGATAAAGACTTTCCTGCAGCTCATGCAAGCGGCAAAACATTTGCATGGATTAATGCTACCTATCCTAAACAATCTTTTAATTACCATCTATTATCAAGACTAGGTGTCAACGTTTACCAAAAATGGGATGCTCATCTTGAATTAAAAATTAACTGGAAAGGTTCTCTGGAGTGGTTTAAGAATAATGATGAAAATCAAAATATGTTGAAGAAAGTTGAAGTAATTCAGGGTTTTGGATCAGAGGCAGAAATTATCAGTAAGGAAGAAGCGTTAGGATATGAACCTAATGTACTTTTGAATCAAAATTTTATTACAAGATCTCCTAGGGATGGTGTAATCAACCCTGTTCAAGCAATTAAAAAAATGATTCAAGGAATACAAAGTAAAGGAGGTAAAGTTATCTTCCCCGCAGAATTCTTAGAATTAACTACAAATAAAGGAGGGGTAATAGCAAAGACATCCCATGGACTAATTAGAGCAGATAAAATTGTCTACGCATGTGGAACAGGATCGAATCTAGTAGCTCAAGGTGAGTATCTAAAACCTTCAACTCCTGGACTCATAGTTACTAGCAAACCTTTTAAGCAGACTATTAATAAGATCTTGGTTGGACCTGGTGTCCATGTTTATCAAAGAAGAGATGGTGTGGTCATTCTGGGAGAGCAGGGCAAGCCTCCTACTAATCATGATCAAAGGCTTTCTCAAAGGCCTGAACAGTTTCCAAACCAACCACTTTCCATTGAACACGGTCAAAGAATTGTTAAATTAGCAGCAAACTTCATTCCAAAATTCAAAGATTTACTAATTGAGAAAGTTGAAATAGGCTGGAGACCTCTACCTTTAGACGGTAAGCCGGTTATTGGTTTCTTAAATAAATATGAATATTTAGCGACCATGCATAGTGGAATTAGCCTGGCACCAATAGTTGCTGAATTAGTAAGAGATGAATTAATGTTTGATGTGAAAAGTGAACTATTAAATGATTTTAGACCTCAACGATTTCTATAACTTTATTACTAGGTACAAAAAACCCGGATAAATCCGGGTTTTTTATTGAGACCTTTAATTAAAAGTTATATCTGTATTGAACTGAGATACTTCTAGGCGGTATCCACTGTAAATAATTTCTTGGACGGTATCCAGGGCTTTCAGCTGAGAACCTGAATGCCTCTGTTCTTTCATCCGTTAAATTATCAATGGAAAGTTGCACGTAGGAGTTCTCTAATTCCATACCAACATTTAAGTTAAGTTTGGTGTAGCTAGGTGACATATCTTCCTTATCTTCAGCAAAGGTAGCATAACTATCACCATAGTGGTTGATATCAAATCTAGCATAGCCTGGCTTAGAAGCCACACTGAAATCATAAGTTAAACCCACATTGTATTGTTGTTCAGCTACATTAGGTAGGCGATCACCTGCTGTTGCTCCTAAAGAGTCTATGTCGTTAGTAATTTCTGCTGACATAAAACTACCTGTAAAGTCCAAATAGAGATTTGATGTTAAGTTGTATGAGAAATCTAACTCTAACCCACTTGTTTCAGCTTCTCCGCCATTGTAAGTAAATGACCATCCGCAAGCAGGGCGCACAGTTACTTGAATGCCTGTCCAATCCACCCAAAAATAAGTAGCATTCAAGGAGTACTTATCACCTCTAGATTTGACACCAATTTCAGTATTTTTTGCTTCGTCAGATTTATACCTTCTACTGAAGCCTGCTGCTTCAGGATCATTTGCACAGAAGGGAGGTAAAGCCGCATTATTGCCTCCATTTCTATAACCCGCAGATGAAACTAAGAATACAGTTAGATCATCATCAGGTATGTAAGACAAAGTAAATTTTGGTCTAGTATCTGATTCAGAGCCATTTTCTTCACTACAGGTTGTTCCGCTAGCTGAGGTGCCATCACATCCAGTATCTCCTTCATAAAAGATACCGTATTCAGAACCTTTAAAGCCATCAGATAGTTCAAAGTCTCTAAGGCCTGCAGTGAAAACAAAATTATCCCATTTGAAGTCTACCTGACCAAAAAAAGCCTTTTCTTCTGAATAAGAGTAATAATTGTAACTTCCATAAAGTAAGTAAGGATTATTAAAAGGGGCAGGATAGAGTGTTGGGTCATATCCACCGCTGTGCGAAGTAAATCCCATGTAGCCTGTAACATAATCAAAACCAGCCGCATCGGAAGGTTCAACTTCAGTTGGGCCTGGATCCGAATCAAAACGTTCTTTGTAATAACCAACAGTCCACTCTATGTCACCTGGTTTAGAACTAAGTCTCAGTTCCGTAGTATCTCGACTACCCGAAGAATTATAATAAAGAATATCAGTGTAAAGGTCATCGGTATCAATTCTGGACCAGTCTGTAATTGCTGTAGATTCATAATCATAGTCAGCTCTGATCAAGATTGCATCAAACTTTCCAAAATCATATTTGATTATTTCAGTAAGAACACTAGATTCATCCTGTTCTTGTTCGTCAGTGAAAGAATAAAAGGCAAACTCAGGATCGTAAGAAAAGTTCGAACCTGCAGCCAAAGCAAAAACTCTAGTACAAGTATCCCCGTAATACCATTCAGTGGAATAAGAACAAGCCGAATTTACTAAATCAGCACTACCAGGTTTGTCGGCGTTGCCTTTCTCTTTTTGTCCGAAGTCATCACTTTCTTCTTGGCCGTATCTAGCCATTATTGATAAAGGACCATCTTCATGCAGGAAAGTAATTCTAAAACCATCATCCTCTTGCTTTCCAATATCTCTTCGTTCAGTCGCAATATTTTGATAAATTCCTGGATCAGTAGCAGAACTAAATGTTGCTCTGACAGCAGTTGTATCATTTATTGGAACATTGATCATTGCGTTAAGACTCTGTATAGAATCATCAGATTTACTCTTGGCTCCATACTCTATAGAAAAGGCTGCATCCAGACCTTCGGGATTAGGTTTATTGGTAATATATCGAATCGTTCCGCCAACAGCATTAGATCCGTACAAGGTTCCTTGAGGACCTCTAAGTACTTCAATTCTTGCTAAATCAAATAAATGTGTTTCACTGCCACCAACCTCATCTATAAAAGTGTTGGTTGTACCAGAGGAAGTTTGCGCGGTAGAAGTATTTAAGCCTCTTATGGTGTAGTAGACATCTCCTCCTGGAGTGGAAACACCTGCTAAGGTCCTTAGAAAGTCTTCAGGTCGAGTCATTCCTCGTTCAAGCATAGTTTGCTCAGTTATTACCGAGATATTCATCGGTATTTCTTGAGCGGTTTGTTGTTTTTTATTAGCTGTTACAACTACTTCTTCCACGTCATCCTGTGCATAACTCACTGGAATAAAAGACATAAAGAAAGCAATCAATACAACATTTTTTACTAAGTTTTTCATAAGATTTTCCTTAATTAAGAGACCTAAAAAATAATAGGTGGCGAATACTATCTCTAAATATAGCTTAAAGCCAGTTATTTAACTATTTTCCCCAAATAATAAGGGATTACCACTTATTAGCTTATTACATGTATATTAATGCAATCTTTGTGCCAATCATTTTAAGGTTAATACCCTATATTTGTTCATTATTAGTGCGTTTTTTTTAATTGCAGTTATTAAAGTACTAAATTGTTCCTTACAATTTAAAAAGAATTTATATCTGTGTTTGAAAAGTAATTTTTTTAAATTACTGATGGTTTAAAGTCCTAGTTGGTCCTACTCCATAATTTTATTGCTTAAAAATTACCCCATCTTTCATAACAAAAGTAACATCTTCTAATACCGTAATATCTTCTAAAGGGTTCCCTTTAATGCCAATAATGTCTGCTTCAAAGCCTTCATTTATATTGCCAATGTTAGCTAATCCAAAAAGCTCTGCTGTGTTGACTGTTGACGCTTGAATTGCTTGAAGAGGTGTCATTCCCCATTCAACCATGTATTTAAACTGTATGGCATTCCTGCCATGAGGGTAGATGCCTGCGTCAGTCCCAAAAGATATTTTGGCATTTGCCTTTACAGACTTTTGAAAATTCTGTCTTTGAACCTTTCCCACCACTCTTTCTTTTTGAAGAGATTCTTCAAGAATTCCTTGATCTTTTCCTTCACCAAGAATGAAATCTGAAACATAAACATCCATAGAGAGGTAAGTACCCTTTTGTTTAGCAAGTTCTATCGTCTCATCATCTATGTAGCTTGCATGCTCTATAGAATCAACACCGGCAATGATAGCGGTTTTGATGCCTTCTAAACCATGAGCGTGTGCTGCCACCTTCATTCCAAGACTATGAGCTTCATCTACAATTGCCTGCATTTCTTCTAAGGTATATTGTTTATTATTAACATTAGTATTTTTGGACATGACGCCGCCTGTAGCACAAAACTTAATTAAATTAGCTCCATACTTTCTGTTCTTTCTGACCATTTTTCTAACTTCCCACGGTCCATCGGCAACTCCTTGTGATTTGTGGTCATAGTCGTAAGGTAAAATGTTACTGTCGCAATGACCTCCAGTTATCCCTAATGCAGGACCTGAAACTATCATTGTTGGGCCAAGAACAAGATTACGATCTATCGCTTGCTTTAATGCCACGTCAGCATAATTGCCTGCTCCTACATTTCTAACGGTAGTGAACCCAGCAAGGAGAGTTTTTTTCGCGTTATCAACTCCATAAATAGTTGATAGATAGGAAGATTCTCCTATTGACTCATAACCTTTTAATTTTGCATTTCCTATAAGGTGTACGTGAGAGTCCATCAATCCAGGTATCAAAGTTAATTCTGGCAGATTTACTAATTTTATATCCCTGTGTTTCTTAGATAAATCCTTATCAATTTTTATGATGATTTTTTCTTCGACCAAAATTTGGGATTGATACAGTTCACCTGTATTAACGTCTAAAATCTGTTTCGGGCTCAGTATCAATTTCTCAGAAAATAATTGACTTGATACAAGTAAGCAAACCAAACAGATAGTCAAAGATAATTTATTAATTTTTTTCATAAGGAATTAAAACAACTCTGTCATCATACAACGAGCTGATCCTCCTCCATATTTCTCAATACATTCGAGATTTGAATGAATAATTTTTGTATACAATTTTGAGAATGTTTTTTTCTGACTCGTTGTATAAGAATTAAAGGCTGCTGTGGACATAACTACCTTAAGATTATCCTCAGTATCTCTAACTTCAAGACCATTCCCACAGAAGTGTAAGACTTGGTCTTCTGAAATCTCCATAACCTCATGATATTTGTTTAACCTATCAATGACTTTAGATTGATATTGTGACTGAATAGAGTCAGGACAGATTACAGCTATTTCAGTACCAATATACATAATAATATCAGTATGATATATCGGTTCATCTAAGTGACTCTTGGTTTCAAACACAATTAAATTAAAGCCGCAATCCTTTGCCCATTGTTGAGCTAATACTTCATTTGATCTGGCTGATAAACCCATGTACGCAACCTTATTGACTCGATCCAGTACCATACTGCTTGTCCCTTCTAAAAAAACAGAGTCATTTTCAAAATCACTGTAATCTATGGTGGTTCTGTATGTTTGATTTAAAAAGGATACATGGCTTTTAGACTTTTCTAATCTTCTGTTTTTAGCCAACATACTAAATAAATTCATAGTCTTATTTTCAAAAGTTAAAACCCAATTGGGGTAAATATTGTCAGGACAATCCTCTTGCCCTTGTAAAGTAGTTACTAATATTCCATTCTCTTTTAGCAAATGCTCAAAATGATGAAATTCAATTAATGCTTCTTTTAATATTTCATCCTTATCTTTTTCTTGATTTGAATGCTGGTAAAGGTTCGTTCCAGCAGTTTGTTCATTGCTATAGAAGCTTGCTGGTTTTATAAGCAGAATATGATTCGTTGACTGTCTAGACATAGATTATTGATGAATTTGATTTTCCTCTATCTCTTTCAGAGTTTCTTTGAATGTGTGAACTGCCCAATCAATTTCCTTCTTCTCAATGATTAAAGGAGGAGCAAAACGAATTATTGATGCATGCGTCTCTTTGCTTAAAATACCTTTCTTTAAAAGGTGTTTACAGATATTTCTTCCATTAATTATCTTAGTATCAATTTCTACTCCAATCCACAATCCTTTGCCTCTTATTTGTTTTAGTATAGGGCTTTCTATTTTCTTAAGTTCGGCTAAAAAGTAACTGCCTTGCTGGTTACTATTTTCTACTAATTTTTCTTCTTCAATGACTTCTAGAGATCTTTTACCAATTGCAGCAGCCAGAGGATAGCCTCCGAAAGTAGAGCCGTGTGAGCCAGGAACAAACCACTGCATGACTTCACTTGTTGATAAAAAACATGAAACAGGAAGCAATCCTCCTCCCAAGGCTTTCCCCAGAATAAGTCCATCTGGTTTTATGGAACTATGCTCAAATGCGAACATTTTTCCAGTACGCCCAAGACCGGATTGAATTTCATCAAGAATCAGTAATACGTTATTTTCGGTACAAATTTTTCTTACTTCAGGCAGCCATTCACTATCAGGAATTATTATTCCTGCTTCACCTTGAATAGGTTCTACAAGGAGTGCTGCCGTATTTTTTGTTATTGCGTCTTTTAAAGAATCTATATTGTTATATTTGATAGTTACAAAACCAGGAGTGTAGGGACCAAAGTCCTCTCTTGATTCATTATCGCTAGAAAAGCTTATGATCGTTGTTGTTCTTCCATGAAAATTACCTTCAACAACAATAATTTCAGCTTTATTTGCTTCTACTTTCTTTGTCTTATAAGCCCATCGTCTAGCAGCTTTGATGGCAGTTTCTACTGCTTCAGCCCCTGTATTCATTGGTAAAGCAACTTCTAAACCCGACATACTGGTAAGTTTCTCTAAGAATGGTCCTAATGTGTTTGTATAAAAAGCCCTAGAAGTAATTCCCAATAACTCTGACTGTTGGTGCAGAACTTTTACTAGCTCGGGATGGGCATGTCCATGACTTACTGCAGAATAAGCTGACATCATATCTAAATATTTATTTCCATCTGTGTCCCACAACCACACTCCCTTTCCTTTGGAAAGGACAACAGGAAGGGGTTTATAATTTTTTGCTGAAAATTCTGATTCTTTTTTAATCTGTTCTTCTTGTGATTCAACCATGTTTTATGAGCTATCTAATAACTTTTTTGGGATTTTATTTACCAACCTCTTAACTTCATAAAAAGAAAAGAATAAGTTCGTTAGTCAATTTTAATACCTAATTTTTTATGCAATTTTGTATTTGAAGTAGTGTAGGCAAAAGGAACTCTTTCTCCTGGAAAACATCTTTGGTAAGCATCCTGAACTGCTAGGGTAGTTTCATGATATCCGCAGAGTATAAGATCAAGCTTACCGGGGTAATCATTTATATCTCCTACTGCATAAATACCCTCAATACTGGTCTGATATTTTTCAGTATCAACTGAAATCTTTTTTCCATTAAGCTTAAGATTCCAATTCTCTAGAGGTCCTAATTTCTTATTTAAACCAAAAAGAAACAGTATTTCGTTACAGTCCAAAGTCTCAATTTCTTTTGATTCGAAGTTTTTGATAGAAACTCCACTAATTTTATTAGTACCAAGTAATTCTTCAATTACATAAGGTGTTTTCAATTCTAAATTACCCGTTTCAACTAGTTCTCGCATTTGCGCTTCAGTGCCAGGAGAGCCTCTAAAAGCATCTCTTCTATGAATTAAAGTTATAGAATCAGCTATATCAGCTAATTCAACTGACCAATCTAGAGCGCTGTCTCCGCCACCAAAAATGATTAAGTTTTTATTCTGATAGTAGCTTTTATCTTTTACAGAGTAAGCAACTCCATTATTAAGAAATTTATCTGGGTCTATAATGTTAGGAGGTCTTCTTGGTTCAAATGACCCTCCACCAGCAGCAATAAAAACATTCGTGGCTATAAATTCAGTGTTTTCGGATGTTACTACTTTCCATTTTTGAATCTCATTTTTTGAATCTATTTGATTTATTTCTTGGACTCGCTGATTTAAATGAAGACCATATTTAAAGGGTTTGATTTGCTCAAGTAGGGCACCTATGTGTTCTTCAGCTGTTTGATAAGGAACTCCAGGAATATCAAAAATGGGTTTGTCGGGATATAGCTCAGCGCATTGACCCCCAACTCTATCTAGGTTGTCTATTATCTGGCAATTTAATCCCAGTAATCCAGCTTCAAAAACAGTAAAAAGTCCAACAGGTCCTGCTCCTATAATTAGAATATCAGACTCAACTCTTTTACTCATATTATCTTACCCTCATACCAGGTATAGCGCCTTTATCTGGTGAAACAATAAAGATACCAATATCGTCATCTCCGGCCGCTAAAATCATACCTTCTGAGGTGCCAAACCTCATTTCTCTAGGCTTAAGGTTATTAACACACACAACTAACTTATCTTTTAATTTATCAGCTGAATAGGCTTTTTTTATGCCAGCAAAGACCATCTTTTTACCTAGGTCTCCTAAATCAAGTTCAAGCTTAATTAATTTATCCGCTTTTTCTACAATCTCAGCGTTTATTATCTTGGCTATTCTTAAATCGATCTGCATAAAATCATCAATATTTATCTCTTCCATTAGAACTCCTTTGATTTTTGTTTTATTTGTTCAATTTGTTCTTTTTCAATTCTAGTTAGAAGTGGTTTATAAGTTAAGATTTCATGATTTAAAAGAAGTTCACTCATCTGATTCCATTTTGGTTCTTCTATGTTAAGAAAGCTATAAACCCTAGAGCACAAGTTGGGGACAACAGGATTGAGCATAATTGTTAATAATCTAAACAAATTTAATGCTGTGGTACATACTGACTGAACAAGGTCTTTATTTTTTTCCTCTTTAGATAAAATCCATGGCTCCATCCTGTCAATATATTGGTTAGCTTTATCTGCTAAAACCATTATTTCTCTGATTGCTTTACTAAATTCTCTTTTTTCATACGTTTCAGAAATTAGAGAAGCATGATCTAAGAAATCTTGAATGATAGATTCCTCATGTAAGTTACTTGATAGCTTATTGTTGAAGTCTTTATTAATAAAATTTGCTGTTCTACTTCCTATATTTATGAATTTACCGACCACATCAGAATTTACGCGTTGAAGAAAGTCATCAAGATTGATATCTATATCACCTACACCAGTTCCTAACTTTGCAGCAAAATAATACCTTAAGTATTCAGGATCAAGAACTTGATGGTAAGTTTTAGCTAAAATAAAAGTTCCTCTAGATTTAGACATCTTTTCTCCATTAACTGTCAAAAATCCGTGTATGAAGACACCATCTGGTTGACGAAATTCAGATTTTAGCAACATCGCTGGAAAGAATAGGGCATGGAAATACATTATGTCTTTACCGATAAAATGATAAAGCTCAGCTGATGAACCTGGCTTCCAATAATCATCAAACTCTTCAGATCTATTTAATTTATCCAGATAGTTTTTGTGACTGGCTAAATAACCTATTGGGGCATCAAGCCATACATAAAAATATTTATTATTATAGCCAGGAATCTTAAATCCAAAGTATGGGGCATCACGACTTATATCCCAATCTTTGATTTCTCCCTCAGTCCATTCAGATAACTTATTTAAGGCTTGAGAAGGTACTTGTGATGTATTTAGCCATTCTTTTATCTCTTCCTTTAGAGAGGATAACTTGAAGAAGAGATGTAAACTTTTCTTTAATTCAGGTTTCGTGTTGGTAAGTACAGATACGGGATTAATAAGGTCAATTGCAGAATAAGTTGAGCTACAAACTTCACAATTATCTCCATATTGCTTATCAGCTTCACAATGAGGACAAGTACCTTGTACATATCTGTCTGAAAGAAATAATTCCTTTTCTGTGTCATAGAGTTGTTCTATTTCTTTCTCTTCAATTAACCCTTTATCCTTAAGACGAGAGAAAATAGTTTCAGAATAAAACTGATTCTCATCACTGTGAGTAGTGTGATAATTGTCGTGACTTATATTAAAGGCCTTAAAGTCTTCTTCATGACTTATCCTGACCTCTTCAATTAATTTTTCTGGCGAAACTCCTTCTTCTTCTGCTTTAAGCATTATTGCAGTGCCGTGTGCGTCTTCACCGCATATGTAAGTACAATTATTACCTTGAAATCTTTGATATCTAACCCATATATCTGATTGTATGTGTTCTAATAAATGTCCTATGTGCAACGGTCCATTAGCATAAGGAAGTGCATTTGTTACTAGAATATCTCTTTTAGAATAATCTTTAGACATGTTGCGAAGATACAAGCAAAGCTTAGAATGTTAATTAAATACTATTATAACTTACTGGTTATAAGCTAATGAGCAATAAAAGACCCAATAAAGAGGCTATGGCTAGAGTTCCTGAAACTTTAAGGAGGGTAAAAAACATCATTGGTGTTTTTTCAGCTAAAGGTGGGGTTGGTAAATCAGAGATTTCACTTAATTTAGCTCTTAGTTTAGCTGATAAAGGATACGCTGTAGGTCTTCTAGATGCAGATATTTACGGCCCTAGTCAGCCAGTGCTACTTGAAGCCTCAAGTGAAGAAATTGATGTTAAAGATAATAAATTACTTGTTCCTTTAAATAAAAAAGGCATTAAGTTTATTTCCATGGGTTTAATTGCTCGAGATCAAAAACCTGTAATCTGGAGAGGGCCTATGGTCAGTGGAGCTGTTATGCAATTGATGTCTCAAACCGATTGGCAAGAACTAGATTACTTAATAATCGATACTCCACCTGGGACCGGAGATGTACAGCTAACTTTACTGCAAAGACTGCCATTAAATGGGGCCATAGTTGTAACCACTCCTCAAGATGTCTCAACTTCAGACACCAGAAAAGGCATAGAAATGATAAAAAGATTGGAATTGCCAATTTTAGGTCTAATTGAGAACATGAGTTTTTTTAAGCCAAGTGACTCTAAGAAAAAGTACTTTATTTTTGGAAAGGGAGGAGGTCGGAATCTGGCTACAGAATATGGATTAGAGCTTCTCTCCGAAATACCTCTCCTTGAAAAGAAAGAATTTGTCATACTTTATGAATTAAATGATTACAAATTAATTTTTGATTCCATTGCCAAGAAGGTAATTAAAAACATGGAAATAGTTAAGAAATCTGTTAGCCAAATTATCCCTCAAAAAAAAGTATGAAAAAGCTACTTCCTCTATTGATAACACTTCTTTTCAATCCTTTTCTGATTGCAGAAAATGATCCGTTCGAAGAGATTAACAGAACAATTTTGAAGGTTAATAAAAAACTAGATAAGGCCATTGCAACACCCGTAGCTAAGTTTTACCAAAAGATCACCCCTGATTTTATTGAATTAGGTGTCTACAATTCTATTTCTAACATTGATGACGTTAATATTTCTTTAAATAATATTTTACAGGGAAAGATTAAAGATGGTCTATCAGATATGGCAAGATTTACTGTTAACTCCACTCTTGGTCTTGCAGGTTTTATAGATGTAGCTAGTAAGATGGGCCTAAAAAAACATGATGAGGATTTTGGTCAAACCTTGGCATTATGGGGAGTGCCCCACGGCCCATATATTATGCTTCCAGGATTGGGGCCAAGTAGTTTACGAGATACGATTGGGATGATTCCAGATGCTTTTTTAAGTCCTTCAATAATAATAGACCATGAACCTACAGTTTATAGTCTTAAATTCCTGGATCTTATAGATACTCGAGCTAGGTACTTAGGGTTAGAAAGCTTAATTATGGGAGATGAATATCTTTTTTTAAAAGATGCGTATTACCAGAATAGGGAATATGACGTTAAGGATGGAGAAGTTGAAGATGACTTTGATAGCTTTGATGACTTTTAAAGGCTTTCTTTCACATTTAATTTTTGTTGAATAAAGTCGCTGTGACTAACATAAAGAAGATCAGAGATTTTTCTTATTAAATATTCTTCATATTTATCCAAGTGTTTATCAGCGAAAGCTATAGCCCATAGATTTTGAATTAATTTAAGCTTATCTTGATAATCACATAAATCATTTATTAGCCTTGTGTATTCATATAAAGAAGTTGATTCAGAAACTTTCTTTTCAGATTCGCTTATTAACTCATCTAAATCTTTTTCATCTATCTCGTACACTTCTCTTAATGTTTTTTTCATTGAATCTATTTCTTCAGTGTTAAATACTTTATCAGCTAGAGCTGTTTCAATTAAAAGAGCTGCACAGGCATTATTAATAATGTTTTTTTCTTTTTCTTCTTGGTTTTCTGAATCAGAAGATTGATTCCCAAATTCAGAAATATACCCTTTTATTTTTTTAAGCATCTTTAACTTAGTTGATTAGCAATTTGAATGAGTTTTTTTTCAGGCCTCTTAAAAGTGTGTAATCTAGCAAGACTTGATCTAATATTTTTAGCAAATTTAGTACCTTTAGCTAATCCCATGAAGTGTTTACAGACAAGCTGTATTTTTTCACCAGAATTATTTTGTTGCATAACATATGGGATCATTTCTAAAAGAATATCCCTTTTGGTCTTTAAGGACTCAGGAAGTCCGTAAATCAAGGGGTCTACTTTTAAAAGTTGATAAGGATCTTCATAAATATTTCTACCCATCATGACTCCGTCTACAAATCGTAGATGTTTTTCGCTATCCTCTATTTTCTCTAGTCCACCATTTATAATAATTTCTAAATCTGGGAATTCTTCTTTCAGCCGATAAACTCTCTGATAATTAAGGGGGGGTATATTTCTATTTTCCTTAGGACTTAGACCTTTAAGCCAAGCCTTGCGAGCATGAACAATAAAAACCTTGCAGCCTGAGTCACTTACTTCTTTGATAAAGGCACTTAAATCTTTATCTTCATTCATATCATCAACTCCTATACGACATTTTACTGAGACAGGAATTTTAACTTTATTCTTAATAGATTTAATACATTGAGCCACTAACTTAGGATTTTTCATAAGAACTGCACCAAATTCTCCATTTTGGACTTTAGGGCTTGGACATCCAATATTTAGGTTTATCTCATCATATCCAGAGGCTTCAGAAATAATAGCAGAGTCCCCTAATTTTATCGGGTCATTACCGCCTAATTGAATACCCAGTGGGTGCTCGCATTCATTGAATAATAAAATGTCTTTTTTATCTCCATACAGAAGCGCATTCACATTTATCATTTCTGTATACAAAAAAGCTTTTTTACTAAGACTTCTTAAAAAGAATCTTTCATGGCGATCAGTTCTATCCATCATAGGTGCTACACAAAATCGTCTGTTCATTTTTTATACTGATTTAAGAAGTTCTAGGGAAGGGCGTAGCGTAAAAATCAAAGAAAAAGTACATAATGATTGTACAAATTACTAAAGTTAGAATCATCACTGGTAATCCTATAGTCGCCCATTTATAAGGTGTTATTGCTAATTCTGGATTGTTTTCTTTTTTTGCTAGTCTCTCTGAAACAGTCACTATGTATACATTAGCTGTTGAGCCAATATGAGTGCCATTTCCCCCCATGCCAACACCTAAAGCTAATGCCCACCATAAAGGTGTGATGTCTATGCCTTGCGCTTCTAAAGAAAGAAGGATCGGTATCATGGCTGCAGTAAAAGGAATATTATCGATAGCAGCAGACATAAAAGCAGCCACCCACATGAGAACAATTGTTGCTAGAAGTAGATCTTGTTCAACGAAACCAATAACAAATTGACCCAGGTATTGCAGAAAGTGACTACCTTCAACTCCGCCTACAATTATAAAAAGAGAAATAAAGAATATGAGTAAAGGCATTTCAACTTCTCTCATTACTTCTTCCATTTCAACGTGCTTAGCTATAAGAACTAAGATGATTAGACCTGCTCCTGCTACCATCCAAGGTTGCCAATGAATGGCATCATGGCTGATAAAGAGAACAACCAGTAACCCCAAAACAGCTAAAGATTTTGTCCATAGAGATTTATCTTTGTAAGGTATATCTTCTTCAAAAGTTCCCTCTGGAGTTATAGAAAGATCTTTTCTACATAAGAATTTTAGTGCAAACAAAGTTCCTATCCAGGCCACTAAAACTATGCCCCCCATGTGTTTTAAGAAAGTCATAAAGCTTATTCCTACAGCACTACCGATCATTAGGTTAGGTGGGTCACCTACTAGAGTTGCCACTCCCCCTGTGTCTGATAAAAGAGCTGCTGCCATAAGATAAGGAATAGGGTTAACTTTCATTTTTTGAGCTATTAAGACTATTAAAGGACCAAAAATTACCACCGTAGTAACGTTATCCAGAAGTAGTGAAAGAAGGGTTACAGCAGTACCCATAATGACCATTAACAAAAATTGTCTTCCCTTAGCAAATCTTCCTATTTGTGCCGCTAGTCGCTCAAACCCCCCGGTACTGACCATTATTGCCACTATAGCCATCATGCTTGCCAGTAAGAATATGACGTTCCAGTCAATCGCTTCGAATGCTTTATCAGGACTATAGAAACCATAATACTGGCCCACTAATATCATTGCTCCAGCTCCAGCCATAGCAACTTTACTTCTATGGAACCCGTGGAGAGTTTCAGTAAAAATTAAAATAAAACTTATAGCCAGAACGATTCCTGAAACTATCATTCCTTCATTTAAATAGATTGGTTCCATACTTTTCTTGGATTAAAAGATAATTTTATTTAAGTGTTAAACTGTATTTTAATCGAATATTGTTAAATTGAAGACAAGATAATAAATGATAACGCTCAGTTCAAAAACAACTTTTGTTGTTGAAAACACGGATACCAAGCAACTAGAGAAAATTTATTTGGTTGTTAAAGGTGAAGACCTGCTTATAGATAGCGTCAGTCAAAACTTAGCTTTAATAGATAATGACCAATATAAATGGTCTGGAATGGCAGTAAAGACAGAACATTTCATTGGCTACTTAGACAATAATTCTTTGTATGCACTTGAATTAGATAATGAGTCTTTGCTTATACCTGAAACATCACTAAAACCATTTCGAACTCTTTTAGGAATAATACCTGATACCTATTTTGGAATTTGTTCTAGAAGTATTCAGCTTGTTGAATGGAATAGGAAAAATAAATATTGCGGTACGTGTGGGTCTGAAACTTCACTACATTTAGTTGAAAAAGCTATGTTTTGTAAAGATTGCAATAATCTAATTTATCCTAGAATTTCACCCTGTATTATTGTTTTAGTTACTGATAATGAAAGACTATTGCTCGCACATAATAAAAACTTCCCTACTAAAATCTTTAGTACCTTGGCAGGCTTTATAGAAGTTGGAGAGACTGTAGAGGAGGCAATACAAAGGGAAATATTTGAAGAAGTTAGTATCAAGGTAAAAAATTGCCAATATTATGGAAGCCAATCTTGGCCTTTCCCAAGCCAACTAATGTTGGGTTTCCATGCTGAATATGAGGAAGGAGATTTGAAACCAGATGGAGAAGAAATAGATATAGCTGAATGGTTTCATTATCAATCCTTGCCTGATGTTCCACCGGGTAGAATTTCTATTTCAGGAAGACTTATCGAGAGTTATGTCAATAAATTAACAAAAAAAGATTTACCGGGCTTTACCTAACCTTTATTTCTTGGATCATTAGAAGCTCGTCCCCAGTCTTTGGCACTTTTTTTGCTTTCTTGTTTAGGGACTTCAAGATTTTTATTTTCTGTAAGTGCAGAGATTTCAGAAGTTTCAGCTTTCTCTTTTGTTTTTTTAGGCTCTATTTTTTTAGTCTTTTCTTTAGCATCAACAACTTTAGTGCTAGGCATCTTTTTTGGTTTCTTGTTTTGAACTGGATCTGTTTTTATTTTCTTTTGGGGCTTAGCATTTTTGAAGTCATTCTTTTGATTTGTTGCTTGCTTACCCGCTCCTTCTTTAGGTTCACCTGATCCTTCTTTTGTTTGGCTTATACTTTTATTAGTTTTACTTCTGTTATTAGAACCTCTTTGAAGATTTCTATTATTTTCTTTTGGTTTAAAGTCTTTATTAGCTCTTCTTTGTTTATTTGGACCTCTTCTAGGTTTAGGCTTAGGTTTAGGTTTAGAAGGAGGTTCTTTCTTGGGTTGTCCTGTCAAGGTTTCTACAATCATAGAAAGGAACCCTTGACCTTTACTTCTGGGCTTTTTGTTTGGAGTTATGCTTACCGCAGCTTCTTCTAAACTTTTCTTTTTAAGAGCAGAATCAAATTTACTAGAAGTTCCTATTTTGTCTTGTATTTTGTAACTAGTTTCTCCTCTTGTTTTGTTATCGTCTGATCTTATTCTGGTTACCTCAAATCTGTTATCTGATCTAGTCGGATCAGACACTACAACTACTCTTACATTAGTTCTTTCTTCAATTTCATTAATTCTGGATCTGCGTTCATTCAACAGAAAGACTGACATGTCTGAAGACACTACAGCCCTAACTTCACCGCTTTTCTTTTTTCCAGCTTCTTCCTCAATTAATCTTAAAACCGCAGTTGACAGACTTCCTATATCTTGAGTCCATCTTTCCTGAAGGGAAGGCCTTAATCTTTGCCTAGACATTTCCAATAGACCAAACCTAGATATTCTTCCCACTTGTGTTTTAGCTCTGTCTAAAGAAATAGATTCGAGCATTAAATCTTCGACCGCTCTTTTATTTCTTAAAGAGCCCATATCTATAAAGTCAATGACAATTAGTCCCCCAATGTCTCTCAATCTTAATTGCTTTGCTACTTCTTTAGCTGCTTCTAGATTTGTTTTTAATGCCGTTTCCTCTATATCTGCTCCGCTAGTTGCTTTTGAAGAATTAATGTCTATAGCGACTAGAGCTTCAGTTTGATCAATAGTAATGGAACCACCGTTGTTTAATTCTACTTCTCTTTGATAAGCGGTTTCAATTTGGCTTTCTACCTGGTATCTAGTAAAAAGAGGTACTGCTTCATTGTATCGCTTAACTTTATCTTGAAGATCAGGTGCTAATCTTCCAGAAAATTCCGAAGCCTTTTCAAAGGCTTCATCCGTATCAACTAAAACTTCGGTTATATCTTCCCTCAAGAAATCTCTCAAAGTTCTAGAAATAAGATCATCATCTCTATAGATTAAAAAAGGTCCCTTCCGTAATTGATTAGCTTCCTGAATTGCATCCCAAACACTTAATAAATATTCAAGATCCCATTGCAGTTCATCTAGAGAAGAGCCTTGAGCTGCAGTTCGAGCTATCAACCCCATGCCTTCTGGAACATCTAAACTTCTAAAGTTTTCTTTTACCTCTTCTCTGTCTTTCCCTTCCAGAGATCTAGAGATTCCTCCAGCTTCAGGATTATTAGGCATTAAGACTAAATAATGACCTGGAAGTGATATAAAGGTAGTTAAGGCAGCACCTTTAGTGCCTCTCTCTTCTTTATCAACCTGAACAATTATTTCCTGTCCTTGAGTTAAACACTCAGTTATAGAATTTTTTCCTTTTTTATTTTTTAAGTATTGAGGGGCAAGTTCTTTAGAGGATAAAAATCCATGCTTTTCTGCACCAAAGTCTACAAATGCCGCCCCTAGACTTGGTTCTATACGAGAAACTCTAGCCTTATAAATATTTGATCTTTTTCTTTCTTGGCCTTTTTGCTCTATATCAAAATCGTATATGCTTTGACCGTCTATTAATGCAACTCTCAGTTCTTCTGGCTGAGTAGCATTTATTAACATTCTTTTCATGTCATTCCTTCTGTGTTGAAGGAAAGCTAGAAATAGCTATCAGAGAGGTGTATATGTAATGGGCGAATTAATTCTTAAGTTGTGTCACACCCATGCGACTAAAAATTCTTCTTCTCTCAGAAAACTTACTATAACTGTTTGCTTTCCTTTCTATTTAATAAATTTAATAATTAGTTGTAATTTCCTATTGAAACTTCTTTTTTTAACAATAATTTACAACTTCTTATTTAAAATAGCACACAGTAGGCACTTTATAAAGAATGATTAAAATTTCTACAAGTAAATATCTCAATGTAAGTAGCTATATTGTTGATGAAGAGTATGAAGACGTTAGATTGGACAACTGTCTTATTTCAAGGTTAAAGAATTTACCTAGGTCTAAAATATATTCAATAATCAGAAAAGGTGAAGTAAGGGTAAATGGCTCAAGAAGTAAACCAGATAGAAGATTAAAAAAAGATGATGTTATAAGGATTCCGCCTTATAGGATTGAAGAGAGAAATCAAAACAGAGCTAGTAAATCTTTAACAGAATTATTAGAAGAAAGAATTATTTACAATAAAAACTCAGTTTTAATTTTAAATAAACCTGAAGGTTTAGCCAGTCATGGCGGGAGCGGTTTAAAATTGGGTTTAATAGAGGCAGTAAGACAAATAGATGATAAATTCAAGAATGCTCAGTTAGTTCACAGGCTAGACAGAGGAACTTCAGGCTGTATCGTTTTATCGCTCAAAAGATCTGTTCTGAGAACTTTAAATACAGAAATGAGAGAGGGGAGGGTAGAAAAAAAATATTTAGCTATTGTAGGAAGTAAATGGCCCCATAAAGAAATACAAATCACTTCAAATCTAAAGAAAAATCATTTAAGGTCTGGGGAACGACACGTAATAGAAACTCCGGATGGCAAACAATCAATAACTAAGTTTAAAAGACTAAAAAGTAATCAAAAGGTCTGCCTATTAGAGTGCACTCTATTAACAGGGAGAACGCACCAAATAAGAGTTCAAGTAAGTAATGAAGGCCATCCGATTATCGGAGATAAAAAATATGGACAAGTTGAATTAAATAACTTTTATAGTAAAAGGGGTATAAAAAGAATGCTACTTCACGCTAAAGAGATAAATTTCCCAGAAATAGATATTTTTTGTAGTGCTGAAGAACCTCTTTTATTCAAAGAAATATTAAGTAACGATGGAACATAATTTCTTAAATCTTAATGAGGGGAGTTTTCCCGTAAAAATTAAGAAAAGGCTAAAAAGCCTAAATAATTTAGATCAATTAGGTGAAATAAAAGAGGATATAAAAGTAAGTATAGAAATAGAAAGATTGTCAAAAGAGGTTTTTTTAGCAAACGGATTTATTTCGGTTAGTTTCGAAAGTGAATGCCTAAGATGTTTTAAACATATGGATACAGATCTGAACTTAGACATTAAAGTAGGGATAAAAGACAACAGGTACGAAAATTTAGATAAAAAAGGACCGCTTGAAGTCCATTATCAGGATTTAGATAACTTTGATATTGATGTTCTGATTGCTGAAGAAATACATTTAAATTTCCCTTCAACAGTTAATTGTTGTGGACCAGATAATAACGATGATTTAAACAATGAAGATTTAGAAAAAATACAACCCTTTAAAAAAATTAGAGACTTAATTAAGTAATTTATTTAAAATTCTCGACCGGAGCAGTTTATGGCAGTACAAAAAAGTAAAGTTTCCAGATCAAGGAGAGGTCAACGAAGATCTCATGATGCTTTAAAAAAAGTTTCTCTTTCTACTGACGTCGTAACGGGTGAAAAGCATCTTCGTCATCACATGACTTCAGATGGTTTCTATAAAGGAAAAAAAGTCATTGAAATAAACAAGGATGAAGAACCTCCAGAAGAATAACCTTCCTCTGATGTCATTAAATAATTTCTCTATTGTCTTTCCTGGACAAGGCTCTCAGTACCCTGGGATGTTGGTTCAATATATTGATAATTTACCTCTATTTAAATCAACGTTTAATAAATCTTCTGATTTATTGGGTACAGATTTAATTAGACTCTTAAAGCGTGGAAGCAAAGAGGATTTATCTAAAACAGAAATAACTCAACCCTTGATGCTGACCTCAAACGTAGCTCTATGGAACCAAATTTCTAGTTTAGTTGAAAAACCTATTTGTTTAGCTGGACACTCTTTAGGGGAATACGCAGCATTAGTTGCAGCTGATGTTTTATCTTTTGAGGATGCTTTGAACTTAGTTATAGAAAGATCAAGGTTAATGCAAGCAGCTGTGCCCATGGGAGAAGGAGGGATTGCAGCAATTATTGGTTTAGAAGAAAAAAATATAAACGAAATTTGTTCAACAATTAGCCAAAGTCCAGATTATTTAGTCAGTGCAGCAAATATAAATTCTTATAATCAAATTGTAATATCTGGAACAAAAGAAGGAATTAATAAAGCTATTCAAGAATGTAAATCTTTGGGAGCTAAGAGGGCTATTCCCTTACCCATGAGTGTGCCAGCCCACTGTATGTTAATGAAGGAAGCAGCTGATAAATTCTCCAATTCTTTAGATAAAGTTAAATTTAGTGAACCAAAAATACCTGTAATCCACAACGTTGACTCACTTTCAGAAACTAACCCTGAGAGAATAAAAACTAAATTAATCGAACAGATCTACAACCCAGTAAGATGGTTAGATACCATTAAATTAATGACTGAAATGAAAGTGACTACAATTATAGAATGTGGTCCAAGTAAAGTTTTATGTGGTTTAATTAAAAGAATTTCTTCTGAAACAAAAACTATAGACTTAGATAGTTTTGATAATTACTTAAATTTGTCCAATGCAGAAAGAGTCTAAAAAGATACTAATTACCGGTGCATCAAGGGGTATTGGAAAAGATATAGCGCTTAAGTCAAAAGAAAAAGGATATGAGGTTCTTGGGACCTCAACTACGAACGAAGGCGTTTCAAACCTTAGAGAGAATGGGATTCATGGTCTTCAGCTGAATTTAAATGATAAAAAATCAGTTGAGTCTTTTAACTATTTGTTAACACAAGAGCATCCTGACATTGCTGTGCTAGTAAATAATGCTGGAATTACAAGAGATAATATTGTTTTAAGAATGACTGAAGAAGAGTGGATGGACGTATTAAATATAAATTTAAATGGAGCTTTTAAGATTTCCAAAACAGTTCTTAAATTTATGCTGAAAAAGCGTTGGGGTCGAATACTTAATATTACTAGCACTTCTGCCTCTACAGGAAATAGAGGACAAGCAAATTATGCTGCAGCGAAAGCAGGAATAGAAGCTTTTTCAAAATCACTTGCAAAAGAAGTAGGTAGCAGGGGAATAACTGTCAATGCAATAGCTCCTGGGTACATCCAAACAGATATGACTAAGGTTATTAGTGAAAAGGTCAAGGAAGAAATACTTTCACAAATTCCCTTATCTAGATTTGGAAAACCTGAAGAGATATCTCAATTGGTAGATTTTCTTATTTCAGATGAAGCTTCATATATTACAGGTCAAACCATCCATATTAATGGTGGTCTTTACATGTAAGTGGAATTGGTAATCTACAATGATATTGTCAATAAATAATGCAAAAATTCCTAAACTTGGGTAACATGCGCGTCAAAATTAAAGGCTAGGTTTTCTAAACAGGAGAGTTTTATGAGTGTTGAAGAAAGAGTACAGAAAATAGTTTGTGAACAATTAGGAGTATCACAAGAAGAAGCTAAATTAAAAGCATCTTTCATAGATGATTTAGGAGCTGATTCCCTAGATACAGTTGAATTAGTTATGGCTTTCGAAGAAGAATTTGAAATTGAAATTCCTGATGAAGAGGCTGAAGGAATAGCGACAGTACAAAACGCTGTTGATTATATAAATAGTAATTCTTAACAACCTAGAGCTACTAGGTAACCATTAAAATGTCTTCAAGAAGGGTAGTCATTACTGGACTAGGTCTTTTATCGCCTGTAGGTAATGAGGTAGAGGGTTCATGGAAGAATCTACTTTCAGGAATGAACCCTGTTAAACCAATTACTTACTTTGATGTAACAGATTTTGACACAAAATTTGCAGCGAGCCTGCCATCTTTTGAAGCTGAAAAATATCTTGAAAAGAAAGAAATAAGGCGTTTAGACAAGTTCATACAATATGGGGTAGCTGCTTCTCAAGAGTGTGTACTGGATTCAGGTTTAGATAAAAATAAGGTTAATTTAGAAAGAATAGGAGTTTCTATTGGCTCTGCAGTTGGAGGACTCGGAACTATAGAAAACTTTGCTAATATTTTAGCTAAATCAGGTACTAAAAAAATATCACCTTTCTTTGTTCCAGGTTCCATTATTAATATGGTTTCTGGATACGTGTCCATAAAATTTGGCTTTAAAGGCCCAAATATTTCAATAGCAAGTGCTTGCTCTAGCGGGAGCCACTCCATAGGCTATTCTTTTAGAAGCATAGTTCATGGTGACGCGGAAATGATGTTGACTGGAGGCGCAGAGATGGGAATAACACCTCTTTCAGTTTCCGGCTTCAATGCTGCTAAAGCTTTATCAACTAGAAATGATTGCCCGCAAAAAGCATCCAGGCCTTGGGACAAAGACAGAGATGGTTTTGTTATAGGAGAAGGAGCGGGTTGTTTAATGCTCGAAGAGCTTGAACATGCAAAATCAAGAGGAGCAAAAATTTATGCAGAAATAATAGGTTTTGGTATGAGCGCAGACGCTTATCATATGACTTCTCCTCCTGAAAGTGCTGAAGGAGCTGTATTGGCTATGCAGAATGCTTTAAAAGACGCCAAGATTAATTCTAACGATGTTCAGTATATCAATGCCCACGGTACGTCAACTCTTGTGGGTGATCAGGCAGAGACCTCAGCTATTAAGAAAGTCTTTGGTGAGGATCCTTTAAAGTTTGTGGTTAGCTCTACTAAATCTATGACTGGTCATCTTTTAGGGGCTGCTGGGGCAGTAGAAGCGATCTACAGCATCCTTGCAATCAGAGACAATGTGGTGCCGCCGACAATTAATTTAGATAATCCAAGTGCTGGTTGTGATTTAAATTATTCTGCTAACAATGCCACAGAAATACCAATTTCTAAAAGTATCTCTAATTCTTTTGGATTTGGAGGAACCAACGCGACTCTAGTCTTCTCTGAGTTAAAATAACTCAGTGTCATTTTCTCTATCGTTAGTAAACAAGGTAATCCTTGTGATTTTAGTATCACTGATAGGATTGCTAATTTTTACTCTGTACAGACCGCTTCCAATAAATGAAACAACTATGATTGAAATAGAGAAGGGGTATGGTCTTAACCAATTAATTGATAGATTAAGCGAACAAGGGTTAGTTAATAGACCTTTAATTTTAAAAGGATATGTGAAAGTTTTTAAAAGATCAGATGATATTAAAGCTGGAGAATATTTAATTTCTAAAACCAATAATGCACTTCAATTAATTCAGAAAGTTTCTGAAGGGTCTGTTTACTATCATCAAATAAGGTTGAGAGAAGGCTCAACAATTAATGAACTTATAGATTTATTTAAAAACAATACTGTTTTAAAGAAAGATGAAAATTTTGATGATAAAAATAAGATAAGATCTGATTTAGGTTTGGAGATAAATTCGTTAGAAGGGTTGTTTCATCCAGATACTTACAACTATATAAAAGGTGATTCTTACCTTGATATTTTAAAAAGATCTAATTTAAAACATCAAAAAATATTAAACCAACTATGGAGCCAAAGAAATATTAACTTACCTTTTAAAAATTCCTACGAAGCTTTAATACTAGCTTCTATAATTGAAAAAGAGGGCACTGAAAAGAAACAAATAGCTGGTGTTTTTGTAAGAAGATTAAAACTTAGAATGAAACTTCAATCTGATCCTACAATAATTTTTGCTTTAGGGGATGAGTATGATGGAGATATAAAAAGTTCTCATATCAAAATGAAGCATCCTTATAACACTTATCACATTAAAGGATTGCCTCCTGGACCTATTGGCTTAGTAAGTGAAAGTTCAATTCAAGCTGCCTTAAACCCTGAAGAAGGAAATTCACTTTTCTTTGTTTCTAAAGGGGATGGTACTCACTACTTTTCTGATACTCTAGAAGAACATAATCAGGCAGTTCAACGATTCCAACTTAACAAATAATGAAAGCTAAGTTTATTACTCTAGAAGGAATAGAAGGTTCTGGAAAAACTTCTTCCTTAAAAAGCATTACTGATCTTTTAGATAAAAAGAATATCAGTTATATCGTTACCAGAGAACCTGGAGGGAGTTCAATTGGAAAAGAGCTACGTGCAATACTCTTAGATCCGGACACAGAAATATCTCCTGAAGTAGAGTTAATGCTGATGTTATCTGATCGAAAAGATCATGTAGAGAAAATAATTTTACCCAACCTAGAAAAGGGTAATTGGGTGGTATCTGATAGATTCATGGATTCAAGTATTGCTTATCAAGGAGGAGGTAGGCAGCTAGACAAAAAATTAATTATTTCTTTAACAGACTATTTAAATCTACCTCAACCCGATTTAACTTTACTATTTGACTTGCCTGTTGAGATATCCCTTTCAAGAGTAAAAGCAAGAGGGGAGTTAGATAGGTTTGAAAAAGAAGAATTAGAGTTTCATAAAAGAATACGTAATACTTATTTAGATCTAGCTAAAAACAATAGTAATCGAATCAAAATAATAGATAGCTCAAAAAAAATTGAATCTATGCTTAATAATGTAAAACAAGCGATAGAAAAGCTCTTTAGTGAATAATTCAACTGTATCAGTCCCTTGGTTTGAAAAAGAAAAAAGGGTTTTTAAAAACCCTTTGAACCACCATGCTTATATATTTGAAGGGGTAGAAGGAATAGGAAAGACTGTATTTACCTTAGAGATTGCAAAAGGGTTTCTTTGTAACTCTTTACCTGGTGCTGAAGCCTGCAATCAATGCCAATCTTGTCGTTTATTTGATCAATTTAACCATCCTGACTTCTACTTGATAAAACCAGAAGAAGACAAGAAGCAAATATCTATAAACCAGATTAGAAAATTACAAGAACCTTTATACGAATCATCTTTTTTAGGGTCCAATAAAGTGTTTATTATTAACCCACTTGAAAAGATGTCTAGAGAAGCTTCTGATTCTTTTTTAAAAAACTTGGAAGAACCACCAGAAAATTCAATTTTCTTATTGATTAGTCATCGATATCAGACATTGCCTTTAACCATTAAAAGTAGGGCTATTAAAGTAAATATGAATCAACCTGATAATGAGCAAATAAAAACCTGGTTAAATCTCCAAACTGATCATAAATCTAAAATTGAAACTGCATTGTTATTATCTAAAGGAAAACCTTTTGTTGCTGCTGAAATGGTAAATTTTGAAATAGACGACTTAAGGTTGGACTTCATAAAAGATATTTCGGAACTTATTAAAACAGGTAATAATTTACTGGAAGTTTCAGAGCAGTGGCCTAAGGATCCTATGACTATGCTATTGAGATTGGAATGGATGTCTGATTTGTTAATGGATTGTTTAAGGCATAGGTTCTTGCCAGGGCAGAATTTAACCTTTCAGGATTCAGATTCTATAAGCAGTTACTTATCTCAACACTTTGAAAGTGATAATTTCTTTTACCTCCTTGAAAAGACTAACTCTTGTTGGAATTTATTCAATTCTGATACAAATTTACGGGCTGATTACCAGCTACAGTCACTATTGGTTGATTGGATAGAATCTGTGGGACTAGCCAGATAGAAAATCTAAAATAATATTATTTACTTCTTCGGATTTTTCTAAGTGAAGAAAATGGCCACATTTAGGCAGAATTTTAATTTCCAGATCATCAAAAAAGTTTTCCATACCTTCTGATAGGTTTGCCCCTATACAGCCATCATTTTCTCCATGAAGATACAGTGAGGGAACTTTTATAGTTTGGGCACTAAGATCACCTGTTAGAGAATTTATCCTTTCAGTTTGTAAGGATTCTTGAAAGGTACATCTGTAATAAGCTAATGCTTTAGAAAGAACATTGCCTTTAGAAAGAACCTCAATTGTTTTATCTGCATAAGATTTATATTCTGGCCAATTAGGTGACCAATCCATCCATAAACGGTTAATAAAATTAAAGTTATTAGTTGGTACTGCCAAATCAGCAATAGGGAGCTGAAAGAAGAACATGTACCAAGATTTCCTTTGTTGATCACCATCAGAAAGAAAAGAAGCTCCCACACTAATACCGTGAGGAACAGAAACGGTGATCATTTTGTTAATAAGATCAGGTTCTAACCCAGCCATTCCATAGGCTATGCTGGCACCCCAATCATGACCAAATAAATTAATTTTTTGATCTGTAATGGACTTAGTAAATGTAATCATTTCTTCAGCTATACGCAAAGACTGATAGGTATCTAGATCTTGATCTTCTGGATGGTATCCAGGAAGGAAAGGAGCAATTACTTGATAGCCTTTTTCAGCAAAGAAATTTAATTGATGTTGAAAATTTTCTGCGCAATCTGGAAACCCATGTAAAAAAAGTAATGGTTCACCTTCCCCTTTTGTGTAGAAATAATGACCACTATTGGATTTAGATAGATTCATCTTCAGTTTTATTAAGATCAATAAGTAAACGATAGATATATATGGATAAGTATATGAAAGACAAGAAGGAGAATAAATATGCAATAGCCATATAAGCATTAATATTTTCTGGAATAAGAAAGACAGCGAACCCAGTAAGGATAGTAATCAAAATGATAATAATAGGAAAAATTACAGCTACAACGTATCCAATAAGCTTCCATCCTTTGCCTTCTGTAATCTCATAAGCTTTTTTAACTGAATCCAAAATAGGTCTGTTTTCCATTAATCCAATATAAGGGGCAAACATCAATCTAGCTGAAATATACAAGCCTGGAAGAATAAAAAGAAGTAAACCAAATACAACTAGAATCCCAGTTATCAAACCTATCCCAATAATCTTAGGGAAAAAATAAAGAGCCTGGTAGAAATAATTTGATACAGATCTACTTTTTTCCTTAAAGATGTCGTCAATCAACAAGATTGCTAAAGCATAAGAGTATAAGGTAAGTAAATTAGATAAAAATTGCTGGGCAATATTCGTAGAGGAAGATGACGTCCCAAACTCATTTCCAGGTACAGAACCAAAAGCTAAGTACACCAAAAATTGAATTACATATATGGGAAATATAACTATAAAGAATTTAGTAAAATTATCTAAAAATAAACTATTAGTAAATTTAAACCCTTCAAGTATCATAAGAAAATCCTTTTACAACGATTGTAACAAATATAAAGATTTAAAAATGATAGAAATTTGGTCCAAACCTAATTGTATTTTTTGTGAAAAAGCTGAGAAGCTGTGTCAAATTAAAGAACTTGAATATAAGAAATATATGTTAGATGTTGATTTTTCTAGAGAGGACTTAATGAGTAAATTTCCCGAAGCAAGAACTTTTCCTCAAATTACTCAAGATGATCAGTACATAGGTGGATACACTGAACTAGAGAAGCATCTCATATAAGTAATGAATACATTCACGCAAGTTCTTGAATTTCTTACATATTATTTAGTAGATCATTACTGGTTTCCGGCTTTCTTAATAGGATCTGGTATTTTCTTTACGATCTATCTAGGTTTTCCTCAAATCAAGTATTTTGCCCATGGTTGGAGGATTTTGTCCGGGAAATATGTAAAACCAGGTACAGAGGGTGAAACAACTCCTTTCCAGGCTCTATCTACGGCTCTTTCAGGAACCATTGGTACGGGAAATATTGGCGGTGTTGCTTTAGCTATTTTTCTGGGTGGACCCGCTGCAATTTTTTGGATGTGGATAACAGCTTTTCTTGGTATGACCACTAAGTTTGTAGAAGTTACTTTGGCCCACAAGTATAGAGTAAAGCTTCCTGATGGCTCTATTGCTGGGGGGCCTATGTTCTATATAGAAAATGGTTTAAACATGAAGTGGCTAGCAGTTGTTTTTTCAGTATGTCTTTTAATGATGTGCATAGGTACTGGAAATATGCCTCAAATTAATAATATTGCTCTGGTAATGAACGATACTTTTGACATACCTAAGTGGTTAACAGGGGTAGTTTTAGCAGTTTTACTGTGGATGGTAATAATAGGAGGTATTAAGAGAATTGCACAGATTGCTTCTAAATTAGTCCCTTTTATGGCCTTTTGGTACATCCTAGGGGCACTAGCTGTGATAATAGGTAATTACGAAAATATTATTCCTTCCTTAAAATTAATATTCGTTCATATATTTTCTCCAGCAGCGGCAGTAGGGGGGTTTTTAGGAGCTAGTGTGTCTGTTGCCCTAACTAGAGGGGTAAATAGAGGACTATATTCAAATGAAGCGGGCCAAGGATCTGCTCCAATAGCTCATGCAACTTCTAAAACTGAGAACCCCATAGAAGAGGGCATGGTTTCAATTCTTGAGCCTTTTATTGACACCATTGTAATTTGCTCAATGACTGGTCTTGTCATATTGGCTTCTGGAGTATGGAATGAGAAATTTGAAAATGAATTTGAAGCAAGTGCCATGGATTATCTAAATGTTCCATCCTCAATGACATTAACATTAGAAAATGTAGAAGGAACATATGCAGCAACGGAAACTGTTACTGGAAGCACTTCTGGAGCTACTGGCACACTCACTAGTATCAATGGAACTACCTTGGTTATTGCAGATCCAACAGGATATTTTTATCCAAATGAAGAATTAACGGGAGGAACTAGCGAAGCTACATCTACTGCATCGCCAACTGAAGATTTGGTTACTTTAAGAAATTATTATTACGAAAGAAATGAAAATATAGAGTTCACTGGAGAACTTACTATAACTGAGGGAGTTCTAACTTCTTCAGGTGTCACATTAATGCATAATCGTTCATTTGCAGAAGAAACAACTTACACTGATAAAGAAACTAATCAGAGGTACTCGGGCGTTATAACAGTAGAAGAAGGAAAAATTACAAACCCAGGAGACTTTATTGTTGAAGGAAAGTCATTATTAAGATCTGCAGATTTAACGGGTAAAGCCTTTACTAAAAGTATTTTTGGTGAGTTTGGTCAGTACATTGTTGCTTT
>DTSY01000009.1 GCA_012965075.1 Gammaproteobacteria bacterium | reverse complement strand
ATATGGTTTCTATGGGCACAGGCATTAGGCCTATATTCGCCTTTATGACGAATCAATTAGTCTCTCAGCTTTACTATGCCCTTGCCGTAGGCCTAGTTTTAATAACTGCAACTATTATTCTATTCTTTAGGTCC
This sequence comes from Gammaproteobacteria bacterium, assembly GCA_012965075.1. Lineage (GTDB taxonomy): Bacteria > Pseudomonadota > Gammaproteobacteria > Magnimaribacterales > Magnimaribacteraceae > AEGEAN-183. The sequence goes on along the minus strand of DTSY01000009.1, from coordinate 3,851 downwards.
TTTCGATATGGAGCTTTAACCGTAGTAACCAATATCTTGCCCATTGGGGTGGCCTTCGGTATTTGGGCTCTAGTAAGTGGTGAAATTAGTATGCTAGTAGGTCTTGGGATGGGAACCACCTTGGGAATAATTGTAGATTTCACGGTGCACTTTCTAAGCAAATACCTGCATGCAAAAAGAGAGAAAAACCTTAAAGCTGAAGAGGCCGTACTCTATGCTTTTGAAACTGTAGGTTTTGCTTTAATCATTACATGTATTAGTTTAAGTTTGGGCTTTTTAGTTTTATTACTAGCTTTCTTTTTACCACTTCATGGGTTTGTACTTTTTTCTTCAATCGCATTCGTCTCAGCGTTGGTGATTGATCTTCTCTTGTTTCCTGCCCTATTAATAACTTGGGATAAAAGATATTCTTAATAACTTCAGGAGGAACCATTAATGAATGAAAAAGCTTCAAGTGAATTTAACTATGAAAAGAAGTACCTAGAGATTTTAGATAAGAAAATGGCTTTTGTTGATGAAGGTCAAGGCGATCCAACGGTGTTTTTGCATGGGAATCCAACTTCGTCGTATCTATGGCGAAATATTATGCCTTATGCTGAAGATGCCGGTAGGATTATTGCTCCCGACTTAATAGGTATGGGAGACTCAGAAAAGCTCGAGAATTCTGGGCCTGACAGTTACACCTTTCAAGAACACGCTAAATATCTTTACAAACTCTTTGAAGAATTGGAATTAGATAATGTCAATTTAGTAATCCACGACTGGGGTTCTGCTTTGGGGTTTAACTGGACAAGATTAAATCCTGAAAAAGTAAAAAGCATTACTTACATGGAAGCCATAGTAGGCCCAATAGAGTCTTGGGAAGATTGGCCTGAAAATGCCAGGAATATTTTCCAAGGATTCAGATCAGAAGATGGAGAAGAGTTGGTTTTAGAAAAAAATATATTCGTTGAGAGAATATTGGCAGGTGATGGTGCTTTAACAGAAGCAGAAATGAAGACTTATATGAAACCATTTCAAAACCCAGGTGAAGACAGGAGACCAACACTAACCTGGCCTAGACAGATTCCGATAGCGGGAGAGCCTGAGGAGGTTGTAAAAATAGCTTCCGGTTACGAATCATTCTTAGCTGAAAGCAATATACCAAAACTATTTATAAATGCGGAACCGGGCTCAATACTGGTTGGCAAACAAAGAGAAAAGGCAAGACTTTGGCCCAACCAAAAAGAGGTTACTGTCAGGGGTGGACACTTCATTCAAGAAATTTCTCCCCATGAAATTGGAGGCCATTTAAAGGAATTCCTAGCTAGTCTTGACTGAATTATTTACTGCTGACTAACTTAAAAGTTAGTAGAGCTGCAGGAATCAAAGCCAAAGAACAGAATAAGAAAGAGCCTGAAAAGCTATAAGCTTCCATTAAGCCTGGTGCTATTTGATTACCTGTAGCGTTTGAAAGGTTTAGTAATGCCATGAATATACCAAAATTAGTAGCACTAGACTGAGAGGTACAAAGCGACATAAAGATTGCGAACATAGAAACTGAAATAGCTGCCCCAGTCATATCTAAAGCAAAGATAATTAAATGAGCATAAGAGTTTGTGATCTGATCTACATACAATCCTAAGAGGCCATAAACTACTATTTGAATACTTATGAAAAGAAAAAGTAATAGATGTCTTTGATAATAAGTTCCTAACAACCCTATAAGCAGTCCTGTTGCTCCCCCTGCTAACAAGCTCCAAGTTCTTACATTGCCTATCATTTCTCCTGTCCACTTAAGTTCCTCAAGAAAGAATTTGTTATAAACAGGTTCAAATACTCCTAAGCCAAGGTTAATAAATAAAATAAATACGATAGCCCATCTAGCTCTAGAATCATCAAAGACTTTAACAATTTCTTTTAATAAATCTAAAGGAGGTAAAAAGTTCTTTTTGAATGATAAAGATTCATAACCAACCTTGAAATCAAGCTCCTTAGAGTTGAGTGGAACTAGAAAAATTATCATCATGATAACTACCAGAACAGCTACTCCTGCAGAAATACCATAGGTAAAGAAAAGGGCAGTGCCTAAAAACATGCCAACAGCATTTCCAACTATTTTACTACCCCACATCAAACCATTGGCCTTACTTAAAGTTATTTCATCTAAGCTATCGGCTGCCAGAGCATCAGTAGATAAATCAAGGAAAGCTATAGAAAAATTTACTGTCATAACAACTAGACCCATTGAGGAAATGGATAACTCGGGGCCCAGCAGAATCAACAATAACAAAAGAATAATTGTGACTATCTGACTAGATAGAATCCAAAATCTTCTTCGTCCTAATCTTCTAATGGTAAAACAGTCTATTAAAGGTGCAAAAAGACCTTTAAAAATCCATGGCAAAAGTAGAAGGAAAGAAAAATTTGCTAATTCAGCTACCGTAGCACCCTGAGAAGCGTAATAGGTGTTAAGTGCAAAAAATAAGAATCCATTGGGGAGGCCTTGAGCAAAATATAGATTTGATAGACAGAATAGATGCCAGGGTGATCCAGCACTTAAAGTTCTATTTTCATAAGAGAAATTAAACACTTTGGTATTTATCGTTTTTAATCAAATAAATCTTTAATTAATTTATAAGATTTAGTTTTGGCATCAAAAGGTTCACAAATTGTAATTATTTTTAACTCCTCTGGATCTACTTTCTTAATTAAAGGCTTTAGTCTTTCGTAAATAGTATCTTGAGATCCAACAAATGGTCTTGTTTCTCCTTTACTCAGAGACTCTATATTTATTTCGCTGAGAGCCTCCTCTGCTAAAGGAAAGCTAGAAGCTTTTCCTGACTGGACTCTTCTTCTCCAAGCAGAAGCGCTTGCAGATAGTCTTAAGGCCTCTTCATCACTTTCAGCGCATATAGCAAAAATACCAACACTTATTTTTGGATCTTTAGAAAATACAGAAGGTTTAAAGTTTTTTCTGTAACGATCTGCTAAATGAAGACAATCTTGTTCAATAAAATGAGCTAGAGACATGGGCAAACCAAAAAGGGCTGCTAAGTCAGCTCCGTTTTCAGAAGAAACTAAGAGCCATGTCTCAGGTAAGCTGCCTAAACCAGGAGTTACATCTACTGATTCAAAAGCCTCTGTTTCGGGATTCTCTCCTATCAAAAAAGACTTTAAGTCATTCATTTTTGTTGTAAAAAATTCAGGACCAGTGGTCTTAGAACCGTAAGCTAATGCCCCAGCTTGAATGGGATTGCTTCCAGGAGCTCTTCCTAATCCTAGATCTATCCTTCCAGGATATAAAGATTCTAAAAGTCTAAAATTTTCTGCAACCTTGTAAGGACTGTAATGCATCAACATAACCCCTCCCGAACCTATTCGAATAGAACTGGTCTCGTTAGCTAAGGACGGAATAAAAATTTCGGGAGAACAGCCCGCAAAAGAATCAGAACCATGGTGCTCAGCAACCCAAAATCGATGCATGCCAATAGAATCACAGAATTTAGCTAGCTCAATGGTCTCTCTAATTGCTGAGTTTGCATTTGTGTTCGAAAAAATTGGAGACTGATCAACTGCACTTATCTTCACTTTTTAAGGTCCTAAAGGCTTATCATTTACGATCTGATCTAAATATTCAGACATTCCATATCCAACTTGCCCTTTGTAACTATACTCTGTCATGCCTTCTGTTATTCTAGTCGTTAACATTTTTCCTTCAGGATCTTCTCTTTTATTTCTCAGGGGTATGAGAGAAAGAACCTTTCCCTCTATTTCATATTCATCTTTATCTGTTTTAGCCCAGGCTTTAATGTTTTTTTGGTAATAATCCTCATCGTACTCACTTTCTATAGAACAATCTTTTATGGTCT
>DTSY01000008.1 GCA_012965075.1 Gammaproteobacteria bacterium | reverse complement strand
AAGGCCAAAATGTTAAAGAAGAACAGGTTTGGGGAGGAGAGTTAGAAAAAGTAGCCATAGCACCAATACAAGATTTCTATCTAACCCTTCCTTTGAGAGATTTTAAGAAGATTGAATCTTTTGTATCCTTAGAAGATTATCTTCAAGCACCCATTTCAAAAAACCAAATTGTTGGAAAAATGCTATTTAAGCTGGGAGAAGAAGAAGTTGGATCTGTTGATTTGGTGACAGTTAAAGAAGTTAAAAGCCAAGGTGTTTTTGGGAGAGCTTGGTCGAATATAAAGCTATTAGTCTATAGGTTCTTAATGGAAGAAGAATAACTTTCTCAATGAACTGGACCTATTTAAACAAAGATTTTATTACAAGAGAGGAAGTAAAAATTTCTCCTTTTGATCGGGGTTTCTTATTCGGGGATGGTGTCTATGAAGTTATTCCTATTTACGAAAGAAAAGCCTTTCTTCTAGAAGAGCACATTGCTAGATTAGGGCGTTCTTTAGTTCTAACAGGGATCAAAAGACCTAAAAAGTGGAATAAAATTCCTGAAATTATAGATAACTTAGTAGAAAGAAATCTTTTTGATAATCAGTCAGTTTATCTGCAGATAACCAGAGGAGAGGACTCTGTAAGAAATCACATACCTGATCCCAAAGTTGAGCCCACTTTGTTTATTACTTCTTCTGAGCTAAAAGTTAACCCCTATAGATTAAATCCTGAAATAAAGGGACTGGCTGTAAAAATTTTAGAAGACCCTAGGTGGGATAGGTGCGATATTAAAGCGGTCACTCTTCTTTCTAATGTTATTGCTATGAGAGAAGCAAACATTGAAGGAAAAGATGGAGTTATTTTTTGCAACAAAGGAAAAATTACAGAAGGGGCTTCGAGTAATGTGTTTGCAGTGTTTGATAATTTGGTTGTAACTAGCCCAGAATCTAATCAAATTCTTTCTGGTATAACTCGTAAGCACGTCCTTTCTTTACTAAGCGCTAAAGGGATCAAGGCCTTAGAAAAAGATTTAAATCTGGTGGACTTGTATAAAGCCGAAGAAGTATGGATGACAAGTTCAACACAAGAAATACAACCTGTAAGAAAGATAGATGAAATAATTATCAAGACTAAGTCACCTAAAGATTCCTTGTGGTTTGAACTTTTAACCTCCTATTTTTACTAAATTTAGAAAGTAATAGTAAGCTCTCTTATTCCAACCCAAGGGTTCTGGTTACTAAAACCTTTTATACAAGAATCTATAAAAGCTATGCTTTTAAAAGCCTTAAGTATTTGATATTCATTGATTTCTTTAGAAGTCTTTTCTAGAGAGTCTAAATAATTTCTAGGCCCCCAGATGCCTTTTGTAGATCCAGTTTTAGACACTTTAAATAGGTTGTTCAATTCTCTCGACAGGGCCCAAATAATGAGAGTCTCAGGAGTTCCCTCTGCTTTAAGTGTCTCCAGGACTTGAACAGCTCTTTTTGTATTTCTAGAAACGAAAGCATTTGAGAAATCGAAAATACTATACCTTGAAGAATCTGTGATATTTTTTTTCATTTTCTCTAAATCTATTTGCTCAGAAGGGTAGACCAAAGATAATTTCCTTATTTCCTGTAAAGTTGCCATTAAGTTACCTTCTGTTTTTTCAGCTAACAATTGTCCTGCTTCTTCAATAATCTCTACATCAAGTTCTTCACCTTTATTTTTAATCCAAACTGCAAGAGAACTTGAAGAAAGAGATGGTATGGATAATAGAAGTCCTTTCTTTTCTAAAGTTTTAACCCAGGCTGAAGAAAAAGTTTTCCTCTCCAGGTTTTCCCCTATTACAACAAGTAGGGTATTTGGGTCAGGATTTTTGGTATATTCTTTTAAAGCATTAGCTCCTTTGATGCCAGGGCCCTGACCCAGGAGCTTAATTTCTATTATTTTTTTTGAGCCAAAAAGATCTAAATTTTCACTATTAGAAGTAAGGAAACCCCAATTAGTCCTGGGATCAACAACATGTGTATCTTTTTCAGTGAAATTCTCAGTCTTTGCTTTGTCATAAATTTTTTCTAAACATTCTTCAATCAAAATGGACTCATCTGAAAGAATTATGTAGATACTATCTAGGGATTTTTTTAGCGAGTCATTAAGGTTTGTTTCAGTTATTTTCATTTAAAAGGTTGAGCAACGAAAAATTTATTCTTTTGATAGCATTTTTAAAAAAGTTTTCTCTGAGTCTCTTTTCTACTTCCTCTATAGCTAAGATTCTTGATTCATCAAAAGAATAATAACTGCTGTCTTTAAATTCCAATACTAAATTATCCTTCTTTCCTTTCAGGTTTAAGCTCATTTTTAAAAGATACTCCATTCTGGCTTCTTTGGTTCGTGCTCCAGCCCCTAGGGCGGATGAATACCTAGTAATCTTATGGTCTAAAATCTTTATTTTTAGATCTGAATCTTCTTCTACTTCATTCAGGTAGATTTTTTTCAGTCCCGCTTGCCTTTCAAGGGCAATGATAAAATCTTTATTAATATTGTTTTCGTCAAAAGAGACGCTGACCACCAAATTATTTAAACCCTGGTAAGAATCTCTAAGTTTGTAATCACAACCTGAAAAGAACAGGCTTGCAACTAAGAAAATGAGTAGGATTTTTTTGACTAAAATTGTCATTTTTCAGAAACCACTAAATTTAACAATTTCTTATCAATATAAATAACCTTTTTGATTTTCTTGTTTTCAATATATTTCTTTATGTTTTCCTGCTCTCTAGCTAATGTCTCTAGTTCTTTTTGAGGTAAATTAGACTCGACAGTTACCCTTCCTCTAAGTTTCCCGTTTATTTGAATAGCAATTTCAACAGATTTTTCTTTAAGAAGATTTTTATCTGCTTCAGGCCAATTTACATCAATGATTGCTTCTTCATTACCCAATTGACGCCACAATGCATGTGTTATGTGTGGAGAAATTGGAGACAAGCTAATTAAGATAGTATTTATTGCCTCTTTGACTGAAGATTTTTCAGCATCAGTGGCTTTTGTAGATAAAAAGTCTTTTGGTATGGCATTAGTTAATTCCATTACAGATGCTATGGCAGTATTAAAAGAATGTCTTCGCAAAAAGTCATCCTTAACTTTTGAGAGGGTTTGGTGAGTTTTATTTCTTAGAGCCCTCACTTGTTCACTTGAATCACTGAAGTTTAGATCTATTCTTAGTCCTGACTTTATATGTTCTTGGACTAGATTCCACAATCTGTTTAGGTATCTTGATGCTCCTCGCAATCCTTGGTCAGACCATTCAAAAGATTGATCAGGAGGAGCTGCAAACATTACAAATAATCTTAAAGCGTCCGCCCCAAATTCCTCGATCATCTCATCAGGATCTACTACATTATCTTTAGATTTAGACATTTTTAATCCATCTTTTAGGACCATGCCTTGGCACAATAGGTTTAAAAAAGGCTCTGAGCCTTCCACTAAATTCAAGTCTCTGAGACACCTATAAAAGAACCTAGAATAGAGTAGATGGAGTACGGCATGTTCAATACCTCCGACATATTGATCAACTGGAAGCCAATACTTTGCTCTTTCATCTAACATTGCATTATTGCTATCAAAAGATGCAAACCTTGCGTAATACCAAGAAGACTCAAAGAAAGTATCGAAAGTATCCGTTTCTCTAATAAAATCTTTATCACCGTAAGAAACTTTAGTGAATTCCTCCATCTCGGATAAAGGAGATTTAACACCTGAGAACTCAACTTCAGTTGGGAGTAGGACTGGAATTTCTTTTGCCCCTTCCACATCTCCTTTAAGATTTTTCACTACAGGAATAGGAGCCCCCCAATATCTTTGTCTTGAAACTCCCCAGTCCCTTAATCTGTAATTCACCTGTCTCTGACCACATTTTAATTTCTTTGCTTTTTTATCTATTTGCTTAAATGCTTCATCAAAATTTAGGCCATCAAATTCACCTGAATTAATTAATAGGTTCTTTTCAATTACAGCTGCATCTTCAATTTTATTTTCTGAAGATCCTTTTATTACCTGTTTAATTTGTAAACTGTATTTCTTTGCAAATTCAAAGTCTCTTTCATCGTGGGCTGGCACTCCCATTAGTGCTCCAGAGCCGTACGCTGAAAGAACAAAATTTGCTATCCAGATTGGAATATCTTCTTTCGAGAACGGATGAGTAGCTTGAAGTCCAGTATCAATTCCTAGTTTTTCTTGTTTAGCTAAGTCAGCTTCAGATAACTTAATAGAATTAATATCTTTTAAGAAACTCTTAATTTCCTCATTTTCTTTCTCTAAATTTAAAGCTATTGGGTGATCTCCAGAAATAGCTAGAAAAGTAACTCCCATTATCGTATCTGGCCTTGTAGTGAAAACAGAAATTGGAATACCCTCTTTTTTAGAGTTGAAAATAAACTTCATGCCTTCTGATTTACCAATCCAGTTTTTTTGCATAGCTTTAACCTGTTCAGGCCATCCATCTAACTTATCGGTTTCCTCAAGCATTTCCTCAGCATAGTCTGTAATTTTTAAGAACCACTGTTTTAGTTTTCTTCTTTCTATTTTGGCTCCTGAACGCCAACCTTTACCATCCTCTACTTGTTCGTTGGCCAATACTGTTTCTTCGACAGGATCCCAATTTACCTCCGCTTCATCTTGATAGGCCAGGCCTTTATTGAGCATCTCGATAAAGAACCATTGCTCCCATTTGTAATATTTTGGATCACAAGTGGCAAATTCTCTTTTCCAGTCATAAGCAAATCCCATTTTTCGTAATTGAGATCTCATTTTTTCTATGTTTTGGTTAGTCCAATTCGCAGGTTGAACTTTATTTTTTATAGCAGCATTCTCTGCGGGTAAGCCAAAAGCATCCCAGCCCATAGGTTGAAGAACATTCTTTCCCAATAATCTTTGGAATCTACTAATTGCATCACCTAATGTGTAGTTTCTTACATGACCCATATGAGCAGAGCCACTGGGGTAAGGAAACATGCTTAGGCAATAGAATTTTTCTTTATTAGGGTCTTCAGTTACAGAGAAAACTTGATTTTTTTCCCAAAATTCCTGGGCCTCTTTTTCTACATCTTTATGGGAGTAAACTTTATTTGCCTTTGGCATATTAGTTCGCAGTCTTGAATCTAGTTTCTAGATAACTAATATCAAAGTCACCAGTAATGAAATTTTTATCTTTAAGAAGTTCTATGTGCATTTCAAGATTAGTATCTATACCAGAAACTACCATTTCTTCTAGCGCTCTGATTAACCTTACTCTTGCATCCTCTCTATCATTAGCACTGACTATTAATTTCGCTATTAGAGAATCGTAATTAGGCGGTACCACATAACCATTGTAAAGGTGTGAATCTATCCTTACTCCAATTCCTCCAGGAGCATGATAATCAATTACTTTTCCTGGTGAAGGAATAAAGGTTTCATGGTGTTCAGCATTTATTCTACATTCAATAGCGTGACCATTAATCTTAATATCTTCTTGTTTAATTTTAAGCTGTTCATCTCTGGCAATTCTTAATTGGAGCTTTACCAAATCAAATCCTGTAACGCTCTCAGTGACAGAGTGTTCTACCTGTATTCTTGTATTCATTTCAATAAAGTAAAATTTGTTCTCTTCGTATAAGAATTCGAAAGTACCAGCACTTACATAATTAATTTCCTTACAAGCCTCTATGCATTTCTCAAAAATATTTTCTTTAGTTTCATCTGATATACCCAGCGCAGGAGCTTCTTCTATAACTTTCTGATGCCTGCGTTGAAGAGAGCAGTCTCTCTCTCCGAGGTGAAGCACTTTACCAAATTTATCTGCCAGTACTTGGACCTCTATATGTCTAGGAGAAGCAAAGAACTTTTCCATGTATAAAGTTGGATCACCAAAGGCTATCTCTGCTTCAGTTTTTGTAATATTAATACTTTCTTCTAGGTCAGATTCGGAATTCACAACTTTCATTCCTCTACCGCCCCCTCCAGAAGCGGCTTTTATGATAATGGGGTATCCTATCTTCTTCGCTTCTTCTTTAGGATTAGTTCCTATTGGTCCACTAGATCCCGGGACAACAGGAAGGCCTATCTTTTGTGCAAGTTTTTTAGCAGATATTTTATTTCCCATGGTTCTTATGATTTCAGATGAAGGACCTGTAAATTCAAATCCACTTTTTTCAACTTGTTCAGCAAAATCAGCATTTTCTGCAAGAAATCCATAACCTGGATGAACACCATCAGCTCCACTTAGTTCCATTGCGCTGATAATGGCCGGGATATTCAAATAGCTTCTACTAGAATCAGCAGGCCCTATACAAATAGATTCGTCAGCCATCTTTACATGCATTAACTCTCTATCAGCTTCAGAGTAAACTGCAACTGTTGGTATATCCAATTCTTTGCAGGCTCTAAGAATACGGAGGGCTATTTCGCCTCTGTTGGCAATTAGTAATTTTGTTAGCATAAACTAAGCTACAGTAAACAGAGCTTGTCCAAATTCAACTGGTTCAGAATTCTCTACAAGTACAGAAGTAACTTTTCCTGAAAAATCTGACTTTATTTCATTCATCATTTTCATTGCTTCTACTATGCAGACTACATCCCCTTCCTGAATTTCATCTCCTACGGAAATAAATGGTCTAGCTCCAGGAGAAGGGGCTGCATAAAAGGTTCCTACCATAGGAGAGGTAATTACTTCACCTTCGGCGGCTTTTATGGTCGACAAAGCTTCTTGAGGATGTCTGATAACAGTTTTTTCTGTAACTGGATCAGCTAGATTCTGTGTTACGTGTGATACTACAGTTTCTGTTTGTTTTTTTACTAACCTTACTGATTCTTCTCCCTCTTGTATTTCAATCACTTCAAGCTCTGAAGATTCAAGCATTTCTATTAATTTCTTTACTTTTCTGATGTCCATTTTTTCTCCCTAATTTCCATATCTTTTTATGGCTACTTTTAATGCGAGTTCATATCCTTCAACACCTAATCCAGAAATTATTCCAACTGCTATTTCAGAAAGGAAAGACTTCTGTCTGAAATCTTCTCGGCTATATATATTTGAAATGTGAATTTCTATAAAAGGTATTCCAGTTCCGGCCAAAGCATCTCTTAGTGAGATGCTACTGTGAGTAAAAGCACCTGGGTTAAAAATTATGCATTTTACATCTTCGTCTTTAGCTCTATGGATTTGATCTACAAGTTCATGTTCAGCATTACTCTGTATAGAAGTGAGTTCATGTCCTGATTTGCTTGAAATAGTTGATAATTTCTCAACTACCTCTTCTAAAGTTGTTTCGCCATAAACTTCAGGTTCTCTAGTCCCCAGAAGGTTTAGGTTGGGTCCATTTAATAATAGAAAATTTGCCATAGTTTCAACAAAAAGCGATTTTATAAGAATTTAACCGAAATTAAGAGAAAATAATATAATTCAAATTATTATAAACTATAAATTAGTTATTAATTATTTACTATTAGCTGCTTCTCTTTAATTACTATAAATTTTTTGATTGGCGAATAACAGTACCCTTTTTGATTACAGCCTTGGTAAGTGGCAATTATTTCTTTTTCAAACGCCTTCCCAATATTTAACGTCACTTCTACTTCATCATAGAAAACTTTGACCTTACCAAAATATTCATCTTCAAGAATTTCCCCTTCAGGGAAGGAAGCTTTAATGTAGGTATTTAAATTATTATCTAAGAAAGAGAATTTATCTAAATAAAGGTAACAGTCCTTCTCTATATCCCAGTTTAAGAGTATTTCTCCCCCATCTAAGCGTGCATAAAATTTAAAAACCTCATCAGGAGGAGGTATTTCTTTATCAACAAAAAATAAATTTTCTGCACCCTTATTCAATCTATCTTTAGCTGATATAGTCGGCATGAAAATTAAGCTAAGTAAAATAAAACTTAAAAAGTAAATATGAAATTTAAAACTGGAATAGCCCATTTTTTTGTTTCTATTATCTCACTAATTCTGATTAATACCTGCTCTGAAACACAAAACTATATGCCCATTAAAGTTGAAGGAGCTTATGCTACCAAGCCTTTGATAGGAAATAATTCAGTAGCTGCTTATATGGTCCTTAAGAATCAAACTAATCAAACTTTAACAATTGATAAAATTTCTTGCGATAATTTTTTTGCTGCTTTTCACGAATCAAAAATTGATAGTAATTCAAAGATGGTTATGAAAAAGTTAGATAAAGTAGTTATAAAGTCCCATTCAGAAGTAAACTTTCAGCCAAGCGGCAAGCACATAATGATTATGAGTGAAGACTTTCCGAATAATTTAGAAGTAATAAATTGCCACCTGTCAGTAGGTAAAGAAAAAAAATATCCTTTAGTTTTTATTATTAAATAACTCTTAATATATGGATAGCCAAACAAAAAATATCCTAGAAGTCAGTAATTTGTCTGTGAAATTTTCTTCAAAGGAATCTTCTATAACAGCAGTAAACTCAATTTCTTTTTCGATTAAAAAAGGAAAGACTCTTGCTTTAGTAGGAGAATCTGGATCAGGCAAGTCTGTTACTGCTTTGTCTATTTTAAAGTTACTTCCGTATCAGATAGCTTCTCACTCAAGCAAATCTTCCATTCAATTGAAAGGTAGGGAGATCATGAAAATGGACTCTAATGAAATCAGGAGTGTAAGAGGAGATTCTATTTCTATGATATTTCAAGAACCCATGACTTCCTTAAATCCTTATCAGAAGGTAGGGGTTCAGATCCAGGAAGTTTTAACGGTTCACAAAGGAATGCGAAGGAAGCAAGCAAGAACAAACGTAATAGATTTGTTAAAAAAAGTACACATTCCAGACCCAGAGTTAAAGGCTGATTCTTATCCTCATCAACTTTCAGGAGGCCAGAGACAGAGAGTTATGATTGCCATGGCTCTATCTAATGATCCCGACCTCCTTATTGCTGATGAACCAACTACAGCTTTAGACGTAACAGTTGAGAAATCATTGTTGGAGCTACTAAAGGGTCTACAGATGCAAACGGGTATGTCCATACTCTTTATTACGCATGATCTTAATATTGTAAAAAAGTTTGCAGACGAAGTTGCCGTAATGAAAGAGGGAGAAATAGTTGAAAGAGGAATAGTTGATAATGTTTTTTCGTCTCCTCAGCATAGCTACACCCAGAAACTTCTCAATTCTTTGCCTGCTCCGAAAAATAATATAAGTACTGGAGGTCAAAGAATTCTTATATCCAAAGGTTTAGAAGTAACCTATTTAACAAAAAAGAGCTTTCTGAAGAGGAGCTTGTATCTAACTGCCGTAAAGGATGTTGCTATAGAGGTTTACGAAGGAAGGACTACAGGATTGGTTGGAGAATCTGGTTCAGGAAAGTCCTCCTTGGCAAGAGCCTTACTCGGATTAGAGCAATCTAAAGGATTTATTGAGTTCAATGGAAAAGATTTAAGTTCTTTAAACGCTAATTCAAGAAGGCTTATGAAAAAGGACTTCCAGATTGTTTTTCAGGATCCTTTTGGATCACTCTCTCCTCGTCAGACTGTTGGTGAAATAATTGGGGAGGGCTTACGAGTGCATGAGTCAGAACTTAATAAAATAGAAAGGGAGTCAGAAATTTTTGCTGCTCTTGAAGAAGTTGAACTAGATTCCTCTTTTTTTCTTCGCTTTCCTCATGAGCTATCGGGAGGTCAAAGGCAAAGAGTAGCAATCGCTAGAGCTATTATTTTAAAGCCAAAATTGATTTTACTAGATGAGCCAACCTCAGCACTTGATGTCTCTATTCAAATGCAGATAATTAAATTATTGTCTGAATTACAAAAAAAACATCGTCTTTCTTATTTATGCATTAGTCATGATCTAAGAGTGATTAGGGCTCTGTCTGATCTAGTCTATGTGATGAAAGAAGGGGAAATTGTTGAAAAAGGAATGGCAGATCAGGTTTTCAATGAACCCAATAATGAATACACTAAAGAATTGATAAAAGCAGCAATTTAGAAAACATTTTGTCTGATAGAGAATATAAGTGAGTAAAAAGACTAGAAAGTATTCTTCAAAAATAGTTGATGGTGTTGAGCAAGCTCCGTCTAGAGCAATGCTTAGAGCTGTTGGTTTTGAAGAAGAAGATTTTTTGAAACCTCAAGTGGGTATTGCCTCAACATGGAGCATGGTAACTCCCTGTAATATGCATATTAACAAGTTAGCCGATGCTGCAGCAGAGGGGGCTAATAGTTCTGGATGTAAGTCTGTTATTTTCAACACAATTAGTGTTTCCGATGGAATATCAATGGGAACAAAAGGAATGAGATACTCTCTTGTTTCCAGAGAAGTAATAGCAGATTCCATTGAAACGGTAGTAGCAGGCCAAGGCTTTGACGGCTTATTGGCAATTGGAGGCTGCGATAAAAATATGCCAGGTTGTCTTATGGCGATGGCAAGATTAGACAGACCTTCAATTTTTGTTTACGGAGGAAGTATTCAACCTGGAAAGGATAGGACAGACATTATTTCAGTATTCGAAGCTGTAGGCGCACATTCTGAAGGGAAAATCTCAGATATTGAACTTTTGGACATTGAATCTAAAGCAATTCCTGGTCCCGGAGCATGTGGAGGAATGTATACAGCAAATACAATGGCCTCTGCTATTGAAGCTTTAGGAATTAGTCTTCCTAACAGCTCTGCTAAAGAAGCTGTTTCATCTTCAAAAAAAGAAGACTGCATTGAAGCTGGGAAGGCTCTTATGAATTTAATCAAAAAAGATTTAACTCCTAGAAAGTTATTAACTAAGGAGGCATTTGAAAATGCAATTACAGTTGTTATAGCTCTAGGAGGGTCAACCAATGCTGTTTTACATCTCCTTGCCATTGCACATGAAGCTAAAGTTGATCTCACCATAGATGACTTTACAAGAATAGGAAAAAAAGTACCTGTGCTAGCTGACTTGAAACCCAGTGGTAATTATTTAATGTCTGAGCTTATAGAAATTGGAGGAATAACACCTTTAATGAGAATTCTTTTAAATGAAGGTTTACTGCATGGAGATGCCCTAACTGTGTCAGGAAGAACTCTGGAAGAAAATTTGAATTCAGTTAAAGAATACCCTCAAGATCAAAAAATTATTAAAGAGTTCAATAGTCCTATAAGGAAAGATAGTCATTTAAGAATTCTCTATGGAAATCTTGCTCCAGAAGGAGCGGTCGCAAAAATATCTGGTAAAGAAGGGTCTTCATTTAGAGGAAAAGCTAAGCCCTTTGATTCTGAAGAAAAAGCTATGAAAGCTATCATGGAAGGAAATATAAAAGCAGGAGATATAGTAATAATAAGATACGAAGGTCCCAAAGGGGGTCCTGGTATGAGAGAAATGTTAAGTCCAACCTCAGCAATTACGGGCAAAGGATTGGGCGATAAAGTAGCCTTCCTAACCGATGGAAGATTCTCGGGCGGTACTCATGGTTTTGTTGTGGGTCACATATCTCCTGAAGCCCATCTAGGAGGACCCCTAGCTTTAGTAGAAGAGGGAGATAAAATAAGAATCGATGCCGACTCCAATGAAGTAAACCTTGAAGTGGATAAAAAGACTTTGGAAGCGAGGAAAAAAAAATGGAAGAGTCCAAAAGAAGAGAGTGAAGGAGTTCTAAGAAAGTATTCAAGAATGGTTGGATCCGCTTCCTCTGGAGCAGTTACTACTTGATTGTAGTATTAAAATATACTTGAAAAAAAATTAGTACTCCCCATAATAAGAAAAGAATGCTTATTTCAAGTCTATCGAAACATTCCCTTTGAACATATTAATCACTTATTGCTTAGAGCAAATATGACAGTTGTCACTATCACAGATGATAATTTTGATGAAGAGGTATCTTCTTCTCAAACACCTGTACTGGTGGATTATTGGGCAACCTGGTGCGGACCCTGCAAAATGGTAGGCCCAATAGTGGAAGAAGTAGCCACCGAGTATGAGGGTAAATTAAAGGTAGGGAAATTAGATGTTGATACTAATCAGGCTTCTGCTGCAAAACAGAACGTTATGAGCATACCAACTTTGTTAATCTTTAAAGAAGGTCAGGTAGTGGCTCAACAAGTGGGCGCATTAAGTAAAACACAGTTAACCGAATTTATAGAAACTCACCTCTAGATTTTTTTAAAAAACTAGACGTCTCCAATTAAGGATGTTAGATTGTTTAAGTGTATCTATTTCCGATACACCTTCATCCGCAAGATTTTTTTAAGATGCAATTGTCAGAATTAAAAGCTTTGCCCGTACAAGAACTCATAGCTCTTGGGGAGAACAGTGGAGTTGAGAATGCTGCTCGAATGAAAAAACAGGATGTAATCTTTGGTATTCTTAAGAACAAAGCTAAACAAGGCGAAGATATTGATGGAGTAGGAGTATTAGAAATTCTACAGGATGGATTTGGTTTTTTAAGATCCCCAGATTCTTCATATTTAGCTGGACCAGATGACGTTTATGTATCTCCCAGTCAAATAAGAAGATTTGGATTAAGAACAGGAGATACAGTACAGGGGAAAATAAGACCTCCTAAAGAAGGAGAAAGATATTTCGCTATTCTAAAGATAGAAGAAATAAATTTTGAATTACCAGAAAAGAGTAAAAATAAAGTTGCCTTTCAAAATCTAACCCCTTTATTTCCTGATCAAAGGATGGTATTTGAATCCGGAAGTGGAAGTACTGAAGATCTTTCTGCAAGGGTTATAGATTTAACTGCTCCAACTGGAAAAGGGCAAAGATCTTTAATAGTTTCACCCCCCAAGGCAGGAAAAACATTATTACTCCAAAGCATTGCCCATTCAATCGAAAAAAATCATCCTGAGTGCAAGATAATGGTCTTACTAGTCGATGAAAGGCCTGAAGAAGTAACAGAGATGGTGCGTTCTGTTAAAGGGGAGGTAATAGCAAGCACTTTTGATGAACCACCTTCGAGGCATGTTCAAGTAGCAGATATGGTTCTTAACAAAGCCAGAAGATTGGTTGAGCACAATCATGACGTCGTTATTCTTTTGGATTCAATAACAAGATTAGCCAGGGCTTATAACTCAACACAAGCAGCCTCAGGGAAAATTCTAACTGGTGGAGTTGATGCTAACGCTCTGCAGAAACCAAAAAGGTTTTTTGGAGCTGCTAGAAACATTGAGGGAGGCGGCAGTTTAACCATAATAGCCACTGCTCTAATAGATACTGGTTCAAGAATGGATGAAGTTATATTTGAGGAATTTAAAGGAACAGGAAATTCAGAAATTAATTTAGACAGAAAAATTGCAGAAAAGAGGGTATTTCCAGCGATTAACATTAGAAAAACAGGAACAAGAAGAGAAGACCTTTTAACTAGTGATTCAGAACTACGTCATATAACAATTTTAAGAAAATTACTTAATGAAATGGAAGACACAGCGGCTATGGAGTGGGTCTTAGACAAATTGAAGGATTACAAGACCAATGCAGAATTCTTCGAGTCAATGAAACGTAAGTAAAGTTTATTTCTTAACTGCCATTTCTTTCTTTTTTTCGGCCTTTTTACTATCTTTGAATAACCGACCTATCTTTTCCATTAGTCCCAAAACTAACAGAGTTAAGATAATTAGGATTGTTAAACCGCTGATAATTATTTGAGTATTAAGACTAATTTCTTTACCCCAAATTGTGATGGGTTTTGGATCTAATAAGAATTGAGTATCTCCAAATATTAAGGCTAATAACACAGCTGAAATTATTGAGAGTAAGTATATTCTGGGCATTACTTCTTTTGTAAAAGGCAATATCTTGATTGACCGGATATTTTTGATTTAATCATATTCCACTCTGCAAATATTTCTTCAACCTTTTTTTCTTTTTCAACCTCTGTGCAAATAATAGATTTATCTGTTATTAGATCTTTGTCAATTATTAATGAGAAAGCTTTTTTTAAGTAATTTAATCTAAAGGGTGGATCAATAAAAATTATATCAAGGGGCTTTTCAATTTTTTTTTCGAAAGGAAATTTTAATGAATCTACTGCCATTACTTCAGATTGGTTTTTAATATTTAACTTAATAGTGGTTTTGTAAAGTTCTTCGCACATTTTTCTGTTTTTCTCAGCAAAATAGACAAAAGATGCCCCTCTAGAAATTGCCTCTAATCCTAAGCTCCCAGTTCCAGCGAACATATCCAAACACCTAGAGTTTTTAATGTCATTAGTTAACCAGCTAAAAATGGTTTCTTTGGTCCTATTGGTAGTAGGTCTTATGTATTTAGAGGCCTTAAATGGAATCTTTAATCCTCTAAATCTTCCTGCAACTATTCTTACATTAGAAACCCTTTTTCTCATGCTCAAATAATATCAGCTAAATTAAATTAAAGTAGATTTAGGCCTGTAGACATGATAATTTGCCGCACCATGGACCTCGAGCCCGTCAATAAAGAGTTTCTCCAAGCCATGCGCGGCATAATCTCCACAGTGACAGTTGTGTCTGCAAAGAATGGAGAAAACAAACATGCTATGACTGCTACTTCAGTTGCTTCTTTATCACTTGACCCACCTTCAATGCTGGTATGCATAAACCGCGAAGCGTCTATTCATGAGGTTATGAAAGAAGGTTTAGGTTTTTGCATTAATATTTTGTCATTAGGTCAAAAGAATTTAGCTGATATATGTAGTATTAAAGAAAAAGAAGAAGAAAGGTTTCTAGAAGGCAATTGGTCCGAGTTAGAAAATATTCCTTACAACATTGATTCTCAATCAAACCTATTTTGTAACTGTGTTCAGGCAATACAAAATAGTACTCACACAATTTATGTAGGCGAAGTCACTAAGGTAATTAATAAGAATACTTTTGATCCTTTACTTTATAAAGATGGAAATTATTTAGACTAGTACAAAATGAAAAGTACTAGCGCATGGAAGCCAATATTCAATCTAAATTATTATTTCTTTCTCTTATTTTTCTTTCCTTCTACTCTTTCTTCAGAGATTGTTATTGATGGTGAGTTGTCTGAAGAGGAATGGAAGACAGCTAGGGAAATCAATAAATTTTACGAGGTATTCCCTTTTTCTTTGAATGATGCTTCGGGAGACACAAGAATCCTGATCCAAGAGGATGGGAAGGGCATCTATATTGGATTTATCAACATTCAAGCCAAAGAAACTATAAGAGCCAATCAACATCAAAGGGATCAAGGAGCAAGACCTCCCGTAGGGGATCAGGTAGGAATAACCATAGATTTTGATAATGACGGCAAGACCGGCTACAGGTTTTCCGTTAATGCAGGAGGTTCCATAAATGATGGAACTGTAATCAATGAGAATGAACAAAACATGGATTGGGATGGGGATTGGCTATCGGCAACTAGCATTGCAGATACAGGCTGGTTTGCAGAGATTTTCATCCCCTGGACAATTACTTCTATGAAATCACAGAAAGGTGAAGAGCGAACTGTTGGTTTTTGTTTTTATAGAATGCTTCTCTCAGAATACAAAGTATCTGCCACATGCAGAGGGAGTCCTTATGTAAATAAATTTCTCTCAGTATTTGATGAAATGAATTTTAAGCAATACGAAGTTTCTAAATTGGACTTCTTCCCCTACATCACTATTTCAGATGATTCTGTAACTGAAGAACAAAATACTAAAACTGGTGCTGAGATTTT
>DTSY01000007.1 GCA_012965075.1 Gammaproteobacteria bacterium | reverse complement strand
CCATTGATTATTGCAAGACTCATTATCCATAAGAGAGGAAAAGGTATCTGGGTAATTTGAAAGAAGAAAATAGTTCCAAAATCCCCAATAGAACACCCCAGTAGACACCAAAGTGTATTAACAGATGATTTTTTCCAAGTGGACTTGCAAGTCCAGGATATTGATTCTGCGGTTGATATACTCATAACCCAACCCTAGTTTATCTTACCTTCATAATATATATGACTATACTAAAAAGAATGTTTAACTTTAGTCTTTTGCCTGAATCGGTCACGAATGAATTTTCCGGCAGCAAAATAGCTTTATGGGGATTTGTTGCTTTTGTGGCTCTAATGACTTGGAGATCAATTATCCATATGTTTTTTGAAGAGTATGGACTTCATGGCATTGCAAATTTCATTGTTTTTAATGGAGATCCTGATCCAAATCCAGTGATTTACAGATTCTTTTCTTTGTGGGGTTTGGAACAGTTAATTATTTGTGCTTTGTGCTGGATAGTCATTTTC
The DNA here is from genome assembly GCA_012965075.1 of Gammaproteobacteria bacterium. Classification (GTDB taxonomy): domain Bacteria; phylum Pseudomonadota; class Gammaproteobacteria; order Magnimaribacterales; family Magnimaribacteraceae; genus AEGEAN-183. Next base: position 3,564 of record DTSY01000007.1, on the reverse strand, counting down.
AAATACCGAAGCCTGATCCCGTTAATGTATCTATTTTGGATACTGGAATGGGGAGTTAGAGTGTTTTATTATCCTAACTTCAAGCAGAGTATAGACCCTAATCTATACACAACAGGATTAACTCCAGGTGCTGAAGGTGCACCCTATGTTTTCATTATGCTTCTAGTTCTTTTCTTGTTGTCAATAAAGACGAATTCAAAGTAATAACTTTATTCTGACTTACTGCCTTCTTCTTCTATAAAAAAGACAACTGAATAATCTTTTTCTTCAAGACAAATTTCTAAATTTTTATATACGCTTAATTCCGATACCGCATCTGCAGAAGCATAAGTTGTCCAACCTACAGCGGTAATTACAGCAAAAGTAGGAATAAACAATGAAGCAAAAAAGCCTCCAGTTGTAGCTAAATCAATTAAAGCCAATAAACCAGCAGCACCATAGACACCTCCAACTGTCTTCATGGATACTTTTGTGCGTCTAATTTTTCCTTCAACTTCCGCTGAACATATGTATACGTCTTCGTTTATTAATTCCATAGATTTATCAGGTTCCATCAATATGTATGCTGGGGTTCCTTCAATATTTATAAACTTATTCTTGTCTGGAGCAGAATTCACGGTATTAATTGCGCATGAGGTAGTTACCATTAAGGTAAGTATTAGGCTTGCTAGATACTTCATTCGCATTCAATCGTTAAATAATTTTTACCTGATGCTCAATTTATTTTCACTTTCACATCTATAAAAGATCTCAAATATTCTTCCACCTAAATCCTTTAATCCTGTAATTTCACAACCCTCATATTTGGAGTCTAGATATTCTTTAGTGGCATTTTGATAAGCTTCTAACGTTCTATTAGATGAAATAGATAACCCTAAAGTAAAAGTTGCTATCAAGACATTAATGTATCCACCGCAATCAGTAATTAATAACCTTTCTCCAGGTTGATTTTCAATCCCGTAACATTTCCCTTTAATTTCATACTCACCGTGTTCAGGAACATAAAAAGAGTAGTCGATAGCTTTTGCAAGCCCGCAAGAATGAAGAAGTAATAGTAGCGCTATAAGAGCAAATAAATTTTTGTATTTATTCAACTCTCTAGCAACACTTACTGTCACTTTGAATGGGAGGACACTTTACATCCCCATAGGAACAAAACACGCAACAATCTCCGTCTTTAGGTTTAAGAATACTTTTACATTTAGAGCATTCATAAAAAAATTGACAACTATTTAGCTCCATAAGTTCAATTTTCTTAAACCCACAGTTAGGACAGGTGATGGTTGAGTTGCGTTCTAAATTTTCCATTTCTATTCCCACTCTAAAATTAATCCTTAACCAAATTTATTTTTCTATATAGCATTATTATTCCATACAGAAACCAAACAACAACAAACCCCCACCATAGAACAAAAAACCAATCGTTTTTTGTTGTTCCATTCCATTCGAGCAACTCGAACACAATGCCCTCCATAAATAAGTCAAAGGAAAGAAGAACAAAAAATCCAAACACCCACATTAGAAAAAAATATAGTGTTTTCAATTATTTCTATACTAAATAGAACTTATTTGTTGGATTTAATCTCTATCTTGATATCTATATCTTCTGGTAAAACTTTATGGTGACAGTAAGTAGGGAAAGTTTGAACTATTTATTCTAACTTTTTTTTAAAATCTTTAAATAAGGTGTAAGGAGAGTGATAGCCCCAACTGCCAACAAGATGACAGGAATGTAATACTCAGGATCGCTAGCATAAAATTCCTGATAGACTCCGTTTGCCAGAGCCAGCAAAAGGAAAATGTAGCCAATAGCTTTAATCATCGAGTAATTTTCAAATTACTAAATCTTCCTATAGTTGAGCTATGTATCCAAAGAGCAACGTTTCCCCCTGCCTCTCTTCCAGTTTTGAGATCGTTAATAATCAGCGTAGGTTGCTCTACTTCATTGATGTACAACTTGGCTGATTGATCTTCCACTACGATTTTTACCTTTATCCATTCATCGGGAACTATGTCTACGTAAGCTTCATACTTACTAGGCATCTCTTTCCTCAAACGGTACCAAGTCCAGTCTGGATGTGAAATATACTGGACAGAATGATTACGACGCTGCTGGTCATTCGCACGTCCATTGGTGGGTCTTAAGTAGATACAATCATAGGTTTTATCATCTTGCACATTCCATGCTATACCAACAAAACCTCTTGCCTGCCCTGAAGCATTCGAAGAAAGAGAACCTGCAATTTCAGCCTCTATAGTCCCTTGGTTAAATTCAATTGTTTCGAAAACCACCAGATGGCTGCTACTCAAAGGTTCAAAATCTGCTGGTGTAGGTTGCTTGCCTCTTGATTGAAAGCCTTTAATCAATTTTGCAGTTTTTTCCCTTATGGAATCTGTCACTTCAGGATCGGCATAAACTTTTAGACTTGGTTTGCCTTTGAAATTTTCCTTCTCAGTTATCACGTTAACTAGTCTGATTTCATCTTCTAAACCTTGTTCCAATCCCCGAACATCAGCAAACGCATTAGTTACCAAGAACAGGCTTAAGAATAAGAGTAGGTTTTTCACGCCTTAACTATATTATTGGCTACTGTGAAGGAGAGACTCTAGTTTTCCCCTTAATGGTAATCAGCTCGACCAAATCACCAATTTTAAAATTGAATTCTCCAACTTCTTGAACCACAGAGACAGTCCGATTGTCATCCAAATTAATCGTAAGTTGAACGCCCTCTTTTTTTGTAATTTTTTGAGACAACTTAGATCCCACAGCAGAACCAACTGCCGCTCCTAAAGTAGCACCGATGGAGGATTCTATTTCTCCATCACTTACACCTGAACCAGCAGCCGCTCCTACGACTGCGCCTACCAAAGCACCACTCTTTATATCACCTTCAATATCTACTGTTTTCACCTTCACGACTTCTCCATAAAAAACATTACGCATCTCTTGGACTGCGTCTCTAGAATAAGTTTCAGGTTGCAGAGAACTATAAGCACAGCTAGAAATAATGAGAGACAAGATCAAGAAGGCAGCTCCAATCTCTAGTCTTTTAGAAAAATTCCGCAGTTTATCAGTTCTCATTTTTTATCGTTCTTATCAGTTTTGATTACTATGTTTATATCAACATCTTCCGGCATAGCTCCCAAAGCTTCACTCAGAGCTTTCTCTACTCTATCAGCTATATCAGCCGGTAAATCTCCTTTTATATCATCCGATTTAAGATGCAGTTTCATTGTTGAGTCAGAATCGGTATCAATGATGATTTCTTTATGCATAAATTTCTTAGAACCCATAGCAGCATGGGGAGCTGCTAATACTTTTATTTGAGCATGTTTTCTGTCTTGATTACTACCACCTGTAAAGAGAATAGCCCCCCCAACCAAAACGCCTATGATGATGGAACCAATGATGGTATCGCTAATTTTCATTTATTTTCTCCTTATTAGTAAATGATTAATTTAGTGTTCGACTATATTCATTTGAATTAGTTCTGCTTCAGCTTAAACAAGAAGAGAGTAAAGATCTGGTAAAAATCCTTTATAGTAATACCAATTCGTATACTT
>DTSY01000006.1 GCA_012965075.1 Gammaproteobacteria bacterium | reverse complement strand
GCTGATTATATTGACCAGGTAATGACAAGATTGACTGTGTGGGGTTCGGGCTATTTGATTTTAGTTTGTTTAATGCCTCAGTTTTTAATTGTTTCTGCTAGCGTACCCTTCTACTTAGGTGGAACATCTCTACTGATTGCAGTAGTCGTGGTAATGGATTTTATGGCCCAGGTTCAATCACACTTGATGTCTCAGCAGTACGAATCCCTTCTTAAGAAAGCTAATTTAAAAGGTTATGGAAATAATCCTTTAGGGGGCAGGTAAATCATGAAGGTTAGAACATCTGTAAAGAAAATCTGTAGAGACTGTAAGTTGGTCAAGAGAAAAGGACGAGTTTACGTAATATGTGATTCAGAACCCAGACATAAGCAGAGACAAGGATAGGAGGAACTATGGCACGTGTAGCAGGTATAAATATTCCAGACAATAAACATGCTGAGATTTCATTAACTTATGTATTTGGTGTAGGGAAGACCAGAGCTTTGGACATTTGTTCCAAAACAGGAATTGCCCCTACTGCGAAAATAGGAGACTTGAAAGAAGCGGAACTTGAGCTGATAAGAAATGAAGTTACAAAATATTTAATTGAGGGAGATTTAAGGAGAGATATAGCTACAAATATAAAGAGGCTTCAAGACCTTGGAACTTATAGAGGAATCAGGCATCGTAGACATCTTCCTGTAAATGGACAAAGAACTAAAAATAATGCAAGGACATGTAAGGGTCCTAAGAGACCAATCAGAAGGTAGAATTTATGGCAAAAGGAAAAAAATCAACAAAAAGAAAAGTGAGTGAGGGGATAGCTCATATACATGCCTCGTTCAATAATACTTTAATTAATGTAACCGATAAACAAGGAAATACTTTGGCTTGGTCAAGCGCAGGCGGTCAAGGTTTTAGGGGTTCTAGGAAGAGTACTCCATTTGCAGCTCAGAGAGCAGCAGAGGTTGTAGCGGAACAAATAAGATTAAATGGAATAGAAAGTTTGGAAATTGAAGTTCGAGGGCCTGGATCAGGAAGAGAGTCAGCGATAAGAGGTTTAAATTCTATGGGATTTAAAATAACCAAAATAACGGATGTCACTCCTATCCCTCATAACGGTTGTAGACCACCAAAGAGGAGGAGAGTTTAATATGGGTAGGTACTTAGGACCAAAAAGCAAGTTATCGCGTAGAGAGGGAAGAGATCTTCTGCTAAAAAGTGGCATAAGAAGTTATGAATCAAAATGCCATTCAGAAACCTCTCCCGGCATGCATGGAAGAAGAAGAGGAAGAATTTCTGATTATGGCATTCAACTTAGAGAAAAGCAGAAAGTAAGAAGGCTCTACGGGATAATGGAAAGACAGTTTAGAAATTATTATAAATCTGCTGCTAGAAAAAAAGGGGTTACTGGTGATAATCTTCTACAACTTCTTGAGAGCAGACTAGATAATGTTGTTTATAGACTGGGATTTTCTTCTACAAGAGCTGAAGCTAGGCAATTAGTAAGCCACAAATCTGTAGAGGTAAATGGCCTCACTGTTAATATACCTAGTTACCATTTGTCACCTGGAGATATTGTAAGCCTTAGAGAAAAAGCTAAAAATCAAAAAAGAGTTAAAGAGGCCTTAGAGATCTCCTCTTCTAGACCAGAATGTGAATGGCTAGAAGTAAATAAACCAGATTTTTCAGGAGTATATAGTTCAGCTCCAGAAAGAGAATTTCTAGATTCTGATATTAATGAGAATCTTATTGTTGAGCTATATTCAAAATAATTTGAAGAGGAATAATATGACTGATAATTACGACATAATTAAAGATTTTCTTGTACCAACTGAAATTTTGGTAGAAGAATTAGGGCCAACAAGGTCTAAGATAATTCTTGAACCTTTAGAACAAGGTTTTGGACATACACTAGGAAATGCCTTAAGACGTATCATGCTGTCTTCAATGCCAGGAACTGCTGTCTCAGAAGTAAAAATAGATGGAGTTTTACATGAATACACCACTATTGAAGGAGTCCAAGAAGATGTAATAGATATTCTTCTGAATCTAAAGGAGCTTTCAGTAAGACTACTAGAATCAGAAGAAGCTGAACTAAAAATTTCTAAGAAATCTAAAGGTCAGGTGGTAGCAGGAGATATTGACACTCCTGCAGGCGTAGAAATAGTTAATCCCGATCATCTTATAGCCACCCTTACCGATAAAGGATCTCTTAATATGTTATTAAAAGTGACAAGAGGCAGAGGGTTTGTTCCAGTAAAACCTCTTTCTGAAGATGAAGGACAAGAAACGGGTCTTTTAAGATTAGATGCTACTTATTCACCAATAAAAAGGGTTTCATATACTGTAGAAGATGCCAGGGTTGAGCAGAGAACGAATCTAGATAGATTAATCGTTGATATTGATACTGATGGTACTCTTGATGCAGAAGAAGTTTTAAGAATATCTGCGACTATCCTTCAACATCAACTTTCAGCTTTTGCAGAGCTAGGAAGATTGGAAGAGGTGATAGAAGAAAAAGAAGAAGCGTTGATTGATCCTGTAATGATGAGACCAGTGGATGAGCTAGAACTAACCGTCAGATCTGCAAACTGTCTAAAAGCTGAAAGTATACATTACATAGGAGATCTGGTTACTAGAATGGAATCAGACCTGCTAAGAACTCCAAATCTTGGTAAAAAATCTCTAAATGAAATAAAGGAGGTTTTAGCTTCAAGAGGACTTTCTTTAGGACTGGTACTGGAACATTGGCCTCCCGAAACTACTTAAAATTTTTAACATGAGACATAGAAAATCAGGAAGAAAACTCAATAGAAATAGCTCTCATCGGACTGCTCTGATGAGAAGTTTAGCTATCTCTATTATTCTTCGTGAGTCTATTAAGACCACTTTAGCTAAAGCTAAAGAAATCAGAGGCTTCTTAGAACCTTTGGTGACTCTTGCCAAAGAGAATACTGTAGCCAATCAAAGAAGGGCCTATTCAAAATTAAGAGACAAAGCTGCTGTGGCTAAGCTATTTTCTGAAATAGGACCGAGGTTTAAAGAAAGACCTGGGGGTTATTTAAGGGTCATTAAACGGGGACATAGGACTGGAGATAAATCTCCTATTGCCCAAGTTGAATTTCTGAAAGAAGATAATGAAGTTTCTGAATCAGAAGCACTTGAAGAAGCATCTAGTTAGCCACTCTTGTTACTTTTGATATTTTCTTAGTTTTTAATACCTTACTAAGATGTTTTCCGGTATAGGAAGATTTTGATTTAGAAACTTCTTCAGGAGAGCCTTGCGCAACTATTTCCCCGCCTGCATAACCGCCTTCTGGACCTAGATCAATAATCCAATCTGAACATTTAATTACTTCCATGTTATGTTCAATTACTACGACAGTATTTCCGTTGTTCCTAAGTTTTTCTAAGACCCTCAATAACAATTGGACATCATGAAAATGTAATCCAGTAGTGGGTTCGTCTAAGATATACAGAGTGTGACCAGAAGTTGATTTGGATAATTCTTTAGCGAGCTTTACCCTTTGAGCCTCACCACCAGAAAGAGTTGTGGCCGGTTGACCTAGTTTTATATATCCAAGGCCTACTTCCATCAATGTTTTAAGCTTGTTATTTATTGAAGGAATAGCACTAAAGAAATCCAGAGCATCTTCCACTGTCATATCTAATACCTCGAATACATTCTTTCCCTTGTATCTTATATCCAAGGTTTCTCTGTTGTATCTTTGTCCGTTACAAGCGTCACACTTAACATAAATATCTGGTAGAAAATGCATTTCTACTTTAATAAGGCCATCTCCTTGGCAAGTTTCACACCTTCCACCTTTCACGTTGAAGCTAAATCTACCAACTTTATAGCCTCTAGATCTTGATTCTTGGGTTCCAGAAAAAAGTTCTCTTATTGGAGTAAATAATCCCGTATAAGTTGCGGAATTAGATCTGGGAGTCCTTCCAATAGGGCTTTGGCTTATTTCAATTATTTTTTTTATATTTTCAGCTCCTTTAATGCTGCCGTAGGGTTTAGCATTAAGCTTTTCTTTATAACCAAGAATATTTGAAACGGCAGGCAAAAGAGTCTGGTTTATTAGGGTAGATTTACCGGAACCCGATACTCCTGTAACACAAACGAAAAGACCAATAGGTAATTGTAAACTTAAGTTTTTTAGGTTGTGTCCTGTGGTTTTATCTAAAAATAACCATTCCCCTTCTGTTGTCTTTTTCCCTGGTTTAATTCTCTCTTTAGGCACTTCTATCTGTTTCTTACCTGAAAGGTAAAGACCAGTAATTGAAGTAGTTGATTTAGATATTTCCTCTGCAGTTCCTTGCGCACATACCTGTCCACCATTAATACCAGCTCCTGGGCCTATATCTATGATGTGATCAGCAAAATGCATAGTTTCTTCATCATGCTCTACAACTATTACTGAATTACCTTGATCCCTAAGCTTTTCTAGAGTTTTTAATAGTTTTTTATTGTCTCTTTGGTGAAGTCCTATGGAAGGCTCATCTAAAATATAAGTGACTCCAACTAATCCTGACCCTATTTGACTTGCTAATCTTATTCTTTGAGCCTCACCACCACTTAAGCTTTCTGCACTCCTGTCCAATGTTAAGTAATTTAGTCCTACGTCTATAAGAAATTCTAACCTTTCTTTTATTTCTTTTATTATTCTGTCTGCTATCTCTTTTTTTGTTCCCGATAGTAAAACATTTGAAAATAATTTGAATGCTTCATCAATTGTTAGGCAGGTTATTTCTGGTAAAGAATTGTCTTGTATGAACACGTTTCTGGCTTCTTCTCTTAGTCTGGTGCCATCGCAGAGCTGACAGTCTTTCAGACTAATTAATTTAGATAACTCTTCTCTAATGTAGTTGGATTCTGTTTCTTTATATCTTCTATTAACATTATTTAGAACACCTTCGAAAGGAAAAAACCTTTCAACCAACCGTCCTCTCTTATTCCTCCAACTAAAATTTACCACCTCTCCTTCGGTTCCTAAGAGAACTAACTTCCTTACACTTTTATCTAATTCTCCAAAAGGTTCATCCAGAGAGAAGTCATACTGCTTGGATAAAGACCTTATTAAATGAAAATGGTACCTGTGGCTTGAATCCCAACCCCTTATGGCACCTTCACGAAGACTAAACTGAGGTTCGTGAATGACTTTATCTTCATCAACATAAGGTTTCACCCCAAGACCTTCGCATTCAGGACATGCCCCTGAAGGATTGTTAAAAGTAAATAATCTTGGTTCTAATTCTTGGATGCTGTAGCCACATTCTGGGCAGGCCATCTTTGATGAGAATGTAACTTCAGAATTCTTTTCGGAATCCAAAAGTTTGAGAATCCCTTCTCCTATGCCCAAACCATGATCTACAGATTCAGATAATCTTAAAATGAAATCTTCATCATCTAGTTTAGAAGGAATTTCAAGTCTATCTATAACTGCTTCAATAGAGTGCTTCTTATTTTTGTTTAATTTTGGGGTATCGTCTATATCAACAATAATGCCATTGACCCTAACCCTTACAAAGCCTTGAACCTTTAATTCTTCAAAGACATGTAAATGTTCTCCTTTTTGTTCAGTAATTAGTGGAGCTAAGAGTACAACTTTGCGACCTTTATTAATCTTTAGTATTTGATTTGCTATTTGTTCAACTGTTTGTCCTTCAAGAGAAGTTTCATGAGTAGGGCACTTAGGAGTTCCTGCACGTGCGAAAAGTAGTCTTAAATAGTCGTAGATCTCAGTTACAGTAGCTACTGTAGACCTAGGGTTATGAGAAGTGGATTTTTGTTCAATTGATATTGCTGGTGAAAGTCCCTCAATATGGTCTACATCAGGCTTCTCCATAATCGATAAAAATTGTCTAGCATAAGAAGAAAGAGATTCTACGTACCTTCTTTGACCTTCTGCATACAGAGTATCAAAGGCCAAAGATGATTTTCCAGATCCTGATAGGCCAGTTAAGACAACAAGTTTATTTCTTGGAATATCAACATCTATATTTCTAAGATTATGTTGTCTTGCGCCTCTAACTTTAATATATTTCATTTAGTAAAAAATTTTGAACGGAAAAATAAAAAACTGATTATAATCTCTTAGACAAAAACAAATAAGTTATTTAATTAAAGGACAGAAATGGCAAGAAGTGGAATAAATAAAGTGATCTTAGTTGGAAATTTGGGACAAGATCCTGAAGTTAAATTTACTGCTGGGGGAGCAGCGGTGACTACTTTAAGTATTGCCACCTCTGATTCATGGAAAGATAAAGATTCGGGCATGGATAAAGAGAGAACTGAATGGCACAGGGTAGTTCTTTGGAGAAGATTAGCTGAAATTGCAGGTGAATATCTAAAAAAAGGATCAAAGGTTTACATTGAAGGACAATTGCAAACAAGGAAGTGGGAACAAGAAGGCCAAACTCGATATACAACAGAAATAATTGCTAGAGACATACAATTTTTAGACAGCAGAGGCAGTGCAAACACCTCAAACCAAGAAGGGGCGGCAACGAAAGAAGAGCCAGCTCCTGATGTGCCAGAAAGTGGGATTGATGATGACGATATACCTTTTTAGGTTTGCTTTTCAAAAATTAAACAGGCGTTTGTTCCACCAAAACCAAAACTATTACTCATAACCCTATTCACTTCTAGTTCTTTGTTTTTAAGAAGGATTGGTGTGCCTTTAATTTTTTCATCTAAGTTATCTATATTAGATGAACCGACGAGGAAATCTTCATTCAACATAATCATGCTGTAAATAGCTTCTTGCACACCCGCAGCCCCTAAAGAATGTCCTGTAAGAGATTTGGTAGAACTAATGTAAGGAATTTTTTTACCAAAAAGATTTCTTATGGCTTCAATTTCTACAATATCACCTACCGGCGTGCTGGTACCATGAGCATTTATATAGTCTATTTTCTTTTTATCAGCCATAGACCAGGCCATTTCCATGCATCTGAAAGCTCCTTCACCTGAAGGGCTTACCATATCTTCTCCATCTGAAGTTGCTCCATATCCTGTTAATTCAGCATATATATGAGCCCCCCTTTTTTTTGCATGATCTAATTCCTCAAGGATGATGACTCCTCCCCCTCCAGCTATTACAAATCCATCTCTATCTCTATCAAATGCTCTCGAGGCTGATTTTGGGTCATCATTGTATTTTGTTGATAGGGCGCCCATGGCATCAAATAAACTTGTCATACCCCAGTGTTCAGCTTCTGCGCCACCGGCTATCACCACATCTTGTTTATCTAATTGAATTTGTTCCATGCCTGAGCCTATGCAATGCGCACTGGTCGAGCAAGCAGATGAAATAGAGTAATTTATGCCTTTTATACCCAAAGAAGTTGCGAGACATGCAGAAACAGTGCTTCCCATTGCACGGGTGACTCTATAGGGTCCTATTCTTTTTAAACCCTTGGTTCTCAATATATCCGCTGAATCAATTTGATCCTTTGATGAGGCGCCTCCAGATCCCATAATCAAACCAGTTCTGTGATTAGAAATATCTTCATCCGTTAAGCTTGAGTCTTGTAATGCCTGAACTGCACTGAGATACCCATAACCGGCTGCGTCTCCCATAAAGCGATAAACTTTTCTGTCTATTTCTTCTTTTAAATCAATGCCTTTTATATTTGCTGAAACGTGACTCCTAAGCCCCATTTCTTTGTTTTGTTCATTAATCTCAATGCCGGAAGTTAAAGATTTTAGAGAATTTTTAACTTCGCTGATGTTATTTCCTATGCTTGAGATAATTCCCAAACCAGTTACTACTACTCTTTTCATAAAATTCAGAAAGAAGAGGTATCTTCAAATAAACCTACTCTTAGACTTTTTGCCTTATAAATAATCCTGTCATCCACTGCCATGGTGCCATTGCCAATGCCGACGGTGAGTTTCTGACTTAATACTCTTTTCATATCTATCTCATAGGTAACTTTTTTGGCTGTAGGTAAAACTTGTCCTGTAAACTTAACCTCTCCTGACCCTAAAGCTCTTCCTTTTCCAGGTTTATTGAGCCAACAAAGAAAAAAGCCGACTAATTGCCACATAGCATCAAGGCCTAGGCAGCCAGGCATGACGGGATCTTCCTTAAAATGGCAGTCGAAAAACCAGAGGCTAGGGTCAATATCAAGTTCTGCAATTATTTTGCCCTTATTAAATTCTCCTCCTTCGCCCGAAATATGATTGATTCTGTCAAACATCAACATGTTAGGAGTGGGCAATCTCCCATTCCCATCTCCAAATAATTCGCCTTCTCCGCAATCTAGAAGTTCTTGTTTATCGTAGCTGTCTTTAGCAATAAATGTCATAAACCATTCCTCCGAAGCTTTTTAGCTCCAACCTAGAAGATATTTTATCAGTATAAGAGATATAGAATTCTATGGTTTTATTTAATTACATCTTTCTTTTAGATCAATTACTATAGTTTCCAGAGATTTTTTGTAGGTAGAGTCTTCAAATCTATCTAATAAATTCAGACACCTATCACTATATTTTTCTGCTTTCTTTTGAACTGCATCAATTGCACCTGATTGCCTAATAATATCAATAACTTTTGTTAGATCCGCTTTGTCTCCTTTTTTGAATGCTTTTTGTAGAAATTTCAATTCATTTGTTTTAGCTAACTGTAAGGCTTTAATTAAAGGTAAAGTAACTTTTCCTTCCAGAAAGTCTTTCCCTATTTTTTTCCCAGTTTCAAATTCTTTACCAGAATAGTCCAATAAATCATCTCTTAGCTGGAAAGAAATTCCTAATGAGAAACCAAATTCACCTGAAATTCTCACCAGATTTTCATCTACATTTGCTAAAAGGGCTCCTGTAGAAGCTGAAGCTTTGAAGAGTTCAGCTGTTTTTCTACTAATTATTTCAAAATAGCCTTCTTCGTTGAAAGCTTTAGATTCAAGAATATTTAGCTGCAGAACTTCTCCTTCTGCAATTCTATTAGTTGAATTTGCCAAGGTTTGAATAATTTTTTTATTGCTTAAGGAAGCCATTAACTGAAAAGCTTTAGAATAAACAAAATCTCCAACCAAAACTCCGTGCGCATTGTCCCATTTCTTATGAATACTTTTCTTACCTCTTCTGACTTCACTTTCGTCAACGACATCGTCATGTATTAAAGTGGCTGTATGAAGTAGTTCTATAGCAGCCGCCAGATTTATCAATTCTTTTCCTTTGTAAGCTAGAGTTTTTGCAACCAAAACAGCAAGAATCGGTCGAATTCTCTTTCCTCCAGAGCTAACAATATATGAACTAACTTCAGTTGCTAGTTTGATATCTGAGTATATGGAATCTTGCAATACTATCTCTAGTTCACTCAATTCAGTCTCTATTTGCTTGTAAGGATTAGGTTCCATAATTATCTTCACATTTTAGAGTATCTTGAACTTAGATTCTTTTATTGCGATAAGTTTTTCTTTTTCGTATAGTGCGCACCCTCACATTTCCTGTTTTGGAGTAAAAAATGTTTGCAGTTATTGAAAGCGGAGGAAAACAACATAAGGTCAGTAAAGGAGATTCCCTTAAGGTTGAGCTTTTGAACGAAGAAGAAGGTTCAAAGATTGAGTTCGACAAAGTATTGATGATTTCTGATGGCAAAGATTCCAAAGTTGGTACTCCTTACCTAGAAAAAGTAAAAGTGACTGGAAAAGTAGTTAGACACGGTAAATCAGATAAAATAATAGTTTTTAAGATGAAACGAAGAAAAGACTATCGCAGAACCCAAGGACACAGACAAAATTTTACTGAAGTCCTAATAGAGGCTATAAACTCTTAGTTTGTATATTAGATATGGCACATAAGAAAGCAGGTGGAAGTACTAGAAACGGAAGAGACTCTAACGCCAAATTTTTAGGGGTTAAGAGATTTGGAGGAGAAACTGTCTCTGCTGGCTCAATTCTAGTAAGGCAAAGGGGTACAAAATTTCATCCTGGCAAAAATGTAGGATGTGGTAAGGATCATACCCTTTTCGCAAAAATTGATGGTAAAGTTTCTTTCATAAAAAAAGGCATAAAACTTCGCCAATTCATTAATGTAGAACCCTCATAGGGTTTTACTTTCTTCATTTATTTTAGAATGGTTCGATGAATTTCATTGATGAAGTACATATTGATGTTTCTGCTGGAGATGGCGGAGACGGCTGTTTAAGTTTTAGAAGAGCTAAAAACCTACCTAAGGGAGGACCTGATGGTGGCGATGGAGGCTCAGGCGGCAATATAGTGCTTAAATCCAATGAAAGCTTAAATACATTAGCTAGATTTAGATATGAAAAATATTTTGTAGCTGAATCAGGAAAGAAAGGTTTAAGTAATAATAAAAGTGGTGCTAATGGAAAAGATCTCTTTATCGAGGTACCAGTTGGAACTATTATTCATGATGAATCTTTTGACCATAAAGTAGCTGACTTAAATTCAAATAATAAAGAAGTTATTGTCGCAAAAGGAGGTAAGGGAGGTTCTGGGAATGCTAGGTTTAAAAGCTCAACTAATCGGTCTCCAAGGAGAACGACTCAAGGACAGGAGGGAGGCTCTCTATCATTGAGGTTGGAGCTTAGGTTGCTTGCTGATGTAGGACTTTTAGGAAAACCCAACAGCGGGAAGTCTTCATTAGTCAATGCAGTATCAAGTGCTAATCCTAAAATAGCAGATTATGAATTTACCACTTTAAAACCAAGTCTGGGCGTTGTGGATTATAGTTCTGACAAGAGTTTTGTAATTTCTGATATCCCTGGTCTTATAACTGGAGCTTCAAAGGGAATAGGCTTGGGATTCCAATTCTTAAAACACCTTTCAAGAACCAGATTGATTTTGCTAATGATCGATGTAGAAGGAAAGGAAACTAAAGATATAGAAGAAGAAAGCAAAGTATTGTTATTGGAACTTAAGGAATACGATGTAAATTTAATTAAAAAGGTTAAATGGTTGGCATTAAATAAAATAGATTTGATCTCTAAAGAAAAGCAGATGAAATTAAAAGAATACTTTGATAAGCAACAGGACTTGGAGGTTTCTCTTATTTCAGCCAAAAACAGGATAGGAACTGAGAATCTTATGAAAGAAGTTGGTTTTACTCTGGAGAAGATTGATGAGTAAAAGTAGGGAGCGATGGGTAATTAAAGCAGGCAGCAGCTTAGTTGCAGGTAACGATGATGGAATCAACAAGTTATTCATTAAAAATTTAGTTCTGCAGGTTAGCCAGTTGTTAGAAGAGGGCATTCAAGTAATTATTGTGTCTTCAGGAGCAGTTGCCAAAGGGATGCATGAATTAAATCTAAATGAAAGACCTGATTCTCTCAATCTTCTACAAGCTGCAGCTGCGATAGGCCAATTAGGTCTAATAGACAGTTATAAATCTGAATTCTCCAATTTTGAAATAAAAACAGCTCAAGTATTAATCAGCCAAGACGATATAGCTAATAGAGAGAGATACTTAAATGCAAGAAATAGTTTAATGACCTTGCTTGAACTAGGAGTTGTGCCAATTATTAATGAAAACGATAGTGTATCGATTGAGGAAATTAGTTTTGGAGATAATGATACCTTAGCTGGAGCTATCGTAGGTCTTACTGATGCCGACAAATTTATTATGCTGACTGATGAACAAGGAGTTTTTTCTCAAGACCCCAAGAAATATAAAAATGCAAAGTTGTTAACTAAAATTAACCTAGATGATCAATCTCTTGAAATAAATAAAATTGTTGAGGGAACGGCAGGAATTTTGGGTAGAGGCGGCATGAAAACAAAGATAAAAGCAGCCAGACTTTCTCTAGATGCTGGGGCAAAAACCTGGGTAGCCGATGGCAATGATGGCAACATTCTAACTGATATATTTTATGGACAAGAAGTGGGAACATTTTTTGAAGGCGAAAGAGATAAACTCCAATCGAGAAAAACATGGATTGCCTCTTTAGGTTCTCCCAAAGGACAGTTATTAATCGATGATGGAGCTGCTAAAGCGATTAGTGATGGAGGAAGTAGTCTTCTGCCTGTAGGAATTACAGCAATTGAAGGTGATTTTGAAAAAGGTGCTTTAGTTGCCTGCGTAAATCAAGATCAGGAAATAGCCAGAGGTTTTAGCAATTTTAATTCCTTTGAAATAAATCTAATTCTAGGTCTTAAATCAGGAGAAATTAATACTAAATTAGGATACGCCTCTGCAAAGGAAGTCATTCACAGGGATAACTTGATTCTTAGCTAAAGAGCTTTAATCTTTTTGTTAAGACGAGATTTAGTTCTAGAGGCTTTATTGGCGTGAATAACTTTCTTGTTTGCCATGGTGTCCAATACTTTTTCAGCTTTTTTGAAGGCTTCTGAAGCTGATTGCTTGTCTCCTGCAGTAATTGCAGATGTTACGGCTTTTACTGCAGTTCTAGTGAGTGCTCTTTGCGAGCTTTTTAAAGAATTTCTTTTAGGGTTCTGCCTTGCTCTTTTTAACGCAGATTTAATTCTTAACTTTTCTCTATTGGCCATATACTTGTCTTAGATTTAGAGCCGCGCATAATGCATTCTGAAAAGACCAGTGTCAAGTGAGTTTCTAGAAATGAGCGAGAAAAGACAAAGATTCCTGATTGCTATACTCAGGTTTCATGGAGACGTTCTATTAACAACACCGATGATTAGTGAAATTAAACGTATTTTTCCAGATTCTATTATCGATTTGTTGGTCTACAAAGGAACCGGATCTATTCTTGAACTTGATGACAGGATAAACAGTGTTCTTGAAGCTGAACCATCTGCTAATTCAAACTTTATCAAGAGAACCTTCAAAGAAATCTTACTTTTAAGAGCGTTGAGGAACACAAAATATGATTTTGGTGTATTTCTCACCACTCAGTGGCGTATGGCTCTAATGGCACGGTGTTTAAGGGGCGCTAGGACAGCGGGAGTAGATGACGTAAAAAGAAGGAAACCTTTCTGGATCAAAAGCTTCTCTTCTATTTCTCCTGCAGCTGGAGATGGTCACATCGTTAAAAGGAATTTAGCTGCTCTTGAGACTTTAGGGTTAACTTCAATAGAAGAAAAACGTGAATTAAGTTTAATTATTCCACAAGAAATTAAGAACAGAATTGAAGAAATAAAGAAAAATCATCGTTTGGACAGTAATTATTGTGTATTTCACACGGTTTCAAGGCGCGAAACTAAACTCTGGAAAAAAGAGTCTTTTGCGCAACTGATCGATCACTATGCAGATCAGGGATTAAAAGTGGTTTTGACCTCGGGGCCTGATGAGAAGGAAATAAATTATTTAAAAGATATTGAAAAACTAACCAAGACTAATTTAATCAATTTGGGAGGAGAAACCAGATTAATCGAATTAGCTGCGCTAATTAAAGACGCAAAATTTTTTCTGGGATTAGACTCGGTCGCTTCCCACATAGCAGCAGCTGTTGAAACAAAAGGAGTGGCTTTATTTGGACCCAGCAATCCAAACAACTGGAGGCCCTGGTCTAATAAAGTATCAGTAATATCGAGAGGTAAAGAAGAAGAATTTTGCCAAGCTCATGGACACATGGAAGGAAAATACAAGAAATGTCTTTGTTATATAAATCCAGAAAGAGTTATAGAAGAGCTCGATAAGCTAGTTAATTAAGGATTTTATAAAATCTATTTTATTTAAAAAATCATCCAGATCTTTGTAAGGGAGGCCACAAACAAGCCTTTCAATTCCCATGTCTTCAAATTTGGTCAACTTCTCTTTACTTAAAGCTTCATCGTCAAGGTTGAGCCGACTAACCACATTAACTTTGTCGCTAGCTTTGTTTGATGAATCACACATATCTCTGTAGATTCTTAAATCTTCTTCAAATTCTTCAGGTTCATTTACGATAGGAATCCATCCATCTCCATGTTTTACAGCCCTCTTGATGGAGTAATCTTTTGATCCTGCTATGTAAAAAGGTGGTTTTGGTGGTCTGGGCTTAAATAAGAATTTTTGTTCGTTTAATTCCACTTCATCTTGACTGAAGGCTTCATGCAAAAAGGTTAGAAGTTCATCGGTCTTTTTACCTCTTTCTTTCCTATCAACACCAAGCGCTTTAAACTCTGCATCCATCCATCCAAGCCCTATGCCCAATAACAAACGATTACCAGACAGTTCTTGGATACTGGCAATTTGTTTTGCTGTAGGTAAGATTTCCCGATAAGGAGCAATTAAAACACCGCTGCCTAATTTTATAGTTGAAGTCAACCCAGCTAACCACGCCAAGGAGGTCAGAATATCAACATAACGTCCTCCTGATCCTTCAGAATCTTCAGGCGGAATGGCAATGTGGTCGACTACCCAAATTGATTCAAACTCTCTATCTTCTGCTGCTAAAGCTGCTCCTGCCATGATTTCTCTGGTGGATTGGTCGCCCATGTTTCTTATCATTAATCCAATATGCATGTTTCTTTCCTGAGGTTTGATTTATAGTTTGCTTTAATAAACTTTATTGGTAAATATCCATTTACAAATTAGGAGGAAAATTTAAGCATGAGCAAGAGCACAGAAGTTCTTATTGATGGTTTAACTTTTACTGAAGGACCTCGTTGGCGTGAAGGAAAACTCTATTTCTCAGATTTTTTTACTCACCGAGTTTTAGCTGTGGATACAGAAGGGCATTTAGAAACCATCGTAGAGACCCCTCATCAGCCTTCAGGATTGGGGTGGCTGCCGGATGGATCCATGCTTATCGTTTCTATGAACGATCAAAAGTTATTGTGTTTTGCCGATGGTAAGTTAACTGAGGCTGCGGATTTAAGTCAACTAGCAAATCACTATTGCAATGATATGGTAGTTGATAAAAAAGGCTATGCTTATGTAGGAAATTTTGGATTTGACTTACATGCGAGGGAAGCCATAAAACCAACAAATCTAATTTTAGTTAGACCAGGAGAAGAGCCATGTGAAGTGGCTGAGAATATATTTTTTCCAAATGGAACTGTTATCACTCCAGATGACAAAACTTTAATATTAGGAGAAACCTTTGCTTCTTGCTTAACAGCTTTTGATATCAATGAAGACGGAACTTTAGCCAATCGAAGAGTTTGGGCAGATTTAAGGACAATAGAAGAGGGTTATTCGCCCGTTCCGGATGGAATTTGTCTTGATGCCGAAGGAGCAATTTGGGTAGCCTCTCCTTCAACAAATGATGTAATCAGAGTCCAAGAGGGCGGTGCCTTATTAGATAAAGTAGAAGTGGATAGGGGGGCTTTTGCTTGTATGCTGGGAGGAGAAAGCGGTAATACCTTATTTATTTCTACCGCAAATGATTCACAAGAGGAAACTTGCCTTAAAGAAAAATCTGCACGAATCGAGATTATCGAAGTGGACGTTCCTCGAGCGGGACTGCCTTAAAGAAGATTTAAAGCTTTGTAGGAATCCCCCGTCTCTTTTAAAGTATCTTCAATTGAGTAAGTGGAAAGACCGAGTTCTTCTATTGCTAAAGAACAGTAAGATCTAGGCGAATCATAAGTCTTCTCTTTAGGTTTACCATCCTCCATTTCTTCCCCACCTATATGTTCTATTTCAGGAAATAACTCTTTTAGTTTTGCTTGAAGTTCCCATGTGAACATCTCACCGGATCTATCCGTTGCAGAAAGAATGTATCTTGAACCATTTTTTGCATTGGGACTTTCAGTACCCAACCTATGGGCTCTAGCCACATCACGAACATCCACCATATTCCACAGCATCGTGCTTCCTCTAAGTTGCCTTTCTTTCCAATAACCAAAGTCTAGACCTTTTAATAATTGCCCAATGAAAAACTGCCAACTAAAGAATTGGTTATGATTATCACTCATCAAGGGCCCAATCACGTGTAAGGGGTTAATGGAAATAGCTTCAAAGTTTCCATCTTCTTCAGCAGCCTTATAAATCATCTTTTC
>DTSY01000005.1 GCA_012965075.1 Gammaproteobacteria bacterium | reverse complement strand
AAGAGACGGAAAAGACAATAGATTCACTGTGATGAAAACAAAATTTTGGTGGTTTTTATTTACTTGGACCATCGGAGGATTGTGGGTTTTCATTACCATGGCAGCTGGTTTGGCAGCGATGACTTCAGCTAAGGTTGTGCCTTTGGGTTGGTTTGCCTTAATCGGAATATTTTTATGGTTAGAAGGATTCTTAGTTGAAGTTGTTGCCGACCATCAAAAAACTAGATTTAGATCCAAAAAAGAAAATCAGGGTAGATTCATTAATGAAGGTCTTTGGTCTTTCTCAAGGCATCCAAATTATTATGGAGAAATCACTTTATGGCTTGGAATAGCATTCATTGCCTTCCCAGTTTTACAAGGATGGCAGTTACTTACTTTGATTTCTCCGATATTTGTTTATATTCTCTTAACTAGAATTAGCGGAGTTACCATGTTAGAGAGAAGAGCAGATAAAAAGTGGGGGGACGATCCAGAGTATCAGCGGTACAAGGAAACCACTTCATCCCTAATTCCAATGTTTAAAAGAAAAAAATAAGGAAAAAAAATGAGTGAAGATAAAAAGACTGGCAGCTGCTTATGTGGTGAAGTTAGTTATAGCTTTAATGAATCATCAGTTATATCGGCCCACCATTGTCATTGTAAGGACTGTCAAAAATCAACAGGTTCAGGAAAGGCTACAATTGTTATGATCCCTGAAAATGCACTGCAGATGAAAGGAGAAATAAAAATCTATACCGTAACCGGAACTGATGGAAGCCATGTAACTCGAGGCTTTTGTGAATCGTGTGGCTCTCCCTTGATTAGTTACATCGAAGAAATGCAAGGCATCAGATTGATAAAGGCTGGAAGCTTAGACGACTCATCGTGGTTAAAAATAGATTCTAATTTCTGGAGTTCAACTGCAAGAGAATGGTCTCCTGTTGATGAAACTCTGCATAGCTTTATTAAAAATCCTCAAACCTAAATCTTATTAAAAGGGACTTTCTTTGAAACCATCTGAGATATATGAAGATTTGGTTTCCAGTGGAGAGTTAATTAACGACTCTGCTCAAAAAAAACTATTAGTCGAACTAGATAGATTGCACAGCAAGGTTATGTCTAGATCTAGATCTTGGTTCAACAAGAAACCTCTTAAGGGATTATACATTTACGGAACTGTTGGCACTGGTAAGACTCAACTCATGGATATCTTTTTTAAAAGCTTAGATTTTAATAACAAGACCAGGCTTCACTTCCATAGATTTATGCAAAAACTTCATGAAGATATGAATAATCAGGCCAAGCAAGAAGACCCAATAAAGACAGTGGTTGAAAAATTATCTAGGGAAACAGATATTCTCTGCTTTGATGAATTCTTTGTAGAAGATATTGGTGATGCAATGATGTTAGCCAGATTCTTAGATCAACTCTTTAAAATTGGCATACCTTTAATAGCAACTTCTAATATTCATCCTGAGAGCCTATATGAAGAGGGCCTTCATAGAGATAGATTCTATCCAGCTATAGATGCTCTAAAAAATCATTGCAAAATCTGTCTGCTTGAAGCTTCCCAAGATTATAGGCTAAGGAATCTTGAGCAAGAAAAAATCCAGCTTATTTCTGGAACTAAGGAAACCGAAGAAATACTATCTAAACACTTTAATTCACTTGCCCAAGGAAAAGTGAAGTATTCTCAATCTATAGAGATATTAGGGCGAAGCATAGATACTATGCTTCTCTCTGAAGGTGTAGCTTGGTTCAGTTTTAAAAATATTTGTGATGGACCAAGGAGTTCTAAGGATTACATAGAAATCAGCAAAGAGTTCCACACTCTTTTGGTATCTGATATACCTATTCTTTCAAAGTTTAAAGAGAATGAAACCAGAAGGTTTATTGCTCTTGTTGATGAATGTTATGAACGAAAAGTAAACCTGATTATTTCTTCAGAAAAAAAGATTAAAGAGATCTATTCGGGGTCTAGACTCTTAAAACCAATACAAAGAACTCTTAGTCGACTTGAAGAGATGAAGTCGAGAGAATTTCTCTCTTTACCCCATCTCTCTTGATTAGATACTTTTAAGAATACTAACTTCCGGACGACCTGCCATATATTGGCCCATTTCACCGCCTATTGTTTTCATGTGTTCTGTTTGTCCATGGGCATCTAAAGCATCTTGAGATTCGTAGCGCTCTAAAACAATATAAGTAGTGTCATCCTGACCCTTATACCAATCATAGTAAACAACACCGGGTTCATTCTCAGTAACCGCGCTTTGTAATCTTGAAGCAACTTCTTCAAATTCTTCATTGGTTCCTTCCTTAATTTTCATGGTTGCAATTATTCCTATCATTTAGTCCTCACTTATTAGAAATTAAATGTAAACTTTATTTCTATTTAAAGGAATAATCGAGTACTTTTCTGATAATGAAAGATCTAGTTATTGTGGGTGGGGGCCAATCAGCTGCTCAATGTGTATTAACTCTGAGAAGAAATGATTTTAAGGATCCTATTACAATAATTGCGGAAGAGCACTATTTACCTTACCGGCGCCCACCTCTATCCAAAGAATATTTAGCAGGTGAAGTCAGCCTAGAAAGGGTTTACATGAAAACTCAAGACTTCTTTGACCAAAATAATGTGGTTATAAAACACTCGAAAGCACTTTCATTAGACAGGGAAAGTAAAAGCATTAATTTATCTAACGGGGACACTATTAAGTATATAAACCTGGTCATTGCAACTGGTAGCAGAGTTAGAGAATTAGATGTTGAAGGTTCACATTTAAAAAATATTAATTACTTAAGGACAATTGACGACTCCAATGATCTTAAGGAGTACTTTAAGAGCGGAAAAAAGTTAGTGATTATTGGTGCGGGATATATAGGCCTAGAAGTTGCTGCTACCGCTGTACAAAAAGGATTGAAAGTAACGGTAGTGGAAATGGCAGATCGGGTAATGAATAGGACAGTAGATCCAGTTATTTCAGAATATTTTGATAATTTGCACCGTACGAATGGGGTTGAAATATTTTTGGAATCAGCTTTGGAAAGGTTTGAGGGAGAAAGTGGTGTCGAAAAGGTCATTTGCACCAACAATAAGACTGTAGAAGCAGACGGAGTGGTTGTGGGAGTAGGTATATTACCTAATCAAGAGATTGCCGAGTCTGCAGGACTCAAATGCAACAATGGAATCCTCGTTGACGAATACGGCAGAACTGAAGACCACTCTATATTTGCTTGTGGGGATTGCACTAATCACCCTAATTTTTATATGAAAAAAAATATCAGACTGGAATCTGTACACAATGCTATAGAGCAAGCCAAGACAGTTGCATTGTCATTGGTGGGTAAGCCTGAAAAATATGATCAAGTACCCTGGTTCTGGTCTGATCAATACAATGACAAACTTCAAATAGTTGGGCTGTCGGGAGCTCATGATGAAATAGTCACTAGAGGGTCTATGGAAGTAGGAACATTTATGCTCTTTTATCTCAAAAAAGGAGAACTTATCGCGGTTGATTCTGTCAATAATCCGAAAGATTTTTTAATTTCTAAAAAGCTGGTTGCAAATAAGTTAAAAATAAGTTCAGATGTGCTTTGCGACCAATCAGTTGACCTTAAGGGCCTACTCAAATGAAAGAAATAGTTGAAACTCAATACTCCATAGGAGAAGTCGTTAAGCACAAATACTTAGATTTCAGGGGCGTGATCTACGATGTTGATCCAGAATTCAATAATACTGAAGAGTGGTATGAATCAATTCCTGCTGAAATTAGACCTAAGAAAGAACAGCCTTTTTATCATGTTTTTGCAGAGAATGATCAGGTTTTCTATTCTGCTTATGTGTCTCAACAAAATTTACAAATAGACGATAGCCAAGATCCTATTGAACACCCCGATGTACCAGTTTTTTTCGGTGAGTTTAATGGAAAATCATATAATATTCTGGAAGCAACTAAGAATTAACCCTTTTCTTTAGGGTAGCCAAAGCCACACAAGCATTAAATATCTTCATTGCTTCCTCCAGCTCTTGATTAGTGCAAGCAGTGGGGGCTAGTCTAATAATTTCATCATTAGGGTCTACACCGTAAGGAAATGTTGCCCCTGCCGGAGTTAGTTTTAATCCAGCTTTATTAGCTAAATTTACTATTTCTCTTGCAAGCCCTGGTTCAGCTTTAAAAGTGACAAAATACCCCCCAGTAGGCTTGGTCCAGGAGCCATAATTTTGTTTTGAAAGCCATTCTTGAACTAATTCAAATTTAGGGCCTACTATCTCAGCATGCTTATTCATGTGATTTTTAAGACCTTTAAAATCTTTAAAGAACTTGATATGTCTAGCTTGATTTACTTTATCTGGGCCTATGACCATGGAAGAGTAATGTTTAATAAACTTTTCTAAATTATTCTTACTCATGGCAATAAAGCCTACACCTGATCCTGCAAAAGTTATTTTTGATGTGGACGCAAAAGCTATTATTGAGTCCTGTAGATTTTTTTCTTCGGCTAAAGAGAAAATATTTGGAAGTGGCTCAGATTTGGCAAAATCATGAACCGCATAAGCATTGTCCCAAAAGATTTTGAACCCTTCTCTTGAGCTTGCTATTTCTAACAACCCGTTTACAGACTCTTCGTTATAAGTTTCGCCTGTAGGATTTGAATGTTTAGGGACACACCATATACCTTTGACAGAAGAATCACTTTGAACGATGGATTTTGTTTTTTCTATATCTGGCCCTTTCCCTGTAAGCGGAACTGGAATCATGTTGACTGAAAACTCATCACACAGAGTGAAATGTCTGTCAAATCCTGGAACGGGGCAAAGAAAAGAATTTCTTTCATGCATCGACCAGGGTCCCTCGCCATTTCCTTGAAAAAATAAACTTGAAACATATTGGGCCATTAAAGTAAGACTACTATTGCCTCCAGCTATGACCATTTCCTTTTTACACCCTAAAATCTCTGACCCTAATTGCCTCATCCCTTCAAGTCCTAGTAATCCTCCGTAGTTCCTTACATCAATTCCATCCTGATCAAACTCGCCTGCCAAATCATTCTCTAGTTCAGCAGAAAGATCCAATTGTTCACTTGAGGGCTTACCTCTAGTTAAATCTAGGTGAAAACCTTTTGATTTTAGTTCTTGATAATGCTCTTCAGCCTCTTGAACACTTAAATTTTGATTCATCTTTTGGATTTGGTAAGTATTTTTACCTTCAATAAATAATATCATTACGAAACATTTCTATACAGCTTTGTGAGTATCTGGTTAATTTTTAACCAGTTCCTAAAAAAGACGTTGTTTAAGGGTCTTGTAAAAAACTACACAGAGTTATCCACAATAAGAGTGGATAACAGATAACAAAAAACAGAATAAGAAGTAAAATACGGAAGTCTAAATATTAGCCTTGAAAAAAACTGCATTACACGAACTACACCTGAGGTCTTCTGCAAAGATGGTCGACTTCCATGGCTGGGATATGCCCATACATTATGGTTCTCAACTCAAAGAACATGAATTTGTTAGAAACTCTTGTGGTATTTTCGATGTCTCTCACATGACTATTCTGGATATTAAAGGTAAGGATGCAAAAGAATTCCTGAGAAAGCTTTTGGCCAACGATGTTAATGCTCTAGAGCGAGACTTTGATGGCATGTATTCAGCTTTATTAAACGAAACAGGGGGTATTCTTGACGATTTGATAGCTTACAAGCTTGAATCAGGTTATAGGTTAGTGGTCAACTGCGCGACCAGAGAACTAGATATTAGTTGGATGGAGTCTCAGTTAGGCAATATGGATATTTCTCTTTCAGAACGCACCGATTTATCCATGATAGCCATTCAAGGCCCTCTAGCCTTGGATACTCTATCTAAATGTTTTTCTCCTGATGCTTCTAACGAATTAATCAAGAGAACGCCCTTCCAGGGGTTAATGGAAGAAGGAACTTTAGTCACAACTACTGGGTACACTGGAGAAAAAGGCGTCGAAGTAATGATAGATCATGAGAAAGCAAAAACTTTGTGGGAGAAAGCCTTAGTATGTGGAGCCAAACCCATTGGCCTTGGCGCAAGAGATACCCTTAGGTTGGAAGCTGGCATGAATCTTTATGGATTTGAAATGGATGAGAAGATTTCTCCATTAGAATGCAATATGGCTTGGACAGTTTCTTTGAAGGATAAAGAAAGAGACTTTATAGGAAAAGACTCTTTTAAGCTTAAAAAGGAAACGGGAGAATATCATGTCCTAAAAGGTCTTCTATTTGAAGATAGATGCATAGTTAGGTCCGATCATGAGATTTTTATGGACGAACAAAAAATGATAAAAGGCGTGGTCACTAGCGGAACTTATTCTCCAACGCTGAAAAAATCTATAGCTTTAGCTAGAATACCGCCTTCAAACTTAAAAAATTGCCTAGCAGAAGTAAGAGGCAAGACTGTAAGGGCCTCCATAGGTGAACCTAAGTTTGTAAAAGAAGGAAAAATAGTTTTTAAGAACAAAACTTCATGAAAGATATACCCGAAAATTATAAATTTTTATCTAGCCATGAATGGGCGAAGTTAGAAGAGGATGGAAAAGTTACAGTAGGAATTAGCGATTATGCACAAGATCAACTAGGAGATATTGTTTTTGTTGAGCTACCCGAGATAGATTCAGAAGTTAACCAAGGGGATGAGGCTGCTGTTGTTGAATCTGTTAAAGCAGCTTCAGAGGTCTACTCCCCTGTGAGCGGTAAAGTAATAGATGTGAATTCTTCCTTAGAAGATTCCCCTGAAACTGTAAATTTGTCTGCTTTTGAAGAAGGTTGGTTTTTTAAAATAGAAGTAACAGATATCTCCGAGTTAGAAAATTTGCTTTCACCTGAGCAATACAGTGAGCATTGCCAAGACTGATTGAATGCCTACATCTAAAAAAACCTCATCTCAAGCTCGTTCTTCTGTCTTAAGGTCATTTTCTTCAAGACATATAGGCCTACGTGACAATGAAAGAGACGAGATACTAAATGACCTTGGTTATTCGACCTTCGAGGCTTTTATTAAAGACGTTGTACCCAAAGATATTCTTAACAACTCACCATTGAAAATAGAAGAAGGTATTTCTGAAGAGAAAGCCCTGCAAGAGCTCAAGCTTATAGCTTCAAAAAACACCTTACATCATTCCTTCATAGGTCAAGGTTATTACAACACTCTTACCCCGACAGTAATTTTAAGAAATGTATTTGAAAACCCCGGTTGGTACACTTCCTATACTCCCTATCAACCGGAAATTTCTCAAGGGAGACTGGAAGCCCTTATAAATTTTCAGACTATGGTCAGTGACCTCACGGGTTTAGATATATCTAATGCTTCTTTACTGGACGAAGCGACTGCAGCAGCAGAAGCTATGACTTTGGCTAAAAGAGTTTCTAAATCAAAATCAAATAATTTTTTTGTGGACGATCTGTGTTTTCCTCAAACTATTAAAGTTATTCAAACTAGAGCTAAACCGTTAGATATAAACATAATCGTAGGGCCTTCAACTGCTTGTAAGAAGGAAGATTATTTTGGAGCTATATTTCAGTACCCAAATTCTGAAGGAAACATTAATTCTTTTTCCGAAGAAATAAATTACTCAAAAGAAAAAAACGCCGTAGTTATTTTAGCTACAGACCTTCTGGCTTTGTGTTTACTAAAGACCCCTGGTGAACTAGAAGCAGATATAGCCATAGGTACATCACAAAGATTTGGAGTCCCAATGGGTTACGGCGGTCCCCATGCTGCCTTCATGTCTGTAAAGGAAGAATTTAAGAGATTTCTACCTGGTAGATTGGTTGGCGCTTCCATAGATCAAAAGGGGAAAGTGGCCTACAGACTAGCTCTTCAAACCAGAGAGCAGCATATAAGGAGAGAAAAAGCCACAAGCAACATATGTACAGCACAAGCTCTTTTGGCAATTATGGCAGGATTCTATGCGGTATATCATGGGCCAGAGGGTTTAAAAGCCATTGCCAGAAAAGTTAATGATAAGACTACCAAATTAGCTCAGTTGCTTAAAGCAAAGAACTATAGCTTAAAATCCGAGCATTTCTTCGACACCCTAGTGATTGATTCAGGAAGTGAAACAGCCTCTTTAGTAGAGGCTGCATCAGATAAAGGAATTAATCTAAGAAAAATTAACGAGGACCTTATAGGTATTTCCTTAGACGAAAGTGTCGATGATGAAGTTTTTAAGAATATTCTTTCAATATTTTCTATTAAGTCTCCTGAAAAAAATAATGCAGTGATGACTTCTATTCCAGAAGATCTTTCCAGAACAAGTAATTATCTACAACATCCTGTTTTTAATAAGTACCACTCTGAAACAGAAATGCTGAGATACATAAAAAGACTTTACGAAAAAGATATTGCTCTAGATAGAGCTATGATTCCCCTCGGGTCTTGTACTATGAAATTAAATGCTACATCTGAAATGCTACCCGTCAGTTGGCCAGAATTTTCGTCCATTCACCCCTTTGCACCTGAGAGCCAAGTATTGGGTTACAAGAAATTAATCAAAGAGCTGGAACAGCAACTGGCAACAATTACAGGTTATTCAGAAATCTCTCTACAACCAAATGCAGGGTCTCAAGGTGAATATGCAGGGCTTTTAGCAATAGCTGCTTACCACGAGAGTAAAGGGGATAAAGCTAGAAATATATGTTTAATACCCATGTCTTCACATGGAACTAATCCGGCATCTGCACAAATGGTTGGCCTGAAAGTTGTTGCCATTGATTGTGATAAAGAAGGAAATATAGATTTGAATGACCTGAAAAGAAAGGCTAATGAGTATTCAGATAATCTTTCATCAATTATGATCACCTACCCTTCAACGCATGGAGTATTTGAAACAAATGTAAGAGAAGTTTGTAATATTGTTCACAAACATGGTGGTCAAGTTTATATCGATGGAGCAAACCTAAATGCCATGGTGGGATTGTGTTACCCGGGAGAATTTGGGGGCGACGTATCTCATTTAAACTTGCATAAAACTTTCTGTATTCCACACGGTGGCGGTGGCCCTGGAGTTGGACCCATTGGAGTAGCAGATCACTTAAAAGATTTTCTTCCTGGAAATCACGTGGAAGAATCTTCTGTCGGTCCCGTAAGTGCTACTGAATGGGGCAGTGCAAGTATTCTTCCTATTAGCTGGATGTACATAAAGATGATGGGAGCGTCAGGATTAAAGAAAGCTACTGAATCAGCCATCTTGAATGCCAACTATATAGCTCATCGTTTGAAGGGGCATTATGAAGTACTTTATAAGGGCGAAAATAGTCTAGTGGCCCATGAATGCATTATTGATCTGAGAAATTTAAAAGAAAGTGTAGACATAGATGTTGAAGATATTGCAAAAAGACTTATAGATTATGGATTCCATGCCCCAACTATGTCTTGGCCTGTAGTAGGTACTTTAATGATAGAACCTACCGAGAGTGAATCTAAAGCTGAATTAGATAGATTTTGTGAGGCCATGATAGGCATCAGGAAAGAGATCAAGAGAATAGAGACTGGAGATTTAGACAAAGAAGATAACATGTTAAAAAATGCTCCTCATTCTGCTGAACAAGTTACAGATGATAATTGGGAGCACTCTTACTCTCGATCAGAAGCAGCTTACCCTGTAGAAAGTTTAAGAGCTGATAAGTACTGGTGTCCAGTTAGTAGGGTCGACAATGCTTATGGAGATAGAAACTTAGTCTGTAGCTGCCCTTCTATGGAAGAGTTATATTAATAAAATATTAGAATTTATAGATTGTCATTACAAGATGAATATAGACCGTGTGTAGCAATGGTTATTGTAGGCCCTTCAGATAGGGTTTTATGGTGTCAAAGAATAGATCATCATGGGTGGCAGTTTCCTCAGGGTGGCATAGACCAAGGAGAATCGCCCAAAGAAGCAATTCTTAGAGAAACCCAGGAAGAAGTAGGTTTAGGGCCAGAAGATGTTGAAATAATATTTGAAACAGAGGAATGGTTTAAATATGACGTTCCAAAAGACAGGCGACCCAAATACTTTAGAAGAAATATTTATAAGGGACAAAGGCAAAAGTGGTTCTTAGCAAAACTGATTTCTGATGAGAGCAACATCAACCTAAGGGCAACAAGGCCAATAGAATTTGATGAGTGGGTATGGTCAACCTACTGGTACCCCCTTATGACTGTTGTTCCCTTTAAAAGAGAAGTATATAGGAAGGCTTTGA
Organism: Gammaproteobacteria bacterium; assembly: GCA_012965075.1. Taxonomy (GTDB): domain Bacteria; phylum Pseudomonadota; class Gammaproteobacteria; order Magnimaribacterales; family Magnimaribacteraceae; genus AEGEAN-183. Next base: position 5,812 of record DTSY01000005.1, on the reverse strand, counting down.
TCCAAATACTTCCTGAATACAATAAGCTTATTTCTAAGGAATGATTTCGTAATATTCATCTCTATTCGCGGCCAAGATTAAGGATCCAAGAAAGTCAATTGAGGCTCTTTTATTTTCTTTGTTTAAAAACAACCATTAAACACATTTTTTAATTAAAGAATTTCTTAATGGGGTTATTTTCTGGTTCTTATTATCTTAGCTATAAGCGATAATGGCGTTTCTTTCGTGTTAGAACTTTTTTTATTTTTTGTACTGGGAATTTTGTCCGGTATTTTAGCGGGACTCTTTGGGATAGGAGGAGGGATTATTATCATTCCTGTTTTTTTCTCCATTTTTAAAAATCTAGTAGGAATCCCCGAAGAGTCATTAGCCCATACAGTTTTAGGTACTTCTTTGGGTGTAATTGTTTTTAGCTCTTTGGCCTCTACTTATTCTCACAATAAACGAAAAGCAGTTATTTGGGATGTTTTGAAGGTCATAGCCCCCAGTATCTGCGTTGGCGCTGTCTTAGGGGCTGTAACTGCCAGTTATATCCCAAGTTCGACTCTTCAGATGCTCGTGGCTGTATTTTTGGTTCTTATATCGATTCAGATGGTATTTGAATTTCCGCCCCCAAGTCAGAACCCAAGGACAAGCATCGTAGGGCCAGTAATAGTAGGCAGTGGTATTGGCTGGTTTTCAGGAATTTTTGGAATCGGCGGTGGTGTATTTTCGGTTCCTTATTTTTATCACAGAGGATTACAAATGACTCAAGCTATTGGATCTTCTGCTGCCTGCGGAATTCCAATAGCTGTTTCTGGTTCAATCTCATATATGATTATTGGTTCTAATATTTCAAACCTTCCTGAATATTCAGTGGGTTATGTATACCTGCCAGGAGCTATCTTAGTTGGCTTAGCAAGTGCTTGGAGCGCCATAGTTGGAGTTAGAGCAGCACATAGAATGAAACAAAGGAAGCTCCGATTGGCCTTTGCAATTCTATTAATGATTATGGGACTAAACTTACTTCTGAGATAAAATTCAGTAAATGGATTACTACTGGAAAACTAATCTTAAGATATTAATCTGCCTTTTAGCAATCTGGTTTCTTGTCTCTTTCGGTTTCGGAATTCTACTTTCTGATTGGCTCGATCAATTTAGGATTGGGGGCTTCAAGTTAGGGTTCTGGTTTGCACAACAAGGAAGTATTTATGTCTTCATAATTCTTATTTTTACTTATGTTTATTTGATGAACAAGCTTGATAAGAAATTTTCTAAAGACAGAGAGGAAAAGGGCTCTTAATGTCAGTACAGGAGTGGACTTTTTTAATGGTAGGGATCAGCTTTGCTGTTTACATATTAATTGCCTTTAAATCTAGAGCTCAATCAACTTCGGACTTTTATGTGGCCGGTAAGGGAGTTAATCCTATAGTAAATGGTATGGCGACTGCCGCTGACTGGATGTCGGCAGCTTCATTCTTATCCATGGCAGGATTAATAGCTTTTCTAGGAAAAGATGGGTCCGTTTATTTAATGGGTTGGACTGGAGGTTATGTACTATTGGCTTTACTTCTAGCTCCTTACCTTAGAAAGTTTGGACAATTTACAGTGCCTGATTTTATAGGTGAAAGATATTACTCCAATACAGCCAGAGTGGTTGCAGTCTTGTGTCTGATATTTATTTCATTTACTTATATCGCCGGTCAAATGAGGGGTGTTGGTATAGTTTTTTCTAGATTCCTTGAAGTAGATATCAATTTAGGTGTACTTATTGGAATGGGAATTGTTTTTATATACGCTGTCTGGGGAGGCATGAAAGGAATAACCTATACCCAAGTTGCACAATACATTGTATTAATATTTGCCTATCTTGTACCCGCCATTTACATCTCAATAATAATGACTAATAACCCGGTGCCACAATTGGGTTTTGGGAGTACTCTTGTGGGTAGTCCAGAGTTTCTATTAGATAAACTTGATAAAGTTACTACTGATCTTGGCTTTACTGCTTATACAGAAAACGTAAAAAGTAAAATAGATGTTTTCTGCATAACCGCGGCATTAATGGTGGGTACAGCAGGACTTCCTCATGTCATAGTAAGGTTCTTTACAGTGCCTAGTTTTAGTGACGCTAGAAAGTCTGCTGGTTATGCCTTAGTCTTTATCGCCCTGCTTTACACAACTGCTCCAGCTGTATCTGCCTTTGCCAGAATGAACTTAATAGATTCTATTCAAGACAAGGAATACTCTGAATCGCCTCAGTGGTTCCAAAATTGGGAAACTATTGGTCTTATTGCCTGGAAAGATAAAAACTCGGATGGACTCATTAGATATTCTTCAGGCAATGCTTTGGAAGGAGTTAAGCCTGTCTACGCTAAAGAAAAAGGAAATTCAGGAGAAAGGGTTGTTTTAAATAAACCTGACTTAACTAATGAAAACGAAGTCTACATTGATGCAGATATTATTGTATTAGCAAATCCAGAAATAGCTAAGCTACCCTTTTGGGTAATAGCTCTAGTAGCTGCCGGTGGAGTTGCCGCAGCTTTATCAACAGCTGCGGGCTTACTTATTACTATCTCTTCAGCAATTTCCCACGATTTACTTAAAAAAACGTTTATGCCTAGAATTACTGAAAAACAAGAACTGTTATATAGCCGATTAGCTACAGCTTTTGCCATCGGAGTTGCCGGATTATTTGGCGTCTACCCCCCGGCTTTTGTAGCTCAAGTTGTTGCTTTTGCTTTTGGTTTAGCTGCCTCTACTTTGTTTCCAGTTTTATTATTAGGGATTTTCTCTAAACGCCTTAACAAAGAAGGCGCTATCGCGGGTATGCTGGTAGGCCTGATTTTTACTGCAGGTTACATTATTTATTTTAAGTTCATGTTCCCCGAGTTAGACACACTTGATAATTGGCTCTTTTCTATTTCCCCAGAAGGAATTGGTTTCGTAGGAATGCTATTAAATGTTTCCGTTTCATTGATTGTTTCTTCTTTAACTTCCCCACCGCCTAAAGAAGTTTCTATGATGGTAGAGGAAATAAGACAACCGTAATGATTCTTCCAGAAATTGATCCTATTGCTTTTCAGATTGGTCCGCTGGCCATAAGGTGGTATGGCATGACTTGGGTAGTTGCTTTTGGGCTCATTTATTTTTTAGCTTCTAGAAATTTATCTAAGTTCTCTAAAGATCAGTTAGAGAATTTAATGTTCTATGGTCTTCTGGGAGCAGTAATAGGTGGCCGTTTTGGTTACATGCTTTTTTATAATTCTGGACAGTTATTACAAGACCCTTTATCAATATTTTATTTTTGGCAAGGAGGAATGTCTTTCCATGGTGGCTTGTTAGGAGTCTTATTCTCTAGTTTCCTGTTAAGCAAGCAATGGGGCTTTAAATTTTTTGAAGTTATGGATTTTATAGCCCCTTATGTGCCCATAGGCCTTGGCTCTGTGAGAATAGGTAATTTCTTAAACTCTGAATTATTAGGAAGACCAACGGAAGTGCCCTGGGGTGTTATCTTTCCCTCTGATCCATTGGGTCTTGTTAGGCACGCCTCTCAGTTATATCAAGCAGTGGGTGAAGGCATAGTTCTATTATTATTTATGTTGTGGTATTCCAAAAAGCCAAGACCAAATATGGCTGTATCTTCTATGTTTTTAATTGGATACGGTGTTGTTAGGTGTTTTACCGAAGCATTTAGAGAACCAGATGCCCATATAGGGTTTGATCTGTTTGGATTAATCTCTAGAGGGCAGGCACTTTCTATTCCAATGATAGCGATTGGGCTCGTGTTATTATTTTATTCTTACAGAAATATGGTAAAAAAGGATGAAACAATATCTTGATCTAATGAGGTATGTTCGAGAGTCTGGAACCGAGAAAGGTGACAGAACTGGGACGGGAACTCTAAGTGTATTTGGTTATCAGATGCGCTTTAATCTTGAAAATGGATTCCCTTTGGTTACAACAAAGAAAGTACACTTAAAATCTATAATTTATGAACTCTTATGGTTTCTAAAGGGGTCTACAAACATAGATTATCTTAAAGAACATGGTGTCAGTATCTGGGACGATTGGGCTGATGAAAGGGGTGAGCTTGGGCCGGTCTATGGAGCACAATGGAGATCTTGGCCAACTCAAGATGGAGATTCAATAGATCAGATTTCAGAGGTCATTAATCAAATAAAAACTAATCCAAATTCTAGAAGATTAATAGTAAGTGCTTGGAATGTTTCACAAATTGATAACATGGCTTTACCGCCGTGCCATGCCTTGTTTCAATTTTATGTTGCAGAGGGAAGGTTATCATGCCAGTTATATCAAAGAAGTGCAGATATATTCCTGGGAGTCCCTTTTAACATCGCTTCTTATGCTTTATTGGTTCTGATGATTGCCAAAGTAACTGGATTAACACCTGGCGACTTTGTTCATACTTTGGGAGATGCACATCTTTATTTAAATCACCTTAGTCAAGTAGATGAACAATTGAAAAGAAAGTCCTTCCCTATTCCTAAAATGCAAATAACTAAAGACGTAACAAATATTCTTGACCTTGAGTATGAAGACTTTTCCTTAGAGGGTTATGAATCGCATCCTCACATTTCTGCTCCGGTAGCTGTTTAAGTTGAAAATATCATTAATAGCTGCTTTCGCTAAAGAAAGAGTCATAGGGAAAGATGGAAAAATTCCTTGGACCCTCAAGGAAGACTTAAAGTATTTTAGAAATAAAACTGAAGGCTGTTCTGTTGTAATGGGTAGAAAAACCTATGAGTCTATAGGCAGGCCACTATCCAATAGACTGAATATTGTGATGACTAGGACACCCAAGAAGATTAAGGGCGTTACAGAAGTCATTAATAAAGAACGAGCCATAGAAATAGCTTCCACCTTTTCAGAAGAAATATTTATCATTGGTGGAGAAAGAATCTATGAAGAATTTCTTCCTTTAGCCTCAAAAATGTATCTCACCGAGATTAATATTGAAGTCGACGGCGACGCCTTCTTTCCTAATTGGAACTTAAATGATTGGAAGGAGCTGTCCAGAAAAGACTGCAAAGACCTTAATCAGAATATCGAATATAGTTTTCTTGAGTATGTAAGAAAATAGTCTAAGAGGAAGAGCCAAGGCCCAAGGCTTTTCTTTTGAGCTGCAGTGCCACAACCCTTTCTTCTTCACCTTCTGTATAAGTAATCCACTTTCTGGCTTGGTCTTGTATTTTCTTCTTTTTCTTTTTCTGAACTTCTTTCTTATCGTCTAATTGCTTCTCAGCTACATCTATACATTTTCTAAAAGATTTGATGGCATCATCCCATTTCTGATACTCAAAAAGAACTTGGCCCAGAAGCATGTGGGCATTGGCTTCATCTTTTAGCTTCCCTTTCTTAATCCCAGATCTAATTGCTTTTTCAGCTGGTCCAAATTCATCTAAACCAAAATGAACCTGCCCTAAAAATATGTAAAGCTCACCCTTTTTAGATAAGCTGGCCGCTTTCGCATATGCAGGTTTAGCTTTTTTCAATTCTTTAGCAGCATGCCAGTATTGCGCCATCGCTTTTAGTGTTTTTTCTTCCTCTTTTATGAAACCATTTTTAAAACCATAACTCATAACAAGAGCTGCTTTATGGGGATTTTGATGCATAAATAGCAGTTGACCTAAGGCAACATATTCTCTTTGTTTATCAAGCAGTCTATCTTCATGGGCTGCCTCAAGGGCCCCTAGTTGATCCAAAAATTGATCCCTCTGACCGTACAGACTAGATAAACCTACCCAATATCTTTTTTTGGGAAAATTTACAGCCAAGATCTTGTATATCGGCATAACATCAAGATTTTCTT
>DTSY01000004.1:6903-16149 GCA_012965075.1 Gammaproteobacteria bacterium | reverse complement strand
GGGGATAATAATTTTCATCCTCCGTTTCAGCCCCGTAAGTAACTATTGAAAGATTGACTGTTCCATTTCCTGAAATATCATTATCAAAAACTTCAACATCGGAATTTGCTTGAATAATGATTCCTGTCCCACGCGGAACTTCTCCAACAATATTTCCCTCTGGAGCAAAATTGTCAGTGTTATTATCAACTACTTGATTCCTAAATACCCTTACATGATGACCCCCTTGTTGAGGAAGGTCAGGTAAATCAAAAACTAAAATACCTCCTGTATTGTGTGAGGCCACGTTGTCATAGACGTCAGCGTAATAAGAATTTTCTATCTCAATGCCTGCCACGTTGTAATGGGCACGGCTGTTTCGCACAATTATATTTTCAGATTGGCCCACATATATACCCGCATCTGAAGCACCAATCGCCACACAACCATCTATCAATACATCTTTTGATTCAACAGGATACAGACCATAAGCACCGTTGGTGCTTTTGGGACCACCAGTCCACTCTGTTCGGAGGTTTATCATATAAATACCATCTGCACCTATAACCTTAAGCGCATCTCCTTTGGCGTCTTCTATGGCAAAATCTTTAAGAATGACTTTACTAGAGGTAACTAACAAGCCCTGTGCACCGGATTGTTGATTGGCAAAGCTGAGCACAGTCTTGTCCATTCCCGCACCAATGACCTTCACATTATCAACATCTAAAGAAAGGCCATCTGAGAAGCTATAAAAACCTTCTTGAAGTCTAATTGTGTCTCCAGGTTTGGCCAAGATTAAAGCCTCTTGTACTTTTTCTTGTACATTAGGTCCGTTACTGATGCTGACTATCTGAGCATCACAGATAAACGAAAAAAATAAAACAAAAGGTAATATTAATCTTTGCATAATGATCTTATTTTCAATAAGTTGGTTGGATAGCTTTCAAATCTAATTTTTCTTAAAAGTCACAGTAGATTATAGTTTTTATTTTCTAGATAAGATAATTTGAAAGAATAAAGAAAGATAAGAGACTCAATTAAAGAGAGAGTTAGAAATTTATTTATTCGCTTAGAAGATTCTTACTGAACTCTTCTCAGTCGATCGGGTGTAATGTCATCAACTTTAGTACAACCCAGTAAGGTCATATTGTTTTGGACTTCATCTTTTAATAGTTTTAAGGAACGATAAGCTCCTTCTTCTCCAGCTGCCGCCAAACCATATAGATAAGCCCGACCACCCATACAGGCTTTAGCTCCCATAGATAAAGCTTTTAGGATATGGGTACCTCTTCTTACTCCGCCATCGAGAATTACTTCAATTTGATCACCCACAGCATCAATGATATCGCCAAGAACCTCGATTGGTGCTGGACAACCGTCCATTTGACGTCCTCCATGATTAGAAACCATAATCGCAGACGCTCCCACTTCAACAGCCATTTTGGCATCCTCTACTGACAATATGCCTTTTATAGCAAATGGCTTATCCCATTGTTCTATCATCCACGCTGCATCTTTCCAGGTTACGGTACGATCAAATTGGCTGTTCATAAAGTCCATTACAGACATACTTGATGACCCTGCTGGCACCTTGTGTTCTAAGTTAACCATCGAAGGTGTTGGGGGATGGGTTATGTAATTAAATGACCAATTTATATGCCTAGCGATATTCATGTAACCACTTAAGCCAAGCTTAGGAGGAACCGTCATTCCAGTTACCAAGTCTCTTTCTCTTCTTCCGTTTGAAGGAACATCTACTGTTAAACAAAGAGCATCGTAATTGGCGTCTTTACATCTTTGAATGTATTCCTGCGACAGACTTCTATCCTTCAATACATAAATTTGAAAAACCTTAGGTCCTTCTGAAGCTTTGGCTACATCTTCGATAAGCGTTGTAGATATGGTAGACAGGCAAAAAATGGTTCCTGTTCTTGCTGCAGCCCTTGCAGCACCATTTTCTCCATCGGGATGGAAAAGACGATGATAACCAGTAGGAGAGCAGATAAAAGGCCAATCTATTTTTTGACCTAATACTGTGGTGGAAGTATCAATCTTATCTACATCAACCAGGAATCTTGGAACTAATTCAAATTGTTCAAAGGCTGATGTATTTTGTCGATAAGTCCATTCATCCTCTGCAGCCCCATCAATGTAATGGAACATAGGAGCGGGAAGTCGCTTTTCAGCAAGATCCCTAAAGTCCATTACTTTATGGCATGAGTTTAGTCTTTTTTTGAACACTAACCTTTATCTTTCTGGATGAGCTCGAAAATCTTCATGGCTTGTTCTCCTCCCTGATAACAAGGTTTAGCATCCTTCATGTCTGAGATTTGATCCCAATTTGAGGCAATGTTTTCTGCAGTCATATCCTGGCCTGTACCTAGATTAACCCCTATGGTTTCATGGATCATAACTCGAGCAAAGACTCCAGCTCCTGCTGCAATAATAGTTCCTGTGGGTGCTTCTTCTGAAACCAGATAAGTAACGGCAGGAGTTACAAAGTCAGGTTTTATCTGGTCTAGAATGTCTCCCATCCCAGGTAACTCCTCAGTCATCCTTGTACCAGCCAAAGGCGCTAAAGCATTACATTTTATATTGTATTTTGCTCCTTCTAGCTTCAAGGTGTTTATTAACCCAACTACAGCCATTTTTGCTGACCCATAGTTGGTCTGCCCAAAGTTTCCGTACAATCCACTTGAAGACGTAGTTACTACGATTCTGCCGTAATTCTGTTCTCGCATGATTTCCCAGACAGCTTTTGTGCAGTTAACTGTGCCCATTAAATGGACCTCTAAAACAGTTCTAAAATCTTCTTCTTCTATTTTATTGAAGCTTTTATCCCTCAGTATTCCAGCATTATTAACTAAAATATCAATCCTGCCATAGGCATCCATCGCTTCCTTAATCATTGCCTCAACCTGACTTTTATCGGTGACACTTGCACCATTAGCCATGGCTTCACCGCCTGCAGCTTTTATTTCTTCCACAACCGCTTCGGCAGGAGATAAAGATCCATCTGAAGATCCTTCTACATTTCCACCTAAATCGTTTACGACTACTTTAGCTCCTCTTTTTGCTAGATCTAAAGCATGACAACGACCAAGCCCGCCACCTGCTCCAGTAACAATAGCGACTTGATCTTTAAAAGTAATAGCCATAATTTCTCCTTAAAAAATTTTGAGGCGCTAATAGTACACAGGAACCTAGTTTCTTTGTGAAAAAGCTTTTTTTATCCTGGATAATGCTTCTTCCAGTCTGGAACGAGGACAACCAAAATTTAGCCTAACAAATTTGTTGTCTCCAAAATAATCACCTCTATGAACGCCAACCCCAGCGTTTATGAAAAAATCTGACGGGTCGTCTAAACCTGAATCCGAACAATCGATCCAAGCGAGGTAAGTTGCTTCAGGACCATATAGCGATAGACCTTCTATCTTTCCTATTTCGTTACGTACCAGATTTCTATTTTCAATAAGATATTCCATGAGAGCCTGGTACCAAGGCTCCCCATGCCTGTAAGCGGCTTCAGCAGCTGTATAGGCAAAAACCCCTATGTGAGCTGCTATGCCTCGCATATTTCTTCTAAACTCCTGTCTTAATTCAGGGTTAGGGATAATAGCTGCACCACAAGGCAAACCTTGCATATTAAAAGTTTTAGTGGGTGACAATAAAGTTATGGAGTTATTAGCCGCGTATTCATTGGTTTGAGCTAAGTGAACATGTTTTCTGTTGGTTTCAAAGAGTAAATCAGAGTGGATTTCATCAGCACAAATAATCGTTTTATTTTTCTCACAAATATCAACTAACTTTTTGATTTCTTCTTTCTTAAACATGGTTCCACCAGGATTATGAGGATTACAGAAAAAGAACATTTTGACGTCTTCATTGATAAGTTCATCAATTGACTCATAATCCAGCTCAAGCCTTCCTTGAACATTAATTAAGTCGGTTTTAAGCATCCCCCTGTTCATGTTGTCAGTTGCATAAACAAAAGGCCTGTATATAGGAGAAGGAACCATAGCAATGTCACCAGGACTTAAAGTTGTACGACAAGCAACATTCAGTCCTACTACCACGCCTGGCATCCAGGTTACCCACTCAGGATCTATTTCCCATCCAGACCTCTCTGCCAGTCTTTGCTGTAGTAGAGAAGTTAGTTCAATTGGTCTTTCTGTATACCCGTATATGCCTTGATCTGCTCTATTCTTAATGGCATCAATGACTTCAGGGGGACATTGAAAGTCCATATCAGCAACCCACATTGGCAAAATATCTGGGTCATCAAACTTTAGCCATTTCGTACTTCTAGTTTCAACGCGATCGATTATGGTGTCAAAATCATATTTCATAATTTTCGGTATGGTACTCTAAAAAAAACTTTGAGGCTCCCCTATTGCTACAAAAGATCGCAATAGTTAGACTTCCGCGCTACATTAGATTAATAAGCCATGAACTCTTTGTACTCTCAGGTTAACGACAACACTCCAGTTCTAGTTGGTTGTTCACAGTACTTGGATACAAAAGGACCTGATGGGCTTAACTACCTAGATATTCTCAGTGTGGCTTGTGAAAAAGCTATAACGGATTGTTCTGCGAGAATTTCTCTGAATGAACATCTGGATGCAATTTCAGTTATTCGATTTGTAGGCGATACCCCAAACCGGAACTCAGCTACTACAGCTTTGTGGGGTTATTCAAACATGCCACGGAGCGTGGGTAATTCTTTAGGGGTAACTGTGCCCCATGAAATTTATACAACCACTGGAGGAAACTCTCCTCAACTGGTACTCAATGAAATTTGCACTCGAATAAAAGATGGGCAATTTAACTGTGCGCTTTTAACGGGCGGAGAAGCATTAGACACTCTCACTTCTAGAATAAAAACCGGTTTAGAACTTAACTGGGGTGATGATCCTGGTGGAGAACCCGAATCTATAGGCAGTAATAGCGACTTAGGAAGTGAGTTTGAACAAAAACATGGTATTTTTGATCCTTCAGCCGTCTATCCCCTATTCGCTAATAGCATAAGGAGTAGTGAAGGAAAAAGCTCAAAAGAACACAGGGAAGATATTGGACGCCTTTTCAGTCGTTTTTCCGAGATAGCCTCCCAAAATAAATATGCATGGTTCAAAATTCACAGATCTTCAAACGAAATTGTAGAAGAAACGCCAAACAATAGGATGGTGGGATTTCCATATACCAAATACATGAACTCAATCATGAGAGTGAACCAATCGGCTGCTTTAGTAATTACTTCGGCCAAAAAGGCCAGAGAATTAGGCATACCTGAATCCAAGTGGATTTTTATGCATGGCGGAGGTTGTTTGAATGATATCTGGAATGTTACTGACAGATTAAACTTACATTCCTCTCCTGCAATTAAAAAATGTTCTCAAGCTATCTTTAATGCAGCAAATTGCTCTCAAGCAGATATTTCCTTTTTTGATTTATATTCTTGCTTTCCAAGTGCGGTACAGATCGCAAGGAAAGAGATTGGTATTCCAGATGGGGATAACAGAGACCTAACCATTACCGGAGGACTGCCGTATTACGGGGGCCCAGGAAGTGCTTATGTAGTAAATTCAATAGCAAGCATGATGTCCAAATTAAGAGAGAATCCTGGAAAATTTGGTATGGTTACAGCCAATGGTTGGTTTCTAACCAAGCATGGAGCTGGTGTCTTTTCCTCTAATCCTTTTCTTGGAGACTGGAACCAAGTTATAGATTCATCACACTTGCAAAAAGAAATAGAAAACTTGGACCATCCAGAATTTATTGAAGAAGCCAATGGAAAAGGATTGATAGAAACGTACACTGTAGTTAATTCGAGAGAAGGTCCAACGAAAGCCATTATCATAGGACTTCTAGAAGATGGAAGAAGGTTTGTTGCCAATACTGACAAAGATGAGAGTCTTTTAAATAAAATGATGCAGAATGAAATGTTAAACGCTAAAGGAACCGTAAAATTTGAGAACTCACGGAATATCTTTCAACCTGATTAAGAGGAGAAAAAGATGAAAGAAATCAATGTTGCCCTAACTGGAGGAGCAGGACAAATAGCTTATTCTTTGCTTCCGAGATTAATAAGCGGAGAAACTTTTGGGACTGACACCAAGGTCAACCTTCGATTAATAGAAATTCCTCAAGTTGTAGATAAACTTAAAGGTACCATCATGGAGTTAATTGATTGCGGATTTAAGCAAACAGGATCGCTACTAGCCACCACGGATATAAAAGAGGGAGTTCAAGATGCTCATTGGATTCTTTTGGTTGGCAGCATTCCAAGAGGAATAGTCGTTGATGGGAAAAAAATTGAAGAGAGAAGTGATTTGTTGAGAATCAACGGAGGTATCTTTACAGGCCAAGGAGAAGCTATAGGTGAATTAGCTCAGGAAGATGCAAAAATCTTGGTGGTGGGAAATCCTGCTAACACTAATGCCTTAATTGGAAGAACAAAATCTAATAATCCTACTCAAAGTTGGTTTGCCATGACCGCTCTTGATGCCAATAGAGCCAAGGCACAATTGGCCGAAAAAGCAGGTGTGGACATAGCCTCAGTGACTAACATGACAATCTGGGGGAATCATAGCCCCACCATGTACCCAGATCCTTACAACGCAAAAATTGATGGTGTAAGTGCAGTTGAAGCTATCAATGACCTCGACTGGATTGAAAACGAATATTTGCCTCTTGTTCAACAAAGAGGGAAGGCTGTTATAGATGCCAGAGGTGCTTCCTCTGCTGCCTCAGCAGCAAATGCAGCAATAGACACAGTAAAAGCTGTTGATAGCCAAACTACAGAGGGAGATTGGTTTAGTGCAGCTGTTCCAAGCGATGGAAGTTACGGAATACCTGAAGGCTTAATTTTTGGCTTTCCTTTAAGAACTTCAGATCAAGGTTCTGTTGAAATTGTTCAAGGAATAGAACTAAACGATTTTGCCAAATCAAAAATCAAAGTGACAACTGAAGAATTATTGTCAGAAAAGGAAGCTGTCAAAGATTTAGTGGATTAGTCTTTTCCTATGGGCTTTAGTTGAGGAAATAAAAGAACGTCTCTGATAGAAGAGGTTCCTGTAAAAAGCATTACCAATCTATCTATGCCTACTCCGACACCAGCACAAGGTGGAAGGCCATACTCTAAAGCCTCCACATATTCTTCGTCATATTCCATTGCTTCTTGATCACCTGATGCCCTTTGTTCAACTTGTTGTTTGAATCTTTCTGCCTGCTCATCTGGGTCATTAAGCTCTGAGAAACCATTGGCAATTTCTCTCCCTCCAATGAACAATTCAAAACGATCGACGTAGCTTGCATTTTCATCTTGCGATCTAGAAAGTGGAGACACATCTTTAGGATAGCCTTCGATAAAAGTAGGTTCATCTAATTGACTCTCTACCCCTTTTTCAAATATTTCTAACTGCAATTTACCATCCGAAGCTTCCTTAATATTCTCAACCCCTAATTTCTTCGCTATCTCTTCCAACTCTTTTCTTTCTTCAAGCTGATCTTTTTTAACCCCAAGATATTTAACTATAGAATCTAATAAAGTAAGCCTTTCAAAAGACCTAGATAGATCGTATTTCTTTTTATTTTGTTCAACAACAGGGCTACCCAAAACCCGCTCTGCTAATGTCTTCAACAAAGTCTGCATGAAATCCATCTGGTCTTCGTAATCAGCATAAGCGGTATAGTACTCAAGCATAGTGAACTCAGGATTATGCTTTGTATCTATGCCTTCATTTCTAAAATTCCTATTAATCTCAAATACTTTTTCTAAGCCCCCAATTACCAATCTTTTTAGATACAGTTCAGGAGCCACTCTCAAATATAAATCCATATCGTGTGCATTGTGATGGGTTATAAATGGTCGCGCGGTAGCTCCCCCAGGGATTGGATGCATCATCGGTGTCTCAACTTCCAGATAACCGTCTTCAATGAAAATATTTCTTATCTCACTTATAAGTTTGCTTCTAGTTTTAAACACCTCGAGACTTTCTTTATTAGTCAGTAGATCTAAATATCTTTTTCTGTATCTTTGCTCCGTGTCTACCAAGCCGGCATGTTTTTCTGGCAAAGGTCTTAAAGATTTTGTTAGAAGGAAAAAGCTATCTGCTTCTACTGTTAATTCGTTGGTCTTGGTTTTGAATAGTTTTCCTCTTAAGCCTACAACGTCCCCTATGTCCCATTTTTTAAATTCTTTGTAAGTATCTACTCCTACATTATCTGACTTTATGTACGCTTGTATTTGTCCAGTAAGGTCTTGAATGGTAATGAAACTCGCCTTCCCCATGATGCGTTGCAACATGACTCTACCGGCAATTGAGACCTGAACTGCTTCCTTGTCTAATTTTTCTTTCTCAAGAGAATCGTAAGAAGTGTGAAGATCTTCTGCTAAAGCATCCCGTTTAAAATCGTTAGGGAAAGCATTTCCTTTAGATCTTAAGTCATCAAGCTTTGCACGCCTAAGAGCTAATAGTTCATTTTGTGAAATTTCTTCGGTCATTAGGCATACTTTAACTAAATATTAGCTTTAAGGCTCGCTTCAATGAAACTATCAAGATCTCCATCTAAAACTGCGGAGCAATTCGAAGTTTCGTAACCGGTTCTTAAGTCTTTAATTCTGGCTGAATCCAACACATAAGATCGTATTTGGCTCCCCCATCCTATATCTGATTTAGAATCTTCCAAAGACTGCCTCTCTGCATCTAATTTTTGCATTTCTATTTCATACAATTTTGCTCTGAGTTGTTGCATGGCCTTGTCCCTGTTTTTGTGTTGGGATCGTTGAGATTGGCACTGAACAACAACTCCTGTAGGCTCATGGGTGATTCTAATGGCTGAGTCAGTTTTGTTGACATGCTGCCCTCCAGCCCCACTAGCCCTGTACGTATCAATTCTAAGGTCTGAAGGGTTTATATCTATTTGAATGGTTTCATCAATCTCAGGAGAAACAAATACTGAGGCAAAAGAAGTGTGCCTTCTACTGCCCGAATCAAAAGGAGATTTTCTCACCAATCGATGTACGCCTGTCTCTGTTCTTAGCCAGCCATAAGCATAATCTCCTACAAACCTAATGGCAGAGCTTTTAATTCCCGCCACTTCCCCAGGAGAAACCTCGATCATTTCTACATTGAATCCTTTTGATTCGCCCCATTTTAAATACATCCTCATGATCATCTCAGCCCAATCCTGAGCTTCTGTTCCTCCAGAACCAGACTGGATATCGAGGAAAGCATTATTAGGGTCCATGGGGTTTGAAAACATTCT
>DTSY01000004.1:0-6803 GCA_012965075.1 Gammaproteobacteria bacterium | reverse complement strand
CAGACTGGATATCGAGGAAAGCATTATTAGGGTCCATGGGGTTTGAAAACATTCTCTGAAATTCTAATTGGTATAGTTTTTTTTCATTGTTTTCAATTTCTTCAACAAGCTCCACAAGAGCTTCTTCATCTTTTTCTGAAAGGGCTAATTCGGATAACTCTGACGCGTCTTTAATAGCCTGCGCTAAATCAATAAAGGCTTTTAATTCTTTTTCTAGATGTACCCTTTCTTTGTTTAGCTCTTGAGCTTTTTTTGGATCTTCCCAAAGCTTGGGATCGTTAAGCTTTTCGGTTAATTCGTTAAAGTGAGCTTGTTTGTTATCAAGGTCAAAGATACCCCCTTAAGGCATCAATTCGATTAACCTGATCCTTTAAATCTTCATTTATTGAAGTAACTTCAACCATTTCTTATTCCAGTGATGACAGGATGTATTCTCTCACCTTATCTATATTATCCGGTAGTATTACAAAATCTTCCTCTTTATCCGCTATGGCCTGTAATTGTCCGGGTATCTCAACAGCCTCTTCACCCAACGACTGTTGAATAGCTTCCATAAATTTAGCCGGATGTGCTGTTGCCATGCTTATAACAGATTGATTGGGTTGGGCTAATTCTTTGGCTGCCCTTACTCCTGTTGCTGTATGTGGATCCAGAACGTAATTATGTTGCTCATAAGTGCTTTTGATCTCTTCAAGAATCTCTTGATCTGAACTAGGAAAGCTAAGAAAGAAATCTTCAACCTCTTTCCAAGATTCTAGGGGTAATGAAATCTCATTTTGTGGAAACGAAGACATTGCTGTTTGTAACATCTCAGCATTATTTTTATATAAGTTGAACAACAATCTTTCAAAATTACTTGCTACTGCAATATCCATACTTGGGGCTAGAGTTTGGCTGACTTTACCTTTTTTATAGGAATTTTCTGAAAAGAGTTTGTGCAAAACATCATTGCTATTTGTAGCTATAAATATTTTGTTGATAGGGAGGCCCATTTCTTTTGCCAGCCAACCTGCATAAGCATGTCCAAAATTTCCTGAAGGTATAGAAAAGGTCATCTGGTTTAACTCTTCTTTCAGTCTTAAATAAGTCCAAAAATAGTAAACAGACTGGGTCATACATCTAGCCCAGTTAATTGAGTTTGCCGCTACGAATCTGGTTTGATTAGACAAGATGCTTTCATCTAAGAACAGTTGTTTAACCATAGCTTGGCACCCATCAAAATCAGTTTGAACCGATAAGACATGTACATTTGTAGCCTGCGTAGTTGTCATCTGCTTCCTCTGAACTTCAGTGATCCGCTCATGCGGATACAAAATAAATACTTCAACATTCTTATATCTAGAGCAGGCAGAAATCGCAGCCGAACCTGTATCGCCTGAAGTTGCACCTAAAACGGCAATTTTTATCTCTTTCTTTTGAGCAAAATGATCAAGCAGTGTTCCAAGAAGCTGCATCGCAACATCTTTAAAGGCTAACGTAGGACCATGAAATAGCTCTAAGATCCATCTTTGATCTTCTAATTTAACTAAGTTAACAACATCTTTACTATCAAAGACTTGGTAAGCATTATTTACTATGTTTTCAAAATCCTTCTTATTTATCTCATCTGAAACAAATTGATGGAGTATCTCGGTAGTTATTTCCTGATAAGTTAAAGAATTTAAATTTTCTATCTGATCAATGGAGAACCTAAAAGTTTGCAGAGGCATATAAAGACCCCCATCTGGGGCAAGACCGCCCAGTAAAACCTCACTAAATGACTTTCTTAAGGAAGAATTCCGTGTACTAATATATTGCATTACTTCTCGCCTGCGTGAATTCTGAACTTCTTCACTCCAGAAAAAACTTCCGGTAAGTCTTCCAATGCATTTTTCAGTTTAACCGCCTCATTGTTTGAGATTTCTCCAGATATTATGACCACTGAGATAGATTCCAGATTCTCTTTTGACTTGGCTTCATGCTGAATCAAGGCTTCGATACTTATGTTTTGATCACCGAACAAAGAGGATATTTTAGCTATGACTCCAGGCTCATCATTAACTTGTAATCTGTAATATCGAGCTGCTCTCTTGCGATCTGACACTTCCAATTTATTTTGATCATCAGAATTAATATCTAAATCCCAGCCCCCTTTAGCAATATCAACCAAATCAGCTATTACAGCAGAAGCCGTTGGCTCTGGACCCGCGCCAGGACCGTAATAAACAGTGGAACCGATGCCTTCTGAGAAAATCTCTAGGGCATTCATCTCCTTTCCTACTTGTGAAAGCAAAGTTTCATTGTCTACTAAAGTTGGATAAGCGCTCACACAAACAACGTTGTTTTCCAACTCTCCATGAGCTATATGTTTTATTGAATACCCCAATTCCTTAGCATACCCAAGATCTTCTAACTCTATTTCTTCTATTCCCTCAAAACTGACAAGGGAAAAATCAAAAGGGACATGAAACGCTAAGGCTGCAAGAATGCTTGCCTTTTGAGCAGCATCAGTACCATTGATATCCAAACTGGGGTCAGATTCAGCGAGACCTAGTTCTTGAGCTTTTTCCAAAGCTGATTCAAAAGTTGATTGATTAGATTCCATTTCGGTAAGAATGAAATTACTAGTGCCATTTAAAATACCTGCAAACCATTTAACTTTAGTAGCAACCAAACCTTCCCTGAGGGCCTTAATAACTGGGGTTCCCCCAGCCACTGAAGCTTCAAAACCAATCTCAACATTGTTTTCTTTAGCCAAAGTAAATAACTCATTTCCATGAGAAGCTATAAGTGCCTTATTGGCAGTGACTACATGCTTGCCTTCTTTTAACGCGGTTGTAACCAATTCATAAGCAAAATTAACTCCACCTATGACCTCTACCAACACATCGACATCTGGATTAGTAGCTACATCTTCTAAGTTAGTAGTGATATTTATTCCTTCATATGGAACAACTTCCTTTCCTCTTCTAGCGCCTACTTGAACTATATCAAAATGAACTCCTCCTTGAACTTCAAGAAGTTGAGAAGATTGAATTAAAGTTCTTAAAACAGCGCCTCCAACATTTCCAGCGCCACAAAGACCTACTTTCAAAGTTTTCATTTTTTTAGCCGAGTACGTGGATTTTTTCTTGAGAGGAGATAAATTTCTTAATGCTTCTTACTGCTTGTTTTATTCTATGCTCATTCTCTATTAAAGAGAACCTTACATACCCTTCACCATAGTCACCAAATCCAATTCCAGGAGAAACTGCAACCTTTGCTTCCATCTTAAGCTTTTGAATCTCATCAAAAATATAAGGTGGCAACTTATTAACTCTAGGAAAATCAATATCCATAAGATGCGATTCTAATTTTTAGCTACTTAATAATCCAATAAGTTCTTCAGGGGGGATGTAACCTGGGATAAGTCTACCTTCAGAAGTAATAATTGAAGGAGTTCCAGATACGCCAAGGCTATTGCCTAAATTAAAGTGCTTTTCAACAGGATTATTTGAGCAAATATTTTCTTTTATTTCATACCCCAATTTAAGTTCAGTGATAGCCTCATGGGGTTGTGAAGAACACCATGCCGAAGCAATCTTGTTGAAAGAGTCTGAGTCCACCCCAGCTCTGGGAAAAGCTAAATAATTAACTTGGATGCCTAAATCTAGATAATCATTAATTTGTCTATGAAATTGCCTGCAATAGCCACAATCAACATCGGTAAAAACAAAGATTGAGTGTTCCACTTTCTTAGGTTGAAAAGTTATAAAATCTGACTTATCGAGCTTACTAAGAGCTGTTTTTCTAAGGTAATTTTTTCTTGCTTCGGATTTATTTATTAAGCCTTTATCGGTTATTTCAAAAATATCTCCAGAGACTAAGTACTTTCCATCCTTGGAAACAAACAGAGGTTCTATGCCTTTAAGATTAACTTCTAAATAGCCTTCAATATCCGTTTGTTCAATTGAAATAATTTCTATAGATTCAGGAAGCATTTCACTTAAATTTTTCTTTATTTCAGAAATAGTTAAATCTTTCTCAAGTTGGTCGCCAACAGAATCAGAACATCCAAGAGATAAAAGTATCGTGAAAAATATACTAATTAAAGTGTTATAAGATTTCATAACTAACCTCTAGGATGATGCTCTCTATGTAATTCTTTCATTCTATGTCTAGCCACTTCAGTGTATATCTGCGTTGTAGAAAGGCTAGTATGCCCTAATAATAATTGTACAGTCCTTAAATCTGCCCCATGATTTATTAAATGAGTTGCAAAAGCATGCCTTAAAGTATGTGGAGACAGGCTCTGATCAACCCCAGCTTTATTGGCATATAGCTTTATACGATACCAAAAAGTCTGTCTAGTCATTCCGGTGCCTCTATTGCTTAAAAAAAGAATGGAACTTTTTTTGGTATCTGTTAGCAGTTGTTCTCTTCCATAAGTAAGATAATCAGAAATCCAATCTAGTGCTGGCTCCCCCATTGGCACTAACCTTTCTTTACTCCCTTTACCTAAAACTTTTACTACCCCCTGTCTAATATTAAGATTTAGAACGTCTAGATTTATAAGTTCAGAAATTCTAAGACCGCAAGCATAAAGAAGCTCAAGCATAGCCCTGTCTCTTAAACCAAGAGGTTCTTTGGTATTAGGCGCATTGATTAATTTTTCTACATCCTCTTCCGAAAGTATTTTTGGCAAGCTATGTCCTAACTTAGGACTTTGAATTTTTGCTGTGGGATTGTCACTTATTAATGATTTAGAAAGAAGATAGGCGTAGAAAGCTCTCAAACTAGAAAGAGAACGAGCGGTTGAACGACTGCTATAACCTTGTTTAAGTCGATAAGCTAAATAATCAAGGAGAGTAATCCTGTCGGCATTTTCTAAATTGACAGGCTTTAACCAATTACTAAAATTGGAGAGATCCTGCCTATAGGCATTAAGAGTATTTTGACTTAAACCTTTCTCTAACCATATGTTATCTATAAAGCCATCTATCAGTCTATCTGATGAGATGTTGGCGCTGACCATGAATTTAAACAGCGTAAAGAGTTACTTATCTAGTTTCTCTTTAATTCTTGCTGCTCTGCCGGTTAATTCCCTTAAGTAGTATAGTTTTGCCTGTCTAACATCTCCCTTGCGCTTCACTTTAATACTACCAATTATTGGGCTGTGTGTCTGGAATGTTCTTTCTACCCCTACCCCATTAGAAATTTTTCTTACAGTAAAAGCTGATCTCAAGCCTCTTTTTTTAATTCCTATTACTATTCCTTCAAAAGGCTGTAGCCTTTCTCTAGAACCTTCTACAACTCTAACTTGGACAACGATGGTATCCCCTTGAGAGAACTCAGGAATGTCTTCTCTGAGTTGTCCAGATTCTACTTGTTGAATGTACTTATTTTTGCTCACTAGTCTTATTTAATTCTGAGGGTAATTTTGGGGCGCCCATTTTACCAGATTAAGATTGTTCTTCACGTATAATTTCTTCTATAAGCTCAAGCTCTTCTTCATTAAGAACCCTATTTTCAAGTAGGTCTGACCTATTTTGTCTGGTTTTTAAAAGGGATTGTTTAAGTTGCCACTTTCTAATCAGTTCATGATCTCCACTTAGCAGGATCTTCGGAACATCACCATATGCTCCTGATTCAGGTCTCGTGTATTGGGGGTGTTTGAGTAGACCATTACTAAAAGTGTCTTTTCTAGCAGAATCAGGATCTCCCAAGACTCCTTCAATAATTCTGCTTACCGAATCCATCACTATCAAAGAAGGTAGTTCACCTCCGCTAAGAATATATCCACCAATAGAACACTCTTCATCAATTTCTGATTCAATAATTCTTTGGTCTATCCCTTCATATCTGCCACAAACAATCACCAGATGTCCCATTGTGGAAAACTGTTCAGCTTTATTTTGATCAAATATCTTTCCTTGAGGAGACATAAAAATTGTATGAGGTTTTTTTGATTGTTTTTTTGCTTCTCTGATGGCTGCAATCATTGGTTCTGCTTGCATAACCATTCCTGGACCTCCTCCATAAGGGCGATCATCTACTTTTCTATTAATATCTTCGGAAAAATTTCTGGGATTGAACGTATTAAGCAATATCTTCTTACTGCTTAAAGCTTTTCCTGTAATGCCATGTTCAAAGGAATTTTTTATAAGATCTGGAAAAAGTGTAATTACATCAAAACGCATAAATCTAAATTAGAAGTCCTTTGGCCATTTTACATAGACTGTTTTTTTTAATAATTCTACTTTGGTAATAATTTCCTTTTTCAAAAAGGGTATAAGCCTTTCATCATTATCGACACTTCCTTCCAAGGGCTTTACTACCAAGACATCATTGGCACCAGTGGGCATAACATGGTCAATAATTCCAAGAAACTCATTTTGTTCATTTATAACTTTTAAATTTTCTAGTTGAAACCAGTAGTATTCACCTTCTCCAAGAGGTGGTAAATTGCTTTCTAAAACATATACTTCTTTATTTCTTAAAGATTCAGCGTTATTTCTATCTTCTATTCCCTTTAATTTAATTGATAGTTTTTTATTACTTATTAATACTTCATCAATTTCAAGACAATGCCATTCGTCAATATACAGTTCATCAAAATCCTTTATATTTTCTTGATTATCTCCATAGTACTTAAGGAAAATGTAACCTTTTACTCCAAAAGGTTTACCAAAAATACCTAAAGGTATTTTTCGGTCTTCAGACCGATCATTCATATTTGGAGATTTATTTATCAGGTTTTTCTTCAGAAGAAGTATCAGAAGCTTCTGAGCTATCTGCGGTTGGTGCTTCTTCTGCTGGAGTTTCTTCTTTAACAGCTTCTACAG
>DTSY01000003.1 GCA_012965075.1 Gammaproteobacteria bacterium | reverse complement strand
CCCGAGAAATGACTGATCAACCTTTTGGAGTTAACTTGACGATATTGCCTACAATAACACCCCCACCATACGAAGAGTATGCTCAAGCTATAGTTGGGTCGGGAATAAAAATAGTGGAGACTGCGGGCAGAAGCCCAGAACCTTTTATGGAACTCTTTAAAGCATACGATGTTAAGGTGATTCATAAGTGCACTTCGGTTAGACATTCCTTGAAGGCGCAGTCTGTAGGCTGTGATGCTGTCACAATTGATGGATTTGAGTGTGCTGGTCATCCGGGCGAAGATGATATTCCTTCTTTAGTTTTACTTCCTCAAGCTGCAGAAGCCTTAGACATCCCCGTTGTTGGCTGCGGGGGCTTTAGCGATGCAAAAAGTCTAGTTGCTGCTCTAGCGTTAGGAGCTGAAGGTATAGCAATGGGTACAAGATTTATGGCTACGAAGGAATCTCTAATTCATCAGAATGTTAAAGACAAGATGACAGAATCAGATGAACGCTCTACAAACTTAATGTTTAGGACAATGCACAACACGGCAAGGGTCTTTAAAAATACAATTTCAGACCAGGTAGTTGAGATAGAATCAACCGGAACCGCTACTTTTGAAGATGTTAAAGATTTAGTTGCTGGGCAAAGAGGTAGGGGAGTTTTTGAGGTCGGCGATCTCGAGGCAGGAATTTGGTCTGCGGGCATTTCTGTTGCAAGAGTTAAAGATGTACCTACCTGTGAAGAATTGGTATCCAGGATGGTTTCAGATGCTGAAGCTATTATGGATGGCAGATTGAAAGAAATAAGAGCATCGTAAGAGGATCCTTATGAAAGATGTGGAAGTTTTTTTCATAGCTAATTTAAATATTGTAGATAAAGAAACCTACCGACTATATGAAAAAGGGTTTTTCCCCATTCTGAAGAAACACGGGGGAGAGTTCGTAACCTACGATGACTCCATAGAGCATCTGGAGGGAGACACTCCTCTTAAAGGGAGGGTTGTTATTTTTAAGTTCCCCTCAGAAGAAGTAGCTAAAGGCTGGTATAACGATCCCGAATATCAGAAGCTGTCTGAATACAGAAGGAAAGGAGCTCCCATAGTTTCTCTTACGATGGTGAAAGGCCTTCCGCTTAGGGAATAAGTATTACCAACCTTCAACAATTTTTTTAATTGTTTCAGCTAATTCTATTGGTTTGTCCAATAACACATGATGGTGAGCACCTTTAATTTCTATTATGGGAGTATCTTCTTTAAATTTTGATTTCATGTAATTCAGAATAGGTTCTGTTACCAAGGCACTGTTTTCCCCATATATAAAACCTAAAGGGCACAAAAGGTTGAAGGCATTATTCTTAGGCATATGAGGATAACCAAGTTTACTAAAGAGGGTGTCGTCAAACTTCCATTCAAAGCCTCCATTAACTTCTTGTATAGAATTTTTGGCTATGTAGTCAATGACAAAAGGAAAATCAGTTGGTTGATCAGGAGCAAGTTTAAACCTTTCCAGGATGGTTTTTTTATCAGGATAAGTTTTCCTTTTTCTTATAGGGCCACTTCCTTGGTGGTTTGAATAGTCAAAATGTGGTGGCCTTATGGGTGAATCAATCATTATTACTCCCTTAATATCCTCAGAAGCAAGATTAGTGGCATGAATACTCATGTATCCACCCAGGCTGTGACCACAAATTATTGGATTAGAAGGTCTGTTATCAAAAAAACCAGAATCTTCTGCTACAGCTATAATCTCCTCTCCAAAAATTTCTGGACTATAGTGTTCTCGATGATCACTACTCCCCATGCCAGATAGGTCTAAGGCACATACTTCGTACTGATCAATTAAAAGGGGTGCTACAAAATCCCACCAGTGCGAATGCGCACCACTTCCATGAACTAATACTATCCCTGGATTATCAGGAGTGCCCCATTTTTGATAAAAGATGTTGCCATCTAGAACTTCTACTGAATGTTCTGATTTAGGCTCTGAAATTAGTTTATTGAATAGATCTTCAGTCAGTTGATCCATATTTGCTCTCCTTTAGCAAAAAAATTATCTCCTCAAATTTTTTCAATTCGGTAGTCTATACCAATCTCTTAAAGCATAATAAAAAACATGAGTGAACGTTTGAAACAAGTTAATCATCAATTTGCAGATCCAAATGAAGCACCAGCTGAGCCCAGACCGGCTGCCACAGTGCTCTTGGTTAGGGATGTGCAAGGGCAGGGTATAGAAGTATTTCTTATCGAAAGGGCTGCAAAAACCAATTTTGGTGGAGCATATGTTTTTCCGGGAGGAAAAGTAGATCTCGAAGATGCATCTGGACGTTTAAGTGATATGTGTCAGGGCGTAAGTGATGAAGATGCTTCTTCGGCTTTGGGAATGGAAAAAGGTGGCTTAGCTTATTGGGTAGCAGTTATCAGAGAGTGCTTTGAAGAAGCTGGAATACTTTTGGCATATCGAAAAGATGGAAATAATTTTGATCCTGAAGATGAATCAGAGAATGAACGTTTTATAAATTTTAGAAAAAGATTAAATGATGGCGAGCCTGTTTTGGCAAAAATGTGTAAAAGCGAAGAACTTTTTTTGGCAACCGATAGACTGGCCTATCTTGCTCATTGGATTACTCCTAAAGTAGAAAAGAGGAGATATGATACAAGATTTTTTATAGCCCAAGCACCTGCTGGACAGGACGCTATTCATGACGGATCCGAAAGTGTAAATAGCATATGGATCAAACCCGAGGATGCTTTAAAGCAATTTGAAGAAGGCAAACTATTAATGATTATGCCTACCATTAAGAATCTTGAAAGTATTTGTGGATACAACAATACGAAAGAACTTCTAGAAGATAAGAATTCAATTAATCCTTATGATATTGCAACTATTGAACCTAAATTCTTCATGAAAGACGGGAAGTATGTGGGTTTGTTACCGGGCGATAAAGGATACGAAGATCATTAATGTCTAATGAAATCTGAAGAAATAGTACAGATAACTCCATTAGTTAAGAGAATAACGGCAGGGAATTCTAGTGTCTTTACTGGACCTGGAACGAATACTTATATAGTGGGTAACGGAGAAGATCTAACAGTTGTGGATCCCGGGCCGGCTTTGTCAGAGCACATTGAAGCAATTGTCTCTAGCTCCTCAAATTTAAGCCGCATAATAGTAACTCATACCCATCCAGACCATTCACCTGGGGTTAGTCTTCTTCAGGCTAAAGTTGATATTCCAGCTTATGGCTTAATAACAGAAACAACTAAGAACCAAGATACATCTTTTAAGCCCGCAAAGATGCTTACTCATGGGGAAGTTATTGAAGCTGAAGATCATGCGTTTGAGGTTATTCATACGCCTGGCCATGCTTCCAATCATCTTTGTTATCTTTTGAGAGAAGAAAAGCTTTTATTTACAGGTGATCACATCATGAACGGTTCTACGGTGGTCATTGCTCCACCCGATGGCAATATGAAAGATTATTTAGAGTCCCTTAAAATGCTAAAAGACTACGACCTTGAAAACATAGCGCCCGGACACGGGGAGCTAATGCCTAACCCGCATGCTGTGGCCGATTGGATTGTTCAGCATAGACTAGAAAGAGAAGAAAAAGTTATAGAAGCCATAAAAGAAGCTAAGACAGGAAACCCTGATTCACTAGTGGAAGCTGTTTATGACGATGTAGATGTTTCTTTATTTTTTGCAGCCAAATGGTCACTTGAAGCCCATTTAATTAAGCTATTAAACGATGACAGGGTCACTAAAGAAGGCAACCAATTTATTTGGAAAGACAACTAGCTTAATTTAATACCAGTCCCATCAACACCACAATATCCATCAGGGTTCTTAGCTAAATATTGTTGGTGATTATGCTCTGCGTAATAAAATTCTCCAGCTTGAACTATCTCAGTCGTTATAGGACCAAATCCTTTATCATTTAACAGCTGTTGATACCGATCTTTAGTTTCTAGGGCCAAGTTTTTTTGATTTTCGCTCAGATAATAAACTCCAGACCTATACTGAGTTCCAACATCATTGCCTTGTTGCATACCCTGAGTGGGGTCATGTTGTTCCCAGAAAATTATTAACAACTCTTCAAACGTAATCTTACTAGGATCATAAACGACTAATACAGTTTCATTCTGTCCAGTAAATCCAGTGCAAACCTCTCTGTAAGTAGGGTTTGGTGTAAGCCCTCCTGAATAACCTACAGCCGTGGTGTACACTCCATCGGTTTCCCAAAATTTTCTTTCCACGCCCCAAAAACAACCCATTCCAAATATCGCCATTTCATAAGTTTGTGGAAAGGGGCCCTTTAAAGGAGTGCCTTTAACAAAATGTTCAGACGGAACCTCAATTTCTTCTGTACGACCAGGCAAAGCCTCTGAGCTAGAAGGAAGAATAGATTTTTTATTTACCAGATCAATTAAAGACATTATCGATTTTCTCTATTTTCTATTATCTCTTTTACCACACTAGGCTCGGCTAAAGTTGTAGTATCTCCAAGGTCCTTAATCTCATTTCCTGCAATTTTTCGTAAAATTCTACGCATAATTTTACCCGATCTAGTTTTTGGAAGACCAGGGGCCCATTGAATAATATCAGGTTTGGCAATAGCTCCAATTTCTTTAGCTACTAGCCCAACTAAATCACTTTTAAGTTCATCACTGGGTTCTATGCCGGTCATCAGGGTTACATAACAGTATATTCCTTGACCTTTGATGTCATGTTCATAACCCACAACTGCTGCTTCGGCTACTGTTTCGTGTAATACCAGAGCGCTCTCTATTTCGGCGGTTCCTAATCTATGTCCTGATACATTTAGAACATCATCGACTCTTCCAGTGATCCAATAATAGCCATCTTTATCTCTTCTAGCTCCATCTCCCGTGGTGTAGTAACCAGGGTAAAGGGAGTAATAAGTTTCCACACACCTTTTATGATCACCATACACAGTTCTAATTTGAGAAGGCCAGCTTCTTTTAATAACTAGATTACCCGAACCCTCACCCTTAATCTCTTGTCCATTTTCGTCTAACAGAGCAGGTTCAATTCCAAAAAAGGGTTTAGTAGCGCTTCCAGGTTTTTGAGGGGTTGAACCAGCCAAAGGGCTGATCATGGCCGATCCGGTTTCAGTCTGCCACCAAGTATCCACTATCGGACATCTCTTATCGCCCACTGCCCGGTAATACCACTCCCAAGCTTCAGGATTGATGGGCTCACCAACTGTACCAAGAACTCTTAGAGATTCTCTAGAAGTGGACTCCAAAGGCTCATTACCTTGAGCCATGAGAGCTCTTAGAGCTGTAGGAGCAGTATAAAATATATTCACTTGATGCTTATCTACCACCTCCCAAAATCTTGATGGGCTGGGGTAGGTAGGTATCCCTTCAAACATTAAGGTTGTAGCTCCATTCGATAGAGGTCCGTAAACAATATATGAGTGACCTGTAACCCAACCGACGTCTGCAGTACACCAGAAAACCTCTCCCTCATGGTAATCAAAGATTAGTTTATGGCTCATTGTGGTTTGAAGAAGATAACCAGCTGTCGTGTGCAAGACTCCTTTCGGTTTTCCTGTAGAACCTGATGTGTATAAAATAAAAAGAGGGTCTTCAGAATCCATTACCTCTGGCGGACAATCTGAACTCATTGAACTAACAATCTCTTCATAAGAGACATCTCTTTCATCAACCCAATTTATTTCAGCTCCTGTTCTCTTTACAACGAATACTGTATGAACGTTAGGACAGTTGATTAAAGCTTCATCGACATTTTTTTTGAGTGGGATTTTTTTTGCCCCCCTCAGGCCTTCATCAGCTGTTATTACTGTCTGGCAATCTGAATCTAAAATCCTGTCCTTTAACGACTCAGGAGAAAAACCTCCGAATACGACTGAATGAATAGCTCCTATCCTGGCACAAGCTAGCATGGCATAAGCTGCTTCAGGAATCATGGGCATGTAAATACAAACTCTGTCTCCTTTCTTTATTCCTCTGTCTTTAAGAGCGTTGGCAAATCTACAAACCGATTCGTATAATTCTTGATAGGTTATAGATTTAGAGACAGATGGATCATCTCCCTCCCAAATAATAGCAATTTGGCTAGACTTTTTTTCTAAATGCCTGTCGATGCAATTTTCTGAAGCATTAATTTTTCCTCCACTAAACCAAGAGACCTCGCCCTTGGTAAGGTCGCTTTCAGAAACTTTTTCCCAAGGTGATATCCAATCTAAGTATTCTTTAGCTTGCTTGGACCAAAAGTCTTCTGAATGGTCTAAAGATTCTTTGTAGAGCTGTTCGTATTCTTTATCGTTCAATAAAGCATTTTTCTTTATGAGATCGGGAACTTGATGCACTATTTCTTTTGCCATTATTTCTCTATTTAAGCTAATGAAGGTGAAGGATTAAAATACATCATTCTTCCTTCCGGGTTATTAAAGTACTCTAATAACTTTTCTAAAAGAAGAGTATAGTCATTTTGATTATGGGCCAAATCTAAGAACTCTGAGTTAACTATTAAAACAGGAGATCGGTCATAATTTAGAAAAAATTCTTTGTAGGATTCATTGAGGAGATCTAGATATTCAAAAGAAACATTCTTTTCGATCTCTCTTCCCCTTTGAATCACTCTCTCGAATAATGTCTTAGTTTCAGCTTGAAGATAAATAACTAAGTCAGGAGTTGGGAGATCTAAGGAGAGGTAATCATAAATTTGATTGTAAAGAGATAATTCATGTTCGGAGAGTGTTACTTTTGCAAAAAGTTTATCTTTATCTAAAAGGAAGTCTGAAACATGGATCGGTGTAAAAATATCCCCTTGCTTAAGGTCTTGAATTTGTTTTACTCTTTGAAAAAGAAAGAAGAGTTGAGTAGCTAAAGCCGATTGAGAAGGGTTTTTATAAAAATCTGCTAAAAAGGGGTTGTCGGAAGGCTGCTCTAGGAATGTTTCGTAGCGAAAAGATTCGGCTAAAAGTTTTGTTAAGGTTGTTTTACCCACGCCGATTGGACCTTCTACGGCTAGGAACTTAGGAACTTTCTTGTAATTTGACAGGTTTATAATCTTGGTTCCCATATCAACACTTATTCTTATAAGAGCTGATTATCTTACCTGTGTTTTTTACTAAATCCTTAATTTTCTATGAGCAAATAATGATATTTATCCATATTGTTGTTTTTCAGTAATTTCTTCGAGAGTTTTGCAGTCAATACAGAGTCTAGCGGTTGGTCTTGCCTCTAATCTTCTGATACCAATCTCTATACCGCAATTAGGATTTAAACAGAATCCATAATCGTGATTAATTAGACCATTGATAGACTGATCTATCTTAGAAAGGAGTCTTCTTTCTCTCTCTCTTGTTTTTATTTCTAGAGTAAAGCCTTCTTCATGCGTAGCTCTATCAGAGTCATCTGCAAAATGGTTACTATTGTTTTGGATTTTATCTGCTGTTCTAGTTTGTTCTAATCGAAGCATTTGTTTCCATCTTTCTAAAATTTTTAGAAAATGTTTTTTTTGTTTAGCGCTCATGTACTTTTCTTTCTTATTTAACTTATAGGGCTCAATAGTAGCTAAAAAAGCTTCTTCACCAAGATAACTTGGCTGTCTAATTTTTTTTACAACAGAAGGCTTTTTTGGCTGCACTTTTTTTGGAGCTAACTTCCTTACAGTCTTTTTAGAAGTGCTTTTCTTAGTTGTTGTTTTTGAGTTTTTTGTAGTCTTTTTAATAGCCATAAGGTCTAAATTACTTTTTGCTTTTTAGAGAAGGCGGCGCAATTTATCAGATTTGTGTATCTATTTCTAGAGAATTATGAAAATTCTTCTTTAATTTTTCTGTACTCGCTCTCTGTTAGCCTCGGTCCGAATTTTTCTACCTGTTTAGAAGCAGCGTAACAACCAAACTTTGCAGCAGTTTTTAGATCCTTCCCTTTACAGATTTTATGTAGAACAGAACCGGCAAAAATATCTCCAGCACCATTTGTATCAATTGCTTTGGCCTCAAATCCTTTAATAATTTCGGTTTTGTTTCCATTCCAAATCATACTTCCCTCCTTCCCTAGAGTAATAAAATTTTGAGAAGAAACTTCTCTTAAAAATTTCTCAGCTTCAAACACATCTTCACATTGTGTAAAAACACGCGCCTCACTCTCATTGCAAAACAAGATGTCACAACCCAGCTTTATTAAAGAATTCAATTGATCCCTAAAAGCATTAATAATAGCTTCGGCTGAGAGTGATATTGCTATTTTAGTACCTGATGCTTTAGCGACTTTACTAGCTTCAAAACAAGCTTCTAAGGCCGATTCTGAGGCTACAAGATACCCTTCTAGAAAAAGATATTGAGAATCTCTTATGGCTGATTTATCAAGATCATCACTACTTAAAAGATTACTTACTCCCAAATAAGTACACATTGTCCTTTCGGCATCTGGGGTAATCATTATCACACTCTTTCCAGTAGATAAGTCAGATTCTGAGACCTTGTTAGAATGGAGAACATTATTTTTTTCAAGATCTTCTAAATAGAAAATTCCAAGATCATCATTTTTTACCCTACAACTAAAATGGCATTTTGACCCAAAATTTGAAGCTGCTACTATGGAATTAGTTGCCGCTCCCCCACAACTTAGTTTGGAATTCCCATACTCTGCCATTAGTAACTTAATTAAGTTTGATTGTTCTTCAGCCTCTATTAATGTCATAGAGCCCTTTGGAATTGACATTTTCTCTAACTTAGAAGCAAAATCTTCTTCTATGCTAAATTGAACATCAACTATGGCATTACCTAGAGAAGAGATGTCTAATTTCATTTTAAAAACTCCTTATCTTGGAAAGAGTAAAAACTTGACTAAGACTATAACTGACAAAAAAGAAAATTAATGAAACTTTCGTTAAAACTAATTACTTATTTAAGTTTAATTATTTTTTCAGTTATTAGCATTGCTTACGTATCAATACTCGATTCTAAAGTTGTTAATAAATTGGATGGGGTTTTATGGACAGTTCCCGCAAAAGTATATGCCAGACCCTTAGAATTAGCTGAAGGAGGAAAGATCAATGTAGATGTTTTAAAAAAGGAATTGGAAATACTCTCGTATGAACTAACAAAAGGTATCCCAGATACTCCTGGGGAGTTCTCCCAAAGTCAGCGGTCTGTAAATATATTCATTAGAGGTTTTGGATCTCAGGAACCGGGTCTGTATAGATTGAAGATTGAGAATGACAAAATTGATTCTATAAAAAGGAAAGATGGCATTTCTATAGACCTGATTCAACTCGAACCACTTTCGATAGGAGGAATGTTTCCCTCTCATCTACAAGACAGAATATTGTTGAATTTCTCGCAAGTACCAAAAGATTTGGAAGAAATGATCTTAGTTGTAGAAGATAGAAATTTTTATAGTCACAAAGGGATATCACTTAGGTCCATCATGAGGGCTTTTATCAAGAATACTAGAGCTCTGGGTATAGAGGAGGGAGGAAGCACGATCACTCAACAATTGGCCAAAAGCTTGTTTTTTTCTCCTGAACAAACAATAAAGAGGAAGATCAAAGAAGCTATTGCTGCTTTGTTGATAGAGATACATTATTCGAAACAAGAAATTCTTCTGGCTTATATAAATGATGTTTTTATAGCGCAATCTGGAAGACGAGCGATTCATGGTTTTGGTTTGGCCTCACAATTCTTTTTTGGAACTGACTTAAAAAATTTAAGCTTGGATCAAAAAGCTCTATTAGTTGGCATGTTAAAAGGCCCTTCTCTTTATAGTCCAATAAATAATCCTGACAGAGCTAAAACTAGAAGGGATTTGGTTTTATCTTTAATAAAGAATGATTCTCTTATAACTGAAGAAGAGTATCTAGATTTAAAGGGTAGATCTCTTAAGGTGATACCACCTTCCTTTAAAAGCTTATCAAAATATCCTGCCTTCAATGACATAGTCACTTTAGACCTAAGAAAGAATTTTGATGATAGTGATTTGAGAACTAAAGGATTAAAAATCATTACAAACTTAGACCCAGTTGTACAAGATTATCTTGAGGAGAGTATCAAGGACACTAAGCTTCAACTTAAAAGGAGATATGGCAGTCAACTTAATGGATTAGAAGGGGCAGGAATAGTTATAGATTCATTTAGCGGAGAAGTTGTAGCGGCCATAGGGAGTACGAAACCTAATAATTACGGGTTTAATAGGGCCATTAATGCCGTCCGACCAATCGGATCTCTAGTTAAGCCATTCATATACTTATCGGCCTTGCAGCATTACAGTAAATATAATCTCTCTACTTTGCTGGATGACTCAAAGTTATCAGTTTCTTTACCTGGAGGTAAACTGTGGGAACCCAATAATTTTGATAAAAAATTTCACGGTAATATCCCCTTACATGTGGCTTTATCCGAGTCTTATAATGTTGCTACCACAAGACTGGGAATGGATTTGGGATATTCTGTTGTCCAAGAAACTTTTACTAAGTTAGGTATTAAGAAGAAAATACCCAAGTATCCTTCAATTTTTGTGGGATCTTTTGAAATGACTCCTTTAGAGGCTATTCAAGCTTACCAAACAATTGCTTCAGAAGGCTTTTACTCGCCTCTGAATTCTATTCGGACAGTTGAGAGCTCTGAAGATGTATTATCTTTGTCTTATCCTTACAAGGTAGAACAAAGATTTAGGCCAGAACCAATCTACCTTTTAAAATTTGTACTAAAGCAAACTTTTATAAGTGGGACAGCCAGAGGCTTTTCATCGCGAGTCATTGAAAAATGGAAAACAGGAGGTAAAACTGGAACATCAGATGACCAAAGGGACAGTTGGTTTGTGGGCTACGCCGGCAATTATTTGATGGTCGTATGGTTGGGTTTTGACGATAACAGAAAGTCTCCCCTAACTGGTAGGACGGGAGCCCTACAAGTCTGGAAAAACTTTATGAGTAGATTAGATCCAA
The DNA here is from genome assembly GCA_012965075.1 of Gammaproteobacteria bacterium. Classification (GTDB taxonomy): domain Bacteria; phylum Pseudomonadota; class Gammaproteobacteria; order Magnimaribacterales; family Magnimaribacteraceae; genus AEGEAN-183. The sequence goes on along the minus strand of DTSY01000003.1, from coordinate 5,974 downwards.
TAGCTTATGAGGTCAGGAAGCCTTCAAGAATAAGATACGAATGGGTAGATACAAAAGATGGACTTTTAAGTGGGGAGAGGTGCAAGGGGTCAATTCTTATACCTTTTGTAGAAGGTACTGAACCCGAAATGATTCCTCAAAACAGAAAGAAATGTAGAATTAGTGAAGAGTCTTATACCGCAAAGGTTCTTAATAAGATAAAAGAAGCTATAGAAGTAAAGTGAAGAAAAATTTTAATACCTATTTAGTTGCACTAATTTTAATGTCTCTATTTTTAGGCTGTACTTCTTCACCTAAAAAGGAAACAAATTTTTATGACTTGGAAGTTGAAAAATTCTCTTCGTCCGTAAAATTACTCTTAACTGATTTAGAATTTTTAAAAAAAGAAATTCTTAAAGTTAATGCCAATAAACCTTCAGTTCAAAGGATTTTGATTGAAGCAGATGATAAGTGGATGGAAGAAGATTTAAAAAAAGCTAGTTCTGCTTTAGAAAGAGGATTAAGAATTGCAAAAGACGAAAGTGCCCTCTACTTACGACTAGCTCATTTAAGGTTAGAACAGGGGTTGATAAAAGAGTCTTCTGCTTTTGCAGAAAGAGGTCTACTGAATAAAAATGCTTCTTCCTGGGAACTTCTGCTTCTAAAAATATATTCTGCTCAGAAATAATTTGAATAAGGTATCAAAATTTTAGAAGTGGTTTTAATTCATAGCCTTATAATGATTGACCCTAGTTATATTTGGACAAGGAAGAGGTTGATGAAAGAAAAGAGTAAAATAAAAGTTGGAATTATTGGAGCATCTATTTTTACAACTGAAATTCTAACCTGTATCAGAACTGTAACTTAATGTTTAATTTTGAATAAAATATAAGATTAAATTAAAATTCAGTCATGGTAGAAACATTTAATCCATCAACTTTAAATCTTACTGAAGGTGCAGTTAACAAAATACACTCTCTTTCTGATTCAGATAAGAGTAAAGAAATTAATTTAAGAGTCTATGTAACTGGAGGTGGTTGTTCCGGATTTCAGTATGGGTTTTCCTTTGACCAAGAAGTTGATGAAGAAGATACCTGTGTTTCAAGGGATGGGGCAAACCTGGTTATTGACCCCCTAAGTCTTCAGTACCTAGCTGGGTCAACTATAGATTACACTGAGGATCTATCAGGATCTAAGTTTATAGTAAAAAATCCTAATGCCACTACAACCTGTGGCTGTGGAGAATCTTTTTCTATTTAACTTACTTCCCAGACTTCTCCAAGTAAAACCCTTCCCTGACTTCCTGTTACCTTAGAGAGGTCAAATTTTTTTCTGTCTAACCTTTGGTGGGCTAACCATGCAAAACAACTGGCCTCTAGGAAGTCAGGATCAATCCCAAGTAAGGAAGTAGAAAAAATATTGTTCTCGATTATTCCTTCTAATCTGTTAATCAGAAAGGTGTTGTGAATTCCCCCACCGCAAATATATATTCTCTTCTTTTGTGCTTTTAAATTTTTTAGTTCTTTAAAAATAACTTGGGCTGTTAATTCAGTTAAAGTAGCCTGTATGTCTTCAGGAGAAAAAACACTCTTACAGTTTGAAACATTTTGTTTAACCCAGCTTAGATTGAAATAATCAGTTCCAGTACTCTTTGGGGGTTGTTGGCTGAAGAAAGGATCTCTAAGCATAACTTCTAATAGTTTTGGAATAAACTTTCCAGATGAAGCCCAAGAACCTTCTTCATCAAATTCTCCGTTATTGTTACTTCTATTCCATGCATCTATAAGACAATTTCCTGGTCCACAGTCATAAGCGATTATGTCTTCATTGAGGTTATTTAAGTAAGTTAAGTTACATATACCTCCTATATTTATTATTACACCCTCAGAAAGTTTATTTTTTTTAAAAATAAACTTATGGAAAAGAGGGGCAAGAGGAGCTCCTTGGCCGCCTGCCTGTATATCAGCTGTTCTAAAATCAGCTACAGTTTTTATTTTTGTTACTCTTGTTATCTCTTCTGGTTTTCCTATTTGAAGAGAGTACGGTTTGATGGTATTTGGTGCATGTTTTATGGTTTGTCCATGGCTGCCAATAGCAGATATATCTCTATTATTTAGGGAAGCTTTCTGTATCAATCGATTAGCTGCTTTTCCAAAAGCCCTTCCCAGATCAACATCTAATTCTTCAATCTCAACTTTAGAAATATCAGCAGAGTTAACTGCTTCAAAAATTCTTTTTTTTAAGTTTTTTTTAATTGATGACGAGCTACTTTCAAGAAGTTCAAAACTTCCTCTATCAATATTAACCAATGCAGAGTCAATGGAATCGACACTTGTTCCTGACATCAAGCCTATGAAAAGGTTTTCCATAAAAGTAGTTATATATTAAAAACTTAAATTTTGATAATTCTTTAAATCAGCAAGTATTTTCTCTGCATATAAACCATAGCTGTCTTTATCATTTTCGTGAATTGGTTTTGCATTAGGCAATTTAACTGTTAAAGGGTTGGTATGTTTCCCATTAACTCTAAATTCATAATGAAGATGATCTCCAGTTGCTGTTCCAGTTCTGCCCACGTACCCTATGGTCTCTGATTGCTTTACTTTCCCCCCCACCTTAATTTTTGAATGAAATTTGTTTAAATGAGCATATCGGGTTGAGTAATCCTCCGTATGCTTTATTTCAACTAGATTTCCATAGCCTCCCTTCTTATCTGCAAATACAACTGTTCCATCTCCAGTAGTTCTAACAGGCGTTCCTCTCGAAGCTGCATAATCAACCCCTGTATGAGCTCTAATCTTATGCAGTATGGGATGTCGTCTTTTTAGATTATAACTGGAACTAATGTAACTAAATTTCACTGGAGATCTCAAAAAAGCTTTCTTAACATTTCTGCCTTCAAGTGAAAAATATTCAGAAAATCCATTTTGTAATTTATATCTTATGGCTGTGTGTGTTCTGTCCCGATTTATAAATTCTGCTATAAGGATGTCTCCATCTAATTTTTTTTCCCCATTAACAAATACTTCTTCATAAATGAGGCTATAAGAGTCTCCTGGTCTGATGTCATGTACAAAATCAATGTCCCATCCAAAGATATAAACTAAATCCATTATCACACTATCTGGTAATCCTTCCTTCAGTCCATCCACATACAAGGAGTTGTTTATTTCAATATTCTTAAAGACTCTATACTTTTCTGTATTTAGTTCGTATTCCTCAATTTCATAAACTTCTCCACTTTTTTTTGCCCTAACCCCAGATTTAAAATCTTTTATGTAATTGAGAGAAATGACTTTATTAAAATCACTTATTCCGACTTCTAAAGTTTTGCCTATCTTAATCTGTGCTAATAAGTTACTTCTATCTGAGTTAACTAAAGTGACAATGTTTTTTTCTTCTATCCCCAATCTTTTTAAAATAGAAAAAAGTGAATCGTTCCTTTTTATTTCTGCTCTTTTTAATTTGATAAAGTTAGAGGTTTCAGCTTCAACAGCAGATTCAAGGTCTAGTTCCTCCATAGATACCTGGCTAAACAAGGCTTCTTTGGGAGAATTAGAATCAATCTTTATGTTGGAAAAAAGGGTCATTGAAATAAGAAAAATAATACCTACCAAGAGTAGATATAAGTGTCTTCTTGGATAACTAGAGAAAATAAGTTTTATCTGTTTTAAGATTTTTCTTAACATAGGGCCAGAAAAACATTTAATACTAACGAATATTGGATGCGTTCGTCCAAGATTAATTTATTCAACTAAGCTTATAATATACATAGAAGATGAAAGATTCTGAGTTAGCACTATTATTAAGAGGGGTTGAAGAGGTTATCCCAAAAGAGGAGTTTCATAAGAAATTAGATAAGAAAAGGCCTCTAAGGATTAAATTAGGATTTGACCCTACTGCACCTGATCTCCATCTTGGGCACACAGTAATATTAAATAAACTTAAGCTTTTTCAAGATCTAGGCCATCAAGTAATTTTCTTAATAGGAGACTTTACCGGGTTGGTAGGAGATCCCTCTGGTGTCAATGAAACTCGCCCAGTCTTATCTGAGAAAGAGATTAAGAAAAATGCTAAGACATATGAAAGACAGGTATTCAAGATTCTTGATAAGAAGAAAACTGAGATTAGATTCAACTCTGAATGGATGAATAAATTTTCACCTGAAGAATTCATTAGACTGTCTTCTGTTCAAACTGTTGCCAGAATGCTTGAAAGGGATGACTTTCATAAAAGATATACTTCTCAAAAGCCCATCTCAATTCATGAATTTCTTTATCCTCTACTACAAGGATATGACTCAGTGGCGTTGAATGCAGATGTAGAGCTTGGAGGAACAGACCAAAAGTTTAATCTACTCTTAGGCAGAGAGGTACAAAAATTCTATGGAAAAGAACCTCAAGTAGTTTTCACTTTACCTTTATTAGAAGGTCTTGATGGAGATAAAAAAATGTCAAAGTCTTTAGGAAATTATATAGCCATAGAAGACAGCCAAAATGAAATTTTTGGTAAAATTATGTCAATTTCAGATGAGTTGATGTGGAGGTACTTTGAACTACTTAGCTTTAAGAAGCAAAATGAAATTAATAAATTAAAAAAATCCCAAAAAGAAGGTTTAAACCCTAGGGATATTAAGTTTTTATTAGCTGAAGAAATAGTAGATAGATTTCATGGAGAAGGGTCAGGAACCAAAGCTAGAGAAGAATTTAAATCAAGATTTCAGCAAGGAAATAGTCCATCTGAGATAAAAGAAATAGAGATAAAATTATTGGAAAAAGATATTTCTTTACCAAAAATCCTTAAAGAAGCTGGAATGGTTTCAAGTACTTCCGAAGCATTGAGATTGATTAAACAAGGAGGAGTTAGGATAGAAGGCAAAAAAATACTAGATTCAAAATATAAAATAAATCAAAATTCTTCTCTTTTATATCAGGTTGGAAAAAGAAAATTTTTTAGAATCAAAATACCCTAAAAAATAGCTTTCTATAAGGTTTTATTGTTGTATACTTCGGCTCCCTTTGTATTGAAAAGGGGAGTTTTTTAAAATTATTAAAGCAAGTAATTCGTGTGGGCGCCTGTTTTAGGCGCACTTACCAACCAGTTAATATTTCTTAACTAGTTTAAGTTTTTGTTTTCTGGTTTTGTGTGTCTGTAAAGACACATTTTTCAATTAAATTGAAGAGTTTGATCATGGCTCAGATTGAACGCTGGCGGTAGGTTTTATCCATGCAAGTCGAGCGGTAACAGACATTTTGATTCAGCTTGCTGAATCTTGTGCTGACGAGCGGCGAACTGGTGAGTAACGCGTAGGAATCTACCCAGTAGCGGGGGATAGCCCGAGGAAACTCGGATTAATACCGCATACGCCCTAAGGGGGAAAGGGGGCATCTTTGATGCTCTTACTATTGGAGGAGCCTGCGTAAGATTAGCTTGTTGGTAGGGTAAAGGCCTACCAAGGCGACGATCTTTAGCTGGTCTGAGAGGACGATCAGCCACATTGGGACTGAGACACGGCCCAGACGTCTACGGACGGCAGCAGGAGAGAATATTGGACAATGAGGGAAACCTTGATCCAGCCATACCGCGTGTGTGAAGAAGGCCTTAGGGTTGTAAAGCACTTTAAGCGATGAAGAAGAAAAGTAAGTTAATACCTTATTTTTTTGACGTTACTCGCAGAATAAGTACCGGCTAACTCCGTGCCAGCAGCCGCGGTAATACGGAGGGTACAAGCGTTAATCGGAATTACTGGGCGTAAAGCGCGCGTAGGCGGTTAAGTAAGTTGGATGTGAAAGCCCTGGGCTCAACCTAGGAACTGCATTCAAAACTATTTAACTAGAGTACGAGAGAGGAGAGTAGAATTTCTGGTGTAGCGGTGAAATGCGTAGATATCAGAAGGAATACCAATGGCGAAGGCAGCTCTCTGGATCGTCACTGACGCTAAGGTGCGAAAGCGTGGGTAGCAAACAGGATTAGATACCCTGGTAGTCCACGCCGT
>DTSY01000002.1 GCA_012965075.1 Gammaproteobacteria bacterium | reverse complement strand
TCTTAGAAAACTACAACCAGCAATAGACTTCGCCAATGAAAATCCTCATATAACACCCAGATTATTTTTTTCAGGACCGTTAATAGATGGTAACCCAAGGGTATACAAAGGAGGCGAACCTGGATTTCCTGAGTTATCCATTGAAGTGAATGAAAGCACTGACCTTGAAGCTTTGGTTGATGAACTGATTAAAGAGGGGGTCTCCTTCTTAAAAACTTATGAAATGTTATCTCCAGGCACTTTTATTAAGTTACTTGGAATTGCAAAACAAAAAAATCTTCGTGTTACCAGTCACATCCCCCTGAGCATGGATCTGATTGACGCTGTAGATGCAGGTTTAGGCGGCATGCAGCATATTCGGAATTTGGACCTTGCCTGTGCTGAAAATGCTGAAGAAATCTTAGTGCAAAGGCAGGAACTGTTAAAAAATTTGGATTTGCTTCCGGGTTCAGCTCTTAGATCAAAAATTCATCAATCGCAAAGGTACGCTGCACTAGGCAACATAGATGACAATCGTTGCAATAAAATCATCAAATACTTAGCTACAAATAATGTTTTCCAAACTCCCACCTTGACCATTAATACCGTTGGTTCAAAAAGATTTTTTGCTGACAGTAAATGGCAAGATACTTATAAACTTCTTCCCAGTGAAGTACAGAAAAGTTGGCTAGATGACTCTGTAAATCTCTCGCAACAACCAGTAAGTGATAATAATAAGATGTTTGAAGAGTGGAGTTTCAAAATTGTGAGTTTATTCAATAAACATGGAGTTAAGATCATTGCTGGAACCGACACTCCCATTGGCTTTCTAACACCCGGTTTCAGTTTACATAAAGAGCTAGAATTGCTAGTTGAAGCTGGGTTGACGCCCCTGCAAGCATTAAGGTCTGCTACTATAACTCCAGCTGAGTTTTTTAATTTGGAAAATAAAATGGGCACCATAGAAACAGGAAAATACGCTGATCTTGTTATTTTGAATAGCAGTCCTCTGGAAGACATCAAGAACACTCAAGACATTTACAAAGTTATTTTAAAGGGCCGCATTCAAAACTAATACAACATGCCCTTAGTAAAACCCCTTTCACCAGAAGCCAATTTAGAAGTTAAAGAACTGGCAGAGTTTTTTAATGAGACCCTTGGTTTTTGTCCAAACTCGGTTCTAACAATGCAAATTAGACCTGAGGTGGCTTCCGCTTTCATTGGTTTAAATAAAGCAGTCATGGAAAATCACGGCACAGTTACTTCTGCTTTAAAAAGGATGATAGCTTGGGTAAGCAGTAATGCAGCTGGGTGTAGATACTGCCAGGCGCACGCAATTAGAGCGGCTGAAAGATACGGAGCTAATTCAGAGCAACTAGAAAATATTTGGGAATACAGAACGCATGAAGCATTTAATGAAGCGGAAAGAGCGGCATTAGATTTTGCTTTGGCGGCTTCTCAAACTCCTAATGCAGTTGATGCAGAGCTGGAAGAAAGATTACAGAATCATTGGGATGAGGGAGAAATAGTTGAGATTCTAGGAGTTATATCTCTATTCGGGTATCTGAATAGGTGGAACGACAGCATGGGTACCAGCATTGAAGCAGGGGCAATAGAATCAGCAGAAAAATATTTAACTAAAAATGGCTGGAATAAAGGTAAGCATAATTAAGCTAAGCTTATAATGAAGTTTAGGTTCATCATTTTATCGTTAGCCTTAATGACTATGAGTGGATATGGATACGACCGAATAACAGGCGAACAATTCGCGAGTCGCTCTGAAGTTATTGGACAACACGGGATGGTCGCAACCAGTCATCCTCTGGCAACACAAATAGGTATTGATGTATTAAAAAAGGGTGGTACAGCCATAGATGCTGCCATAGCGGCGAATATTGCTTTAGGTCTTATGGAACCCACAGGGAGTGGCATAGGCGGCGATTTGTTTGCAATTGTTTGGGATGCCGAAGAACAAAAACTATTTGGCTTAAACGCCAGTGGTCCAGCCCCCCAATCTATTTCTTTGGACTATTTTAAACAACAAAAGTTAGCCAAAATTCCTCCTTTCGGGCCTTTGCCAGTAACGGTTCCGGGTGCTGTGGACGGTTGGGTTAAATTACATGAAAAATTTGGCAATCAAAGCTTTGCTTCACTTTTTGAACCCACCATTGATTACGCAAAAAAAGGACACCCCGTCACCGAAACAATCGCTTACTACCTTGATAGGTCAAAGGAAACATTTAAACAGTACCCAAATTTTTCAGAGGTATGGATGAAAGATGGAGAAACCACGGGAAAAGGAGATATTTTTAAGAACCCTCAATTAGCTAACACCCTAGAAATTATTGCTGAGAAGGGAAGGGCTGGGTTTTATGAGGGCGAAGTGGCAAAAACTATTGCTGATTTCATACAAGCTCAGGGAGGATTTCTAACTTATGAAGACCTTGCAAACTTCAACTCAGAATGGGTTGAACCCGTTTCTACTAATTACAGAGGCTACGATGTTTGGGAACTACCACCCAATGGTCAGGGAATGGTTGCTCTTCAAATCTTAAATATCCTTGAAAATTTTGATGTAAAAAAGATGGGCTTATTCAGTTCAGACTATGTCCATCTATTTACAGAAGCAAAGAAACTCGCATTTGCTGATCGTGCCAAGCACTATGCCGACCCTAATTTCTCCAAAATTCCAATTGAGCAGCTTGTTTCTAAAAGCTATGCCAAAGAGAGGGCTGCCTTGATAGATTTAGCCAAAGCAGCTCAAGTAGATGAATCGGGAATACCTAATGGTGGAGATACCATTTATTTAACAGCCGCAGATCAATTTGGGAATATGATTTCTTTAATTCAGAGTAATTATCGAGGCATGGGTTCTGGCATGGTACCTCCGGGTTTAGGTTTTATGCTTCAGGACCGAGGTGAGTTATTTAGTTTGGAAGAAGATCATGCGAATGTTATTGAAGGCGGTAAGCGTCCTTTTCATACCATAATTCCTGCTTTCGTAACAAAAGACAACAAACCTTATTTGAGCTTTGGTGTGATGGGGGGTGCCACCCAACCGCAGGCACATGCTCAGATAATAATTAACTTAATTGACTTCGGTTATAACCTCCAAGAAGCCGGTGATGCCCCGAGGCTAGTTCACAGCGGTTCTTCTCAACCAACTGACGAAATAATGTTGGACGGAGGCAGTTTGAGTCTAGAAACAGGATTTGGAACAGCAATTGAAGAAGCGCTTAAGGAAAAAGGCCATAAGCTCCAATATCAAAAAGGTATTTTTGGCGGATACCAAGCTATCATGATTAAAGATGGAGTGTATTTTGGAGCTTCCGAAAGCAGAAAGGACGGGCAGGCTTCTGGATATTAATTTTCATACAAGGGCGTGACATGAAGGGGTTTTTACCTGCAAAGCCTCCTTTGAGGGAGTATTCAATATCTTCATCACCTTCGCTTAACAGATTACAAGAAATAGCTTCAAGCCTCCCTAAGTTACTTTTAACTAGCCGAGTGCAGCTAACAGTTGAATCTCTTAATAAAGATGATTTATCGATACAAGAGCTTTTAGAAAGTAAAAGCGAGAGGGAGTTAAGGCTCGCTATGGTGCATCTTAGCTTCTTAGCCCATGCTTATGTTTTAGGAGGCACCAAACCTAATAGTAAATTACCTGAAGTTGTAGCTGCACCTTGGGTTCAGGTTTCTGAGTTTCTAGGCCGACCACCGGTTTTAAGCTACGCAAGTTACTGTTTAAATAATTGGTTTTTATTAGAAGATGAACCGCTTTCTCTTGAAAATGTTGCTCTGATTAATAATTTTCTAGGGGGTGTTGATGAGGATTGGTTTGTAACCATTCACGTCTGTATAGAAAATGCTGCCTCAGGGGCTATTGAAGCAGCTGATAAATTATCTGAGTGCAATGAGGCAACAAACGAGAAGGATCTTCACAATCTTTTATCAAAAATTCAGCTATCCCTTAACGAGGTAAATAAGATTTTTTTAAGAATGACGGAGCGATGTGATCCTTACGTTTACTATCACAGAGTTAGACCCTTTATTTTTGGCTCTAAAGACAACCCAGATTTAAAAAATGGACTAATTTATGAAAGCCAGTTTGCCAATAAAGCACAATTTTTTCGAGGAGAAACAGGAGCTCAAAGCAGTATAGTTCCTAGTTTAGATGGGGTTTTAGGAATTAAACATTCAAAAGATGCATTGAGGCATTATTTAAACGAAATGAGAGAATACATGCCGCCTGAACACAGAAATTTCATAGAAAAACTTGAACAGCATTCAGTTGTAAAAGACCTGGTATCAGATTCCTCTGATTTAAAACAAATTTATAACCAATGTTTGAATGAATTAGCCGACTTTCGTTCCTTGCATTTAAAGTACGCTGGCATGTATATTCATAAACAGTCAGAGCAAAAAAATCCATTTGGGACTGGAGGCTCAACCATAAAGGGAACTGGAGGGACTCCTTTTATGACTTACCTCAAGAAACATTTAGAAGAAACAAAGAAGCAGTAAG
>DTSY01000001.1 GCA_012965075.1 Gammaproteobacteria bacterium | reverse complement strand
GAACTTTGGTGGAGCCAGTCGGGATCGAACCGACGACCTCCTGGATGCAAACCAGACGCTCTCCCAGCTGAGCTATGGCCCCAAAGGGGTTCGTAGATTAACAAAAACCGACTAAATATGTAATTAGTTTACGGAGTATATTTTCTTCTTTTGACTACGAATCATTACCAGGTATTGCTGATAAGACTTTATCCAAAGTATCTTTCTGGTCTAATTCCTTTGTTATTTGGTAGTGCGGGTGCCCTAATGTAGCTAAATCAGTAGCTACTTCCATAGCTCTACTAGATAAATCTTCTTTATCAACTACCTCATCCAAATAACCTGCATCAATTGAGTCCTCTATATTGTAGGCTTCAGCGTTTAATATCGCTCTGTACCAATGTGCTTTAGCAATTCTCGATCTAGAAATCTCTAGGATTGGAGTCGGAATGGACATGTTATTTCTGGTTTCGTTTGCCTGAACTATAAACTCGCCCTTTACTCCGACTCGATAGTCAGCACAACAAAGCATAAAAGCACCCAGTGCAATTGCATGACCACTGCAGGCTGCCACTACTGGTCTAGGAAACGCAAACACTCTAGCCAAAAGTCTGAAGCCACCAGAAGCCATTTTTGACATTGCTTGCGTGTCTCCACCCTGCATGACTTTTAGATCAAAGCCAGCAGAAAACATACCTTCTTTTCCTTGGATTAATAATGAGCCACTGTCCTTAGGAACTAGATCCAAAAGAGCATTTAATTGCTCGATCATGGCCGGCGAAAAAACGTTAACCTTTCCGTCATCTAATGTAATAACTGAAACATCCCCTTCTTTTTCTAATGTGGCTAATTCTGTCATCTAGTTTTTCCCTATAAGTTTTGATTGGATATCCTAGCACTTAGCTTAATATGAAAAAATAATTTAGACTAATTTTCTTAACAATGACAAAACTTACTAAACTGTCCAGATCAGTCGAAGGAAAAGTAGCTTTGATTACTGGTTCGGGCAGCGGAATGGGAAGAGCAACTTCCTACGTTTTTGCTGAAGCAGGAGCTAAAGTTGTTGTTTCCGACATAAACAAAAAACAAATTGAGGAAGTTAGTTCTGAAATTAATTCTTCTAATGGTACTTGCCTAAAACAAATCTTAGATGTCACAAATCAAGAAAACATTAACGAAGTCATTGCCAACGTAATTAAAGAGTTTGGTCAGTTAGACATACTCATAAACAATGCCGGTATATCTATTCCAACAACTATTGATGATGAAAATTACGAGGAAAGCTGGGATCGAACTTTTAACGTTCTTCTTAAAGGACAAGTTAACTTAATCAGAGCTGCTTTGCCTTTCATTAGGGAGTCTGATTGCGGAAGAATAGTCAACATTTCGTCCACCGAGGGTTTGGGGGCAACACCCAGAATCAGTCCTTACACTTCTGCAAAGCATGGAGTTATTGGCCTGACAAGGTCTTTGGCTGTTGAGCTTGGATCCCAAGGAATAACAGTTAATTGTATTTGCCCAGGCCCTATTAATACTGCTATGACAGCGGCTATTCCCATCGAGGATAAACAAATTTACGCCAGACGCAGAGTTCCTTTAAAGAGATACGGAGAGCCAGAAGAAGTTGCACATATGACTTTGAGCCTCTGTTTACCTGCAGCTTCTTTTGTAAACGGTGCTGTCTTGCCTGTGGATGGCGGGCTTTCAATAAAAAGAGCTTGATCTTAAGGAGATGCTAATGAAAATTTTAATCCTGATTCTAATATCTTTAATCATCCAAGGCTGTGATCAACCAGCCAATGAAATCAAAGAACTCAACCTTCACAAACATATAGAAATTCTTGCGTCCGATGAGTTTGAAGGAAGAGGACCGGGTAGTGCTGGTGGTGAAAAAACAAAGCTATACCTGAAAGAAGAGTTTAAGAAGATGGGTCTGCCCTCAATAAAAGGTGATTATTATCTGGAAGTTCCTCTCAGTAAAATGACTGTTGATTTAAATAGCTCCTTTTTATCCATAAGTAAAAATGGCAAAGCAAGAATACTTGAAGCGGGACCTGAAACTGTTTATTGGACTAAGAGAGTTGTAGAAGGAGTTTCGGTTAGAGCCAGTGAATTAGTCTTCGTTGGTTATGGAATTGTCGCACCTGAATACGGATGGAATGATTACAAGAACCTAGATGTGAAAGGAAAAACTGCCGTAATGTTAATAAACGATCCCGGTTTTTGGACCGAAGACCCCAAGCTCTTTAATGGCAAGTCTATGACTTATTATGGAAGGTGGACTTATAAATTTGAGGAAGCAGCCAGACAAGGAGCCGAAGCTGTTTTGATTATTCATGACACGGCTCCAGCTGCTTACCCCTGGCAAGTCGTGGAAACCAGTTGGGCGGGGAAACAAATAGACCTTAAGCGAGAAGACATGGGCAGAAGTCGAGTCAAGGTTGAGGGCTGGATTACCAGTGGAGTTGCCGAAGATATCTTTGGGCAGGCAAATCTAGACCTAAAAGGCCTTAAGCAGGCTGCACTTAAAGCAGACTTTCAATCAGTAGAAATGACAGGCTTAACCTTAGACGCGGCACTAAATAATAAAGTTGAATTCTCTATCTCTCATAACGTTGCCGCAGTTAAGAATGGTTATAAAAAACCCAATGAATATATTCTCCTGATGGCCCATTGGGACCATCTGGGAATTAAAGAAGACCAATCTGGCGACAATATCTACAATGGAGCTGTCGACAACGCCTCAGGAACCGCTGGGTTATTGGAATTAGCTAACTACTTTAGTAACATTGAAACCGAACGGTCTCTTTTGTTTCTGGCTGTAACTGCAGAAGAATCAGGACTCTTAGGATCACAATACTTTGCAGAATACCCACCGATAGACCTATCCAACATAGTTGCTGGCTATAATTTTGATGGCGTTTTACCAGTGGGGAAAACAAGGGACGTCATTGTTGTAGGATATGGAGCTTCCGAACTGGAAGATATTCTTAAAGCAGAACTAGATAAAGTTGGTAAATACATAGTCCCCGACCCGCAACCTGAAAAAGGATTCTTTTACCGATCTGATCATATAAGTTTTGCTAAGAAAGGAGTTCCTATGCTTTATGCCGATGGCGGTTTTGACAAGATCGATGGTGGGAAGGAAGCAGGAAGAGCTTTTGCGGATGAATACACTGCCAAATATTATCATCAACCCTCTGATGAATATGATTCCAATTGGGATCTAAGTGGATTTGCTGACCAATTAACCCTTACTACAAAAATGGTTAAATATTTAGCAGATTCCGATAGATGGCCTGAATGGTATGAAGGTAATGAATTCAAATCAATAAGAGAAGAATCCAGAAAATAAAAAATTTGAGAGCTCAAACTGATGCCCAAAAGGATCATCATTGATACTGACCCCGCTATGGGAACAAAAGGGGGCGACCCTGAAGATTGCTTTGCCATCATGCTGGCTCTTAATTCGCCAGAACTGCAGATAGAAGGTATTACTACTGTGCAAGGAAATGTTCCTGTTGAGAGAGGTTTCAGTAATGTCACCTATCTACTGAATGAATTAAAAAAAGATATTCCAATCCATAGTGGAATACCTGGGACCTTTGATGAAGACAGAAGTAAAGAGAGAAGTTGGTTAGGACAAAGAGAAAATATGGAACAAATCACTCCCTTGTTGACAATAGACAAGGAAAAAATTGATGCTCCATCTTTTATTTCTTCCACCTGTAATGATAATCCGAACGAAATAGAATTAGTCACCATAGGTCCTTTGACTAATGTAGCAAAGGCTTTGGAGCAAACTCCAGATCTAAAAAAAAATATTAAAAAGATTACTATGATGGCAGGTGCCGCCAAGGTACCAGGAAATATCACTCCAGCTGCAGAGTTTAACGTCTGGGCAGATCCTGAAGCAGCAGCCAAGGTTTTTGAATCAGGAATAGACATCACGATGGTGCCTTTAGATGTATGCCATAAAACAAGATTGAGTAGAGACGAATTAATCTCGATTGGGGAACATAAGCACCCCTTCTGCCAATTTGTTAAAGAATCCGTTGAACCTTGGATCAACATCAGATCAGATCTTGTGAGTGATGAAGGTTTACATCTTTATGATTCTCTAGCCATGGCAATCTGTTTTGCACCTGAACTAGTTGAATTCAAACCAGCTTATGTAGCAGTGGAAACTGCTGGGGACCACTCAACAGGGGAAACTGTGTGCGAATTTAATCAATCTATTATGGGAAGAATAACAAAGCCTAAACCCAATGCAGAAATCGCCTTGAAGCTAGATGTCCAGTCATTTAATAAAATCTTCTACGAAAGAGTAATAAATTTTCTGAAGAGCCTATAGGTTATAAAAACTTCTTACTTCTTCCATTTTAGGCATCGAAATAGCAGCTCCTTTCTTAGTAGCAGAAAGCGCTGCAGATTTATTTGCAAACTCACAAGATTCTTCTAAAGACCTTCCCTGTAACAGTGAGTAAGATAGAGCTCCAACAAAGCAATCACCTGAACCTACTGTATC